>NZ_WKZJ01000004.1:0-275529 GCF_009679715.1 Faecalibacterium sp. BIOML-A1
GACCGTGCAGGTAAAATAGCCCCACAGCACAAGGCCCCGCAGACTTTGAAAAAGGTCTGCGGGGCCGCTGTTTGTTTGTGCGTGGCGTGCAGGGAAAGTTTGAGAAGGCGTACGGCAAACCTGTTCCGCGCATTACATCTCATGTGCTGCGACACACCTTCTGCACCAATGTTCAGCAGGCCGGGTTGGATGTGAAGAGCCTGCAATACCTGATGGGACACTCCAATGCCAGTGTGACGCTGGATGTCTACACGCACAGCAGTTTTGAATCGGTTGAAAGAGCCTTTGAACAGATCGCCGGCAACCTGTGATTTTCGACGTATGAAGCGGAATTGCTTACTCAATAAGTACTTTATGGAGACGGGATCTCTTCGGAGACTCCGTCTCTTTTTGTATAGAAACCACAGATGCAGCCCACTCTATCAAAAAGGGGTGAGCAGATGTCCGGCAAACGGGTATTGGCGTTGTATGCAGCTGTTCTGCTGGGGTTTGCGGTGGTTTTGTGCCGCCTGTATTTTCTGGCAGAGAACCATACCTATGCTGCCCGGGCCGAAGCGCAGAGCACGGTCCGGCTCTCGCTGCCTGCCCGGCGGGGCAGTTTTTACGATCACAGCGGCCTGCTTCTCACCGGGCTGGAAACGCGGTATCTTGCCCTCTGCTTCCCGGGCGAAAACAACTACACACGCCTGTATGCATTTACGGACAGTGCCGGGCAGGCACTTTTGTACCGGAACCGCAACCGCTCCGCACCGTTTCTGCTGGAAGTGGACCGCGACCTTTCCGGGCGCGGCATACGCTGCTTTGCAACGGCACGGCGCTGCGCAGAAGTTCCGCTGTGCCAGCATCTGATCGGCTATCTGGATGCAGAAGGCCGCGGCACTGCCGGGCTGGAAAAGGCGCTGGACAGCCAGCTGGCCGGGACAAAGGAGCATGACACGCTGGTGTGCGCGGTCACAGCACAAGGACGGCTGCGGGCCGGGGAAACACCGCAGCTCACCCGGCAGGACAGCAGTGCGGTGGGCGTGCAGCTGACGATCTCCCGCCCGGTGCAGCGTGCCGCCGAAGCGGTGGCCGCAGACACCATGACCAGCGGCTGCATTCTGGTTCTGGACACGGCCACTGCTGCGGTTCGCGCCAGCGTCAGCGTACCGGGCTATGACCCGGATGACCTTGCCGCAAGTCTGGATGCACCGGACAGTCCGTTCCTGAACCGTGCACTGGAAAGCTATGCTGTGGGTTCAGTGTTCAAGCCGGTGCTGGCTGCGGCAGCGCTGGAGCAGGGCATCCTGCCGGAGTACGAATGCACCGGTGCTGTGGTGGTGGATGGACAGATCTTCCGCTGCGCAGGCGGTGTTCCGCACGGAACGGTGGACATGACTGCGGCTCTGGAAAAAAGCTGCAACGGCTATTTTATCCGGCTGGGGCAGCAGCTGGGGGCAGAGACGCTTTTGCAGATGTCTCGGCAGCTTGGCTTCGGGCAGGAGGTGCCGGTGGCAGGTGCGCTGCACGCCGATGCCGGAAAGCTGCCGTCTGCCGGGGAGCTTGCCCAGAGCGGCCAGCTGGCAAATTTCAGCTTTGGGCAGGGCGGTCTGCTGGCATCACCGGTACAGATCGCCGCCATGATGAACACCATTGCTTCCGGCGGGGTGTACCGCACGCCTTTCTTCGTGTGTGGCTCGGTGGATGAAACTGACGGTACGCCGCTGGAAACGCTTGCACATCCGCAGTCAAGGCGGGTGATGAGTGCGGAAAATGTAGCGCTCCTGCGTAAAATGCTGCAGCAGGTGGTGGAAGAGGGCACCGCACAGGATGCTGCCGGGCTGGAAGAAGGGGCTGGCGGCAAGACCGGTACCGCGCAGACCGGGCAGTTCACACCGGATGGCACGGAACGCAAAAACTTGTGGTTCGCAGGGTTTTACCCGGCGCAGCAGCCGCGCTACACCATTGTGGTGCTGCAGGACGGGCAGGTGAGCACGGAACATTCCAGCGCCGCCATCTTTGCCCGACTGTGCGCAATGCTGGACCTTCTGGCATAAAAATGCACGGTTTCTGCTTGCTTTTTTGCGCTTGTTATGCTACTATATATTTGTATTTCTGCGTAGTTTTTGTTGAATTAAAATAAAGGAGCGTTTCAATCCATGTCTGTTATCGAAATTGTTGGCGGTGTGATCCTGCTGATCGCTTCGCTCGTCATCGTTTTCCTCACTCTCATGCAGCACACCCACGGTCAGGGCCTTTCCGGTGCCATCAACGGCAGTATGGGCGGCGCAAACAATGCCCGTTTGACCCCGGCTGATCAGATGCTGGCCAAGACCACCCGCATTGCAGGCATTGTTTTCTTTGTGGTTGCCATTCTGGCATGTCTGTTTGCAGGCCGTCTGGCAGGTTGACAAGGTTCGTGCAGCCCCGTGTAAAGGACGGGGCTGTTTTTCTGTGTTATGATAGGATGTCGGCGGCAGTCTGGCCGCTGGGCAGGGTGGGGCAGCTGGCCCACGATTGGCAGCGCTGCGGCACGTTGGAGGCTGCGGCCATGGAAGAGCAAGGAGAAAAAATATTATGGCAATGCGCGATAAAATTGAGCACGCGATCCAGAATCAGCCGTGCACCGTCAAAGACCTCAAATCCAAATTCGGCGGGGACCGCGGCTCGGACCGCAAGGTGATGGAGGCTGTGGATCAGCTGGTGCACGAGGCGGTCATCTGCCAGCGTCAGGGCGTGTTCTTTACGGTGCGCTCCGGCCGTGCAGACAAGGCTCTGCTGTGCAAGGTGGTAAAACTGGGCAAGAATTTTGCCTTTGTCATGCTGGAGGACGGCACCAGCGATATCTTTATCCCGGGCCGTTTTACCCGCGGTGCCATGCCCGGCGACATGGTGCTTGTGGAAAAGTTTGAGCACCCCCGTGTGGAGGGCAGTGATGAAGGCGAGATCCTGGCCATTCTGGAAGAAAAGAACGATCTGGTGGGCACTGCCCGCCGCATTGAGGGCCGCCTGAAGTTCGTGCCGGACGACTGCCCGGCCATCTCCATGCAGTTGATGCGTGACTGCGAGGGCGGTGCAAAGGACGGCGACAAGGTGGCCGTGGAGATCCTGCAGCGCGGCAATCGGCAGGAAGATCACCGCGTGGGCGTTGCCATGCGGTTTGGCAGCTCGGACGAAGCAAAGCGCTGCGCAAAGGCCCTGCTCTATGCGCAGGATATCCGCAGCCGCTTCCCGGATAAGGTTCGTGAGGAAGCCAAGAAGCTGGAGAACGCTGAGGTCACTGAAAAGGACACCGAGGGCCGCATGGATCTGCGCGCCCTGCCCATCTTCACCATTGACAGTGCTGAGACCAAGGATATCGATGATGCCATCAGCCTGACCAAGACCCCGGAGGGCGGTTTTGAGCTGGGTGTCCACATTGCAGATGTTTCCAACTATGTCAAGCCCGGCAGCGAACTGGACAACGAAGCGTTTAACCGCGCAACCAGTGTCTACTATGCCGATCAGGTGGTGCCCATGCTGCCCAAGCAGCTTTCCAACGGCATCTGCAGCCTGAATGAGGGCGTGCTGCGTCTGGCCTTCTCCTGCCTGATGCATCTGGATAAGGATGGCAACCTGATCGATTACCGCTTTGTCAAGTCGGTCATCCGCAGCCGCGTCAAGGGTGTTTACTCCGAGATCAACGCCTTGCTGGCCGGCAGTGCTGACGACGAGCTGAAGGGCAAGTACCATGAAGTGCTCAGCCAGCTGCCCGCCATGAAGGAGCTGTACGGCCACCGTGCCCGCCTGCGCAAGGAGCGCGGCTGCATGGATATCGAGAGCGGCGAGGTGAAGCTGATCCTCGACGAGGACGGCCACTGCATCGATGTGAAAAAGCGCACCTCCGGCGAGAGCGAAGCTATGATCGAAGAGTTCATGCTGCTGGCCAACCAGTGCGCTGCCCACTTTGCCCGCGTGAAGCAGATCCCCTTCGTGTACCGTGTGCACGAGGAACCCAATGCTGAAAAGCTGGAGCGTCTGCACACTCTGCTGCAGGCCTGCGGCATCAACGATCACTTTGCCAAGGATGTGCCCACCCCCAAGGAGCTGAGCGCCATTCTGGAAGGTGTGCGCGGCGGCCCGTATGAGCAGATCATCAATACCGGTATGCTGCGCTGCATGTCCAAGGCTGTGTATGAGGAAAAACCCAAGGGCCACTACGGTCTGGTGCTGAAGGACTACGCTCACTTCACCAGTCCCATCCGCCGCTACCCGGATCTGGCCATCCATCGCATCATGACCGCCCAGCTCAAGGGCATGGATAAGGATACCATGGTGCTGCGCTACAGCGACTTTGCCGAGAAGGCAAGCAAGCAGTCCAGTGAGCGCGAGATCATTGCAATGCAGATCGAGCGCAAGGCCGAGGACTGCTACAAGGCCGAGTATGCCCGCCGCCATCTGGGCGAGTGCTACGAGGGCCGCATTTCCGGCGTGACCCAGCGCGGCCTGTTCATTGAGCTGGACAACGGCGTGGAGGGCTTTGTGCCGGCTTCCAGCCTGACCCCCTCCGGTACCATGCTCACCGAGGGCATCCGCCTGTCCGACCCCGTCTCCGGCAAGAACTGGAGCCTGGGCGACACCATGATGATCACCATTGTGCGTGCGGATGTGAACTTGGGCAAGATCGACTTTGAGGTTGCTCCGGCAAGCACAAAGTAAGTAAAAAGATCAGAACACCTGTACGGCGTTTTCCTGCATAGGAAGAGACTGTACAGGTGTTTTTTGTCCACGGACAAGAAGCGATGGAAAAGGGGAGAACGACATGCTGAAAAACGAAACACTGCGCAGAGATGCAGATGCCATCATCCGTGCCAGCCTGAACGCTGTTCTGCCGGACGAAGCGGTGCGCCGCGCGCTGAAAAATTTCCGGCCGCAGGGCGGCAGGGTGCTGCTGGTGGCTGCCGGTAAGGCAGCATGGCAGATGGCCCATGCTGCGGTGAAATTTCTTGGCCGGGTGGATGGCGGCGTGGTCGTGACCAAATACGGCCACGTGAAGGGCACGATCCCTGGCGTGGACTGCTGCGAAGCCGGGCACCCCGTGCCGGACGAGAATGGCTTTGCCGCCACCCGGAAAGCGCTGGAACTGGTGCAGGGCTTAACGGCAGAGGATACGGTGCTGTTTCTGCTGTCCGGCGGCGGCAGTGCACTGTTTGAGAAGCCGCTGATCCCCGGCGCAGAGCTGCAGCAGATCACGGGCCAGCTGCTTGCCAGCGGGGCCGATATCGTGGAGATGAACACCATTCGCAAGCGCCTGTCCGGGGTCAAGGGCGGGCGGTTTGCACAGAGCTGTGCGCCCGCGCAGGTGTTCAGCATCGTGCTCAGCGATATTCTGGGCGACCCGCTGGATATGATCGCCAGCGGTCCGGCGGTGCCGGATACCTCCACCTGTGCACAGGCCCTTGCCATTGCGGAAAAATATCACCTGCAGCTTTCGGCACAGGCCAAGGCTCTGCTGGCACAGGAGACTCCAAAGGTGCTGGACCATGTTGCCACGCAGATCACCGGCAGCGTGCGGGAGCTGTGCAGCGCAGCAGCCAACGCCTGCCGGGAGCTGGGCTATGAGCCGGTGATCTTGACCGACAGGCTCTGCTGTGAAGCGCGGGAGGCTGGCAGCTTCCTTGGTTCCATAGCCCGCACCCACGCGGGGCAGGGCAAAAAGCTGGCCTTTCTTGCAGGCGGTGAGACGGTCGTCCACCTGACCGGAACAGGTCTGGGTGGGCGCAATCAGGAGCTGGCCCTTGCTGCAGCACCAATGATCGCCGGGCTGGATGCAGCTGTCTTTTCGGTGGGCAGCGATGGCACCGACGGCCCAACCGATGCTGCGGGCGGCTATGTGGACGGCAGCACGGCCACGGCACTGGCGCAGAACCAGCTGAACGTGTACGATGTGCTGCAGAACAACGATGCCTACCATGCCCTCAAGGCGGTGGATGGGCTCATCATCACCGGCGCGACCGGCACGAATGTCAACGATGTGGCCGTGGTGCTGATCGGAAATCAAGGATAGAACAAAGCCACCGGGAGTTCTCTGCAAAAAGCGGAAGCGGAACGGATGGAGCTGCAGCGCCGCAAGGAACTTACGGAACAGATGTTCCACGGGATGGCCCGCATCGTGGACCGGTTTGTGGTGTGTGATCTGGAAAATGACCACTATGAATAATGCCTTGCAGGATCATGGATTATATGGGTAAAAAATAAGGTGCTGTCCGCACAGACAGCACCTTATTTTTATGGTTTACATGTGCAGCAGGCTGCGCTGCTCGCTGGCGCGGAACTTGAGTGCCGCAGCAATGAATGCCTTGAACAGCGGGTGAGCACGGTTCGGACGGCTCTTGAACTCCGGGTGGAACTGTGCGCCCAAATGGAAGTCACGGCCGGGCAGCTCTACAGTCTCTACCAGACGACCGTCGGGGCTGGTGCCGGAAATAACAAGACCGGCGTCCTGCATCTCCTGACGGAACTCGTTGTTGAACTCGTAGCGGTGGCGGTGGCGCTCCCAGATCTCGGCCTCGCCGTAGCACTCGGCCATCTTGGTGCCGGGCATCACCTTGCAGGGGTATTTACCCAGACGCATGGTGCCGCCCTTGGGAATGTTGCCCTGCTGGTCGGCCATCAGGGCGATCACATTATGCTTGCCATCCGGGGTGAATTCGCTGGAATTTGCATCCTTGTAGCCCAAAACGCCCCGGGCAAACTCCATCACCATGATCTGCATGCCAAGGCAGATGCCAAAGTAGGGAACATGGTTCTCGCGGGCATACTGTGCAGCCTGGATCATGCCCTCAATGCCGCGGTCGCCAAAGCCGCCGGGTACGATGATGCCGTCCACATCTGCAAAGGCTTCCTTGCAGGCGGCCTGGTCGGTCAGGTCCTCGCTCTCCACCCAGCGGATCTCCACCTGACTGTCGTTCTCAAAGCCGGCGTGGTACAGGCTCTCCATCACGGAGAGGTAAGCGTCGTGCAGCTTGACGTATTTGCCCACCAGCGCAATGCTGCAGGTCTTGCTGCGGGTGGCAATGCGGCTGACCACCTGCTTCCACTCGGTCAGGTCGGCAGGAGGAACGTCCAGCTTGAGCTTCTGCACCACGACCTCGTCCAGACCACCGGTGTGCAGCATCAGCGGGCACTGGTACAGGCTGGGCATGGTCAGGTTCTCAATCACACACTCAGGCTTCACATTGCAGAAAGTGCTGATCTTGCGGCGGATGTCGCCGCCCACACTGCCGTCTGCGCGCAGGATGATGATGTCCGGGTTCACGCCCATGCCCTGCAGCTCTTTCACAGAGTGCTGTGCAGGCTTGGATTTGTACTCGTCCGAGCCGGAAATGTAGGGCACCAGCACCACATGAATGTAGCAGCAGTTGTCGCGGCCCTGCTCCAGACCCACTTGACGGATGGCCTCGAGGAAGGGCTGGCTTTCAATATCACCGGTCGTGCCGCCGATCTCGGTAATGACCACGTCAGCCTCGGTGGAAGAGGCCAGATTGTAGATGTAGCTCTTGATCTCGTTGGTGATGTGGGGAATGATCTGCACGGTCTGGCCCAGATATGCACCCTGACGTTCCTTGTTCAGTACGTTCCAGTACACCTTGCCGGTGGTCAGGTTGGAGTATTTGTTCAGGTTCTCGTCGATGAAGCGCTCGTAGTGGCCCAGATCCAGATCGGTCTCGGTACCGTCATCCGTCACGAACACTTCGCCATGCTGCAGCGGGCTCATGGTGCCGGGATCCACATTCACATAGGGGTCCAGCTTCTGGCTGGCCACCTTCAGACCGCGGCACTTGAGCAGACGGCCCAGCGATGCGGCTGTGATGCCCTTGCCAAGGCCGGAGACGACACCGCCGGTGACAAAGATGAATTTGGTTTGTTTCTCTGCCATAGAATTTCCTCCTCTATTTTTGTTTTTCTGAATTTTTTCCCTTATAAACCTTTGTGAATTCTTTCAGGTGAACGGTCTTGCTCTCAGCCTCTCCCAAAATGAGCCGGTGAAAGCAAGGATACTTTTCCCAATCCAATATTATACACCCATGTCCTCATAATTTTCAAGGACTTCCTGTGCAATTTCTGTGCGGTCACGACGAGTATCCATGGCCTGTTTTTCTATGTAGCGGTGTGCCTCGGCTTCGGTCATGTGCTCGTGCTCCACAAGGCAGCATTTTGCCCGGCTCACCAGCCGCACCTGTGCGATTTTTTCCTGTAAGCGGGCGTTCTCCTGCCGGGCACGCAGCAGGCGGTGGTTGCCCGCCGCCGCCATGTGCATGGCCTGCACAAAAAAGGCGGTGCTGAAGGGCTTTGACAGCAGCAATACCCCCTGCTCGCTCAAAGGCCCCAAAAGCTGCTCAGCCTGTGCGGCCTTGACCAGAAACACGACACCGGCATCTGTTTTTTCCACAGCATTGATGCACACCTCATGCCCGAATTCATCGGGCAGGGGAGAGTTGACCACGATCAGCTCAAAATCCGATTCCGTCATGCGCCGTCGGGCTTCGGCCCCGCTGGGAATGATCACCGGGCGGCTGTAGCCCATTTCGGTCAGCCGTGCAGCGATATACTCGTTGGAGCTTGCACCGGCACTTACGATCAGTGCACGTCCCATTTCCTTCGCTCCTTTCTCCTACACACTCTCTTTTGCAGGGGTCAGATGGCGTTGAAGTAATGGGTACGCTCGTACTCAACAGGGTCGGACGCGTGTTTCAGTGCTTCGCAGCGCTTCAGTTCTTCCGTAAAGTAGCGGCTGGCAAGCTGCTCGGGCAGCACTCTGCGCAAAAATTCGCTCTCCTCCGCAGCCTGCACGGCCTCTTCCAGACTGGCGGGCAGAGTCTCAAGGCTGAGGCCCTCAGCCATAGAGGGGTCGAACAGATTCTTGTTCACGGGGGCAGAGAGCACCATGCGGTTCTCGATGCCGTCCAATCCGGCAGCCAGAACCAGACCAATGGCCAGATAGGGGTTGCAGGCAGGGTCCGGGCTGCGCAGCTCCATGCGGCAGTTGTCGCCCTTTACCTGCGGGATGCGCACCAGCTGGCTGCGGTTCTGGCGGCTCCAGCTCACATAGCGGGGCGCTTCATCGCAGCCAAAGCGCTGATAGCTGTTGGGCAGAGGGTTGGTGAACACGGTCAGCTCCCGGCTGTGGGCCAGCACGCCGGCCATAAAGCTGCCTGCAATGCTGTCCGGGGCAATGTCGCCCTCAAACAGGTTGCGGCCATCCATGTAAAGGGACAGGTTGATGTGCAGGCCGCTGCCTGCCTGATCCGGCAGGGGCTTGGGCAGGAAGCTTGCATGGATGCCGCTGCGGGTGGCAATGGCGCGCACGATCTGCTTGAACATCATCACGTTGTCGGCGGTCTTGAGGGGGCCTGCGTGGTGGCAGTCGATCTCGTTCTGGCCGTTGCCGCTTTCGTGATGGCTGTGCTGAGGGCTCATGCCCATCTGCTCCATGGTCAGGCAGATGTCCCGGCGGAGGTTCTCGCCTGCGTCCAGCGGGGCCACGTCAAAGTAGCCGCCAAAGTCGATGGGGATACGGGTGGGGCGGCCCCGGTCATCATTCTCGAACAGGTAAAACTCACACTCTGCGCCCACATTGCAGGTGATGCCCAGCTTTTTGAATTTTCGGTTCACGCTGCGCAGAAAGCCGCGGCAGTTGCCGCCAAAGGGCTGGCCGTCCGGCTTTTCCACATCACAGAAGAACTGCATCACCCGGCCCTCGGTAGGGCGCCAGGGGAGGATAGTCACGGTGGACAGATCCGGCCGCAGCACAAGGTCGCTTTCCTCCACCTTCATGAAGCCGGCAATGGAGCTGCCGTCGAAGCAGACACCGTCTTCCAGAGCTTTGGGCAGATCGTTTGCCAGCACGGCAATGTTCTTCTGAGTGCCAAAGATATCGCAGAAGGCAAAGCGCACAAATTTGACGTTATTGTCCTCCACAAAATCAAGGATGTCCTGTTGGGTCGAATAGCTCATAATGGTTTCCCTTTCAAATAAAACGCCTAAAGGCCTGCCCTCAGAATGGGAGCAGGTCTTTAGGCTGGTGTAAGAAATAGGAAAAGGAGAATGGCAATTTTAAATTCCGCAGCCTACGGATGCTATTCTGCTGTTACGCTGATGAAAGATCAGACGTAGTAGAGCATCTTGCTGTAGCTGGGCAGAGGCCAATAATCCTCACCGCAGATGGTCTCGGCGTCGTCCGCAGCGGCACGCAGAGCATCCATTGCAGGCAGCACGTTGTCGTGGAAAGCAACGGCCTTTTCTGCCTCGGTGGGCAATGCCTTGGAAGCATCCACTGCATCCTGCAGGGTATCGACAGCGTCGCTCATAGCATCGGCATCAGCAGAGAGCTTAGTCAGGGCCTTGGTCTCACTGCGCACGCTGATGTTCTCGCTGACGGCCAGCTTGGATGCTGCGGTATTGGCAAGCTCGCTCATGTAGGAGTTGACGGCAGGCAGCAGCTGCTTGCGGGCCATTTCCAGCATGGTCAGAGCCTCGATGTTGATGATCTTGGAGTAGTGCTCCATTTCCACCTCGTAGCGGCTCTCCATCTCTACCTTGGTCAGCACGCCGAACTCTTCCATCAGGGCAATGTTCTTGGGCTCGATCAGGGCAGGCAGAGCAGCGGGGGTGTTCTTCTTGTTGGGCAGACCGCGCTTTGCGGCTTCTTCTTCCCACTCGGCAGTGTAGCCGTTGCCGTTGAAGATGACGCGGCGGTGGTCGCGGATGGTGCGCTTGACCAGAGCGATCACGGCGCTGGTAAAGTCCTCAGCACTCTCCAGCTCGTCGGCGTAGCCCTTCAGTTCCTTTGCGACGGCGGTGTTCAGGATGGTGTTGGCATCACTCAGGTTCTCAGCGGAACCGGGCATACGGAACTCGAACTTGTTGCCGGTGAAGGCAAAGGGAGAGGTACGGTTGCGGTCGGTGGTATCCTTGCTGAACTTGGGCAGGACATCAACGCCCAGATCCATCTTCATCTTGACGGGGCCGGCATAGGGGGAATCGGATGCGATAGCATCGATGACAGCTTCCAGCTCTTCGCCCACGAAGATGGAAATGATAGCCGGAGGTGCCTCGTTGGCACCCAGACGGTGATCGTTGCCGGGAGTGGCAACGGAGGTGCGCAGCAGATCGGCGTACTCGTCAACAGCCTTGATGACAGCAGCCAGGAACACCAGGAACTGCAGGTTCTCCATGGGGGTGTCGCCCGGGTCGAGCAGATTCTCGTGGGTGGTGGACATGGACCAGTTGTTATGCTTGCCGCTGCCGTTCACGCCCTCAAAAGGCTTCTCATGCTGCAGGCAGACCAGACCGTACTTGGGAGCGATCTTCTTCATCATCTCCATCGTCAGCAGGTTGTGGTCGATGGCAACGTTGGTGGTGTCGAAGATGGGAGCCAGCTCATGCTGGCAGGGAGCAACTTCGTTGTGCTTGGTCTTGGCGGGAATGCCCAGTTTCCACAGCTCTTCGTCCAACTCCTTCATAAACTCGGAGACCTCGGGACGAATGACACCGAAGTAGTGCTCTTCCAGCTCCTGACCCTTGGCAGAGGGGGCACCGAACAGGGTGCGGCCGGTGAGGATCAGATCCTGACGGGCTTCGTAATCTTCCTTCTTAATAAGGAAGTACTCCTGCTCGGGGCCGACGGTGGTGGAGACGTAATCCACATCCTTGCCGAACAGCTTCAGGATGCGAACTGCCTGATTGGACAGTGCGTTCATGGAACGCAGCAGGGGGGTCTTCTTATCCAGAGCCTCGCCGGTGTAGCTGACAAAGGCGGTGGGGATGCACAGCACGTCATCCTTGACGAAGGCGTAGCTGGTGGGGTCCCATGCGGTGTAGCCGCGGGCCTCGCAGGTGGCGCGCAGGCCGCCGGAGGGGAAGGAAGATGCATCGGGCTCGCCGCGCACCAGCTCCTTGCCGGAGAACTCCATGATGGCGGTGCCGTCGCCCACGGGGGAGACGAAGCCGTCGTGCTTCTCACTGGTGATGCCGGTCAGCGGCTGGAACCAGTGGGTGTAGTGGGTGGCACCCAGCTCCATGGCCCAGCGCTTCATCACGCTGGCCACAACGTTTGCCACCTCAATGTCCAGCGGAGCACCCTTGTGCAGGGTGTTCTTCAGGCTCTTATAGGTTGCGCTCGGCAGGCGCTCCTTCATCACATGTTCGTTAAAGACCTTGCTGCCGTAGATTTCCATAACATTCGCTGCCATAAATCCTACTCCTTACTTGATCTTATTTTTCTTACCCTTTCGTCTGCATTCTGGTCTGCCGCAATGCCGCACCCAGAAGTACGAAAGCTTCTTAACAAAAACGGCGCTGCGAGTCAGGAGGTGACCCACAGCGCCGTTGCTGTCTATGGTTTGATTATAGCCCCGGCGGGCCAAAAAGGCAATTGACAAATCTGACGATTCTGTACAAACGCTCTCTGCGAATTTTGGCACAACTGAGCTTGGTATGACTTTTGAACCTTTAAACCGGAACAGAACGATTTGAAATTGCCTCCGCTTGCGCTCTGGCAATATCAGCGGAAATAATATTTTTAAATTTGCAGTTCCGGCAGGCCTGCGGGCCAGCCGGAACTGTTTTTTCACGGGAGGAGTCGTTACGGACAATTGCATTTGCAAAATCTGGGCTTATCCGTTGCGTGACAGCCGCAGATGCTACTACCCGCTACGACCCCTTTTGTGAAAATGCGTTTGGAGCGGCCCGCAGGCCGCGACAAACGCCAATATAAAAATAATATTTCCTTTAAATATGCCCAGAGCGAAGCGGAGGGCATTCTAAATGGTCAGATCACCTGGAACAAAAAGAACTTCAGATAATTCGTCTCCGGCACGCCCCACAGGATCGGATGATCCGGTGCCTGCTGTTTCACCTCGATCTGCCGCAGCTGGCGGTGCGCATCCTTTGCAGCGGCGCGCAGCATCTTGATGAACAGCTCCTCGGTGGCAAAGTGGGAGCAGCTGGCAGTTGCCAGATAGCCGCCGCGAGGCAGCAGCTTCATGGCACGGTAGTTGATCTCCTTGTAACCGCGCATGGCGTTCTCCACAGTGCGGCGCGCCTTGGTAAAGGCCGGCGGGTCCAGAATGATAAAATCGTAGGGGTGTCCCTCTCTTTCCAAGCGGGGCAGCAGCTCAAAGGTGTCCTCGCACAAAAAGTCCATATTGGTCAGACCGTTGCGCTGGGCATTGCGCTGCGCCATGGCAATGGCCTCGGCGCTGATGTCGGCGGCGGTCACACGGGCAGCGCCGCCCGCAGCGGCGTTCAGTGCAAAGCTGCCGGTGTGGGTAAAGCAGTCCAGCACGGTGTGGCCTGCAGCAAGGCGTGCCACCGCCCGGCGGTTGTACTTCTGATCAAGGAAGAAGCCGGTCTTCTGGCCGTTCTCGAAGTCCACATGATAGTAAACTCCGTTCTCACAGATCTCGGTCTGGGTGCTTGCCGGGTGAGTCTCACCGGGCAGCTCAAACCAGCCTTTGTTCTGCTCAAGACCTTCCTTTGCGCGCAGAGCCTCATCGTTGCGCTCGTAGATGCCGTCGATGGTCTGGCCGTCGGCGCGCAGGACTTCTGCCAGAATGGGGAAGAGGACGGGCTTGAGCTTTTCCATGCCCACGCTCAGGGTCTGCGTGACGAGGATGTTGCTGAACCGGTCCACAGTCAGGCCGGGGAACTGGTCGGCTTCGCCAAAAATGACGCGGCAGGCGGAAAGGTCGGCGGGCTCCAACACGGTTTTGCGGTAGTTCCATGCATATTCCACCCGGCGGCGCCAGAACGTAGCATCAAAGGTGTCGTTGGCATTGCGGGAGATCAGCCGCACGCGGATCTTGCTCTTGAGCGAGACAAAGCCGGTGCCAAGGTAGGAACCCTTGGTGCTGACCACATCGGCCAGCGTGCCGTTTTCCGGCTCATTTTCCGGGGAATGGAGGATGTCGTTCTCATACACCCAGGGGTGCCCGCCCACCAGCAGGCCCTCGGCGTGTTTGTTGACGGTATACACAGGGTAAGCGCGTTCTTTCATATGGTTCTCCTTATCATGGACGAACTCCCTTCGTCCCGCGTTCGCTCGACACGCTTACCGTGCGGGTAGGCTCCCTCACTGAGGGAGCTGGCTGCGAAGCAGACTGAAGGAGTAAAAATCTACCCTTTATAATAGCACAAAATCATGTTATTATAAATAAGAAATGCCAAAAAACCGCATGAAAGAGGGATGCATTATGGAGATCGAACGCAAATGGATGGTGAAGGGCTGGCCGGAGGGGCTGCCCCTCAGGGAGGAATTTGCCATGCGGCAGGGCTATATCAGCGTGCGGCCCACTGTGCGCATCCGGGAAGAAGCCCTCACCGGCGGCAGAACGGACTACATCCTCTGCTTCAAATCCGGGGGCGGCCTTGCCCGCGAGGAGATCGAGCGCAGCATCGACAAAGAACTGTTTGATGATCTGGAATACAAGATTATCGCTAAACCTCTCATCCCGAAGCTGCGCCGCAGCTACACCCTGCCGGACGGTTCTGTGCTGGAAGTGAACCATGTGGACGAAGGCCAGCCCACCGAGTTCTGGTATGCCGAGGTGGAGTACCCCACGGTGGAAGCAGCCCTTGCATGGCAGCCGGAAAGCTGCGGCCTTGGCGATTACCTCAAGGATGAAGTGACGAACCAGCCCGGCCAGAGCATGGGCGAATACTGGGTGGAGACAAGAGGATGAAAAAAGTAAAACTCAAACTGGAACTGCAGTACAACTCCCCGGTGATCCTCACATTTTTCCTGCTGTCACTTCTGGTGCTGTTCCTCGACCAGTGGACGGACGGGTGGACGACGATGCATCTGTTCTGTGTCTACCGCTCCTCGCTGAAGGACCCGCTGTTCTACATCCGGCTGTTCGGCCATGTGCTGGGCCATGCCAGCTGGGATCACTTTCTGAATAACATGCTGCTGCTGCTCGTTGTTGGCCCGCCAATGGAAGAAAAGTACGGCAGCAAGCCGCTTTTGTGCGGCATGGTGTTCACCGCTCTGGTCACCGGCGTGCTGCAATGCGTGCTGTTCCCACGTTCGGGGCTGCTGGGCGCGTCCGGCATCGTGTTCATGCTCATCATGCTTTCGTCGCTGGCGGGCTTCTCCGGCGGCATCCCGGTCACCATGCTGCTGGTTGCAGCGCTGTACTTTGGTCAGCAGGTGTACGATATCATTTTTGTGCACGACAATGTAGCAAACTTCATGCACATTGTGGGCGGCTTATGCGGCACTGCCTTTGGCTACTACAGTGCGTTGCACAGCCGCCGCAGGCCGGCAAAAGCGGTGAAGTTTTCCAGCACGAACAGCCGCCGGAAGCGCTGAACCCACTGTGGACATAGGCTGATTTTGAAAAATTTGCAAACAGGTATTGACAAACGAAAAATCCGTGGTTTAATATAGCCAAATTCAATACACTAAACCGTTGAAGCGGAGATAACGGCGAACCATGCCTGTACAGAGAGCCTGCGCAGCTGAGAAGCAGACCGGAAACAGTTCGTCAAGGAAAGTGTGACTTTGCGTTATATTTTCCCGAAATGGACCGCTGAGGGTGCAGGGAACTGCGGAGAACTTTCGCCGCACAGTATTCTGCAACGTAGGGCATACGTCAGTTGCCGGGGATGTGTTGGCATCTCGCCAAGTGCATGGGGTCATGCCCATGAAGTCAGGGTGGCACCGCGGATAAAAGGCCAAATTTTATTCGTCCTTGACAGAAGAGAGTTCTTCTGTTAGGGGCGTTTTTCTTTTCCACTCCCTCGGCAGAAGAGCCGGGGGAGTTTTTGTTTTAGGGCTCACTTATTTCCGGCACTAAGGCTCATGCCTGTGGTTGCGGCCACGAAAACCTGAACAAAACAAATGCACCCGGTTGCTGCGGTTCTGCCCACAGGCCGGGTGCATTTTATATTTTAGGAAAAATTACAGGTCACTGCGCGGGGAAGCTGCCATGGCCCAGAAGTTCAGCTCGTGCTCCGAGCAGGCATGGAAGATCTCGCGGCAGCGGGCAAGGCGCTCGTCGCTCAGGCCTTCGCAGACTTTTTCTGCAAACACGGCCCAGTCGCGGCAGGCCGCCTCATAGCCCTTGTCAGCATAGTCCACCACCAGTGTACCATAAAGGGTATCCTGCACGGAAGGCTTTTCTTCCAGCAGTTTCTGGAAGATCCAGCCATAGCTCAGCATACAGGGCAGGCAGGCCATCATGCACTCGGCTGCGCCCTCGCCATTTTTGGCGGCTTCGATCATAGAGTCCACATAGGCACGGTTCTCCGGCCGCAGCGGCAGGCTCTGGATGCCTTCATCGGTCAGTCCAAAGTGCTTGAGATAGTGCAGGCGGGCTGCATCCTCGCTCTCATTCACGAAGGAAAGCAGGGAATAGTAGGTGCGGATGGTCTGCATATCCTTTGCCTTGGTCATGCCCCAGGCAAACACCTTGGCATATTCCCGCAGGTAAAGACTGTCCTCCACGATGTAGCCCTTGAAGCAGGCTTCATCCAGTGTGCCATCCGCAAGGTGGGTCAGAAATTCTGAGTGCAGGCATTTCTCCCACACAGGCAGGCTTTCCTGTACCAGCTGCTGCACAAAGGTCTGCTCACTCACCCACAAACTCTCCCTTCAGTGCAAACATGTGGTTCATGGGGCCGGAGCCATGGCCCAGATCCAGCATGGCAGAAAGACAGCCGGAAATGTAGGCCTTTGCGCGCTCCACAGATGCATCCAGATCATAGCCCTTTGCCAGATTGGACGCAATGGCGCTGGATAGGGTGCAGCCGGTGCCGTGGGTATTGGGGTTTGCAATGCGCTTACCGCGGAACCATTTGCCGCAGCCGTCCCGCCACAGAAGGTCGTCGGCATCATTGATCTGGTGGCCGCCCTTGCACAGCACGGCACAGTGGTATTTCTCGCTGATCAGCTTTGCAGCGGCCTCCATTCCGGCCGCATCGGTGATCTTCATGCCGGAAAGGATCTCAGTCTCCGGAATGTTGGGGGTGACCACCTCTGCCATGGGCAGCAGCTTTTCGGTCAGTGCCTGCACGGCATCGTCCCGCAGCAGCTTGGAGCCGGAGGTGGCAACCATCACCGGGTCCACCACGATATGCTTTGCGCCGTAGGTGTGCAGCTTTTCGGCGATCACACTGATCAGCTCTGCCGAGGATACCATGCCGATCTTGACGGCATCCGGGTAGATGTCGGTAAAAATGGCATCGATCTCCTGTGCCAGAAATTCGGGCGTGGCTTCAAAAATGCCGGTCACACCTGTGGTGTTCTGGGCAGTCAGTGCGGTAATGGCGCTCATGGCGTACACGCCGTTTGCAGTCATGGTTTTGATATCGGCCTGGATGCCAGCACCGCCGCTGGAATCGCTGCCGGCAATCGTCAATGCAGTTTTCATGGTTACAACTTCCTTTGCAAAAAAGTGCGGAAATGCCAGCAAGGAGGCACCTCCGCACTTTGAAGCAGCAGTATCTCCCTACGTTGGCATTGTCCAAATCAGGTCACAGGTCTGGGCAAACAGCCCACTCTCAGCCTGCTTTTGCAGGCTCCCTTTTTTCTGCGTTCAAGAATACCACAGTGCCGCTGCATTTGCAAGGGGATGGCCCTTTTCAATCGGCCCGCTGCGTGGTAAAATGGAAAAAAACAAAGGGGGAAATACCATGAACATCACGGTCTATCTTGGAGCAAATGCGGGCAATGATCCTGTGCTGGCGGCAGCTGTCCGGGAACTGGGCAGCTGGATCGGTGCAAACGGGCACCGCCTTGTGTACGGCGGCTCCCGCAGCGGCCTGATGGGTCAGCTTGCCCAGAGCGCGCTGGACGCAGGCGGCACAGTGACCGGTGTGGAACCGCAGTTCTTTGTGCAGCAGGAGCTGCAGCACGATGGCCTGACCGAGCTGATCGTCACCAAGGACATGACCGAGCGCAAGACGAAGATGATCGAGCTGGGCGATGCCTTCATCGCATTCCCCGGCGGCACCGGCACGCTGGAAGAGATCGCAGAGGTAATGTCCAAGGTCTCGCTGGGCCAGTTGGACGCGCCCTGCATCCTGTATGATCTGAACGGCTACTACGACAGCCTGAAAGCACTGCTTGCCAAAATGATCGAGAAAGGCCTTTCCACGCCGCAGCGCCAGCAGGGCATCCGATTTGCGGCGAATCTGGAAGAGATCACAACGATTTTGAATAAAGCCTAAAAGGAAACGCTTCCCCGGCCGGGAAGCGTTTCCTTTTTATATCATTCTCCCAGTGCAGTGCGGATATTTGCCAGCACCTTCTGGCTCAGCAGCACAAAAGCCTGCTTGGTGCGTCCGGCAGAAACATTCGCGCAATGCACATTCTCACGGGCAAAGAAGTCTTCACCCACCGGGCCGGCAGCGGCACGGGTGTCACAGAAAAAGTGGGTGCCCGGCAGAGCAAGCCACTGTTCCAGAGCAGCAGAGTCAAAGCCCGGGCCGATGGAAGTGTTGAACAGCACCTTGCCTGCGCCCAGCTGTGCAAATTCGTCCTTGCCCAACAGCAGTACGTTCTTGTTCAGGCAGGTGAACACCACCTCGCTCTCGGTCAGCAGCTGTGCCAGCGGCTTATAGGCCATGCCCACAGCTTCGGCATCCGGCTTGCGGGTGCGGCTGTAATAGGCAATGTCGGCACCCATGAACTGCAGCGCGTCGGCGATCATTTTGCCGGACACACCCAGCCCGATGATGCCTGCCTTCAGCCCGGTGATCTCCACCGGCTCGTCCCGCAGCATGGGCATCCTAAAACCGTGCAGGATGCCGGTGAGCTCATGCAGGACGTACTCCACAACGCCGCGGTCGCCGTAGTCCCGGATGCCCAGCACTTTGATGCCGCGGGTGCGGGCGTAGGCGATATCCACATTGGCGCTTTCCTCGGAATACAGGCTGCAGCACATGCCGATGTAACGGATATTCGGGCAGCGCTCGATCACATTTTTGCCCATGCGGGAGGTGTAGCTCAGAAGTACAGCATCGGCATCTCCGATGCGCTGCACGATCTGGTCATCGCTGGCCGGGATATCGCGGTACAGCACCACTTCTTTTGCGTACTGATGCAGCGCTTCCTCGGCGGAAGGAATCAGGCTTACCGGCTCAATGGCCACCAGTTTGTTGAACATCAGTAAAGTCCTCCTTTAATAGAAGCATACGGGGGAGGAGAGGTTGCGCAGCAGGGCAACTACGCTCCAACCGGCAATGGCGCTGGTGGAAGAGCAGATATCCACCACGGCCTTCACGCCCTCGATCTCGGCGGTGATGCGGTGGTCGTCGCCCACCCAGCCGGGTACCGAGTGCATGGTCACGCCGGTGATCTCCGGGCCGGTGGTGGCCAGCGAGGTGGCAACAGCCACATTCACGCGGCGAGGGAAGGTGGCAATGGCCTGCTTGGCATTGCCGGTGAACACGGTGGTCTTTTCGGTATCGGTTAGCAGGTGGTCGGCCCATACCGGCGTGTTGCGGAAGCCCTTGGCTCCGGTGTGGGTCTCAATGCCTGCCGTCTCGGCCAGCTTCTGCGCCTCGGCCATCAGAGTGACGGTCTGCAGCACATCAAAGCCGCCGATGGCACCGCTTGCCAGATGCACCTTGGCACCGCCCTCCACGGCAGCGGCCTTGACCTGCCCGTAAAAATCAAGGTCCGCAAAGGCACCAATGGAAATAATGACCAGGTTCACACCTTTTTTCAGCACAGGCACAGCCATGGCGCGCACAGCCTCCACCGAAGCAGTCTCCACAATGTATTCCGGCTGCAGTGTCAGCAGGGTATCCACATCGTCACACACGGCACAGCCCACCGTTTCGGCAGTCTTTTCCGCCGAAGCACGGGTGCGGCTGGTCACGCCCACCAGCTCATAGTCCGGCAGCAGACCGTTCTTCCATGCGTTGGCCACAATGTTGCCCAGAAATCCGCAGCCTACGATACCAAATTTTATTTTCATATCCTAAACTCCTTTTTCTGCTTTTTCCAAAGAAAGCAGCATATTCCATTAAAGTATATCATATCAAAACAAAAAATGATATAATAAGGCGCAAGAAAGGAGAAAGCTATGTCGAAAACAAAGGAGCTTTTCTGGACGTTTTTCAAAATTGGAGCGTTCACGTTTGGCGGCGGCTACGCCATGGTAGCCCTGCTGCAAAATGAGTTTGTAGAAGAAAAAAAGTGGGTAACAAAAGAAGAATTTCTGGACATGGTGGCAATTGCGGAGTCTACGCCCGGCCCGGTGGCGGTGAACAGTGCCACCTATATCGGCTACAAGATCGAGGGTACGGCAGGTGCGGCAGCGTCCACGGTGGCGGTATGTCTTCCGTCCTTCGCGGTCATTTATCTGATCTCGCTGTTCTTTGACCAGTTCCTCCGCCTTTCGGTGGTGGCAAGTGCGTTCCACGGCATTCAGGTGTGTGTGATCTATCTGATCCTCTCGGCGGGCCTGAAAATGCTGAAGCAGCTGGAACGGAGTGCTTTCAATATTGTCATCCTGACCACGGTTGCGGCAGCGATGGTGGGCTGTTCCATTGCAGCAGTGTCCTTCTCTTCCATTTTTTACATCCTGTTCAGCGGTGCGGCCGGGCTGCTGGTGTATGCAGTACAGCAGCTGCGGAAGGGGGAGAAGAAGCCGTGATCTATGTAGAACTTTTCTGGAATTTCCTCATGATCGGTGCGCTGTCCTTCGGCGGCGGCTACGGGATGATCTCGCTGGTGCGGGAAACGGTCTTAGGACACGGCTGGCTGACGGAAGGCGAATTCCTCAGCTTCATTGCCGTGTCGGAATCCACACCCGGCCCGCTGGCCATCAATATGGCCACCTTCATCGGTGCTTCACAGGGCGGCTTCTGGGGCGCGCTGTGTGCCACGCTGGGGGTGGTGCTACCGTCTTTTGTGATCATTCTGCTCATTGCATCGGTGCTGCAGAACCTGATGAAGTATGCGGGAGTCAACGCAGTTCTTGGCGGCGTTCGTCCCTGTGTGGTGGCGATGATCCTGGCAACTGCAGTCAACATGGCGCTTTCTACGCTGGCCGGGTTTGCAGCGGACAAGGCAGGCATTGCGCCGGATCTCCGTTCCATTGTGGTGTTCCTGCTGCTGTGGGGGCTGCATGCCCTTTGCCGCCGGAAAAAGGGCAAAGCACCATCGCCCATTGGGATGATCCTGCTCTCTGCAGGACTGGGCATCCTGTTCTGGGGAGCATAAAAAATAACGCGCCGGGTGGTTCTCGTTGAACGATCCGGTGCGTTTTGTTGTAAAAAGCCGGGCACAGGAAAACTCATGGCTCCCTGTGCCCGGCTTCAGCTTTTATTGGAATTTAGGCGCTGTGCGATCAAGCGGCAACAGAAGAAGCAGCTTCGCTGGAAGCAGCCTCACTGGAAGCGGCCTCAGAAGAAGCGGCCTCGCTGGAAGCAGCCTCAGAAGAAGAACCGTTCTCCTCTGCAACAGCGGAAGAAGCGCTCTCCTCGGCCTCAGCAGCAACAGAAGTGCTGGTAGAAGCAGCCTCGGAAGAGGATGCAGCAGTGGAGGAAGCAGAACCGCCGCAAGCGGTCATGCCAACAGCCAGAGCCAGAGCAACAACAGCAACACAAACATTCTTGAGTTTCATATCTAAAATCTCCTTGCCATACGCAAATGTATTTTGCAGAAGGCCCTACAGGAAGTGCCTTTCTGCAAGTGGATATTCTAGTCTTTTTTGCGAAAAAATCAAGAGTTTTTTTGGCTAAGAAGTGAGATTTCAATGATAATCTACGATTTTGTTATAATTTATCGCTAAAAGTCAAAGAGTTTTTGTTAAACTGATCGAAGCGCAGAGAAACTCAGGAAAGAATTTTTTACCGCGTTGTAATCACTTTGTAATTTCTTTCATTGTTTGTTCACTTAAATCAAGACGGGAATGCATGTTTCTTAAAGAGAAATAAAGAAATGCAAAAGTGAGGATGATGCGGCTCCGGAAACGGAAAAGAACCATTTGTCACCTGACAGTGGACCTGCGGAGAAAGAAAAGATGGTAAACTTTGTGCAGCGAACCTGAACAAAAATATCAAAGAATGACAAGTGTTATTTGAAAGTGATTTTTATTGGACATAAAAAGTGGATAATACAGACACAGCAGGGGATGAACGGGCTCCCTGAAAATAAAACATGTGTTTTGGAGGAAATAAAGATGAAGTACTATGTTACATTGACCGGACTCAACTACCGCTTCGGCACTCAGCCGTTTACAGTAGGCCAGAAGGTAAAACTGGTCAAAGAGCCGGAGAATGACTTTGACCACGAAGCCATCCGCGCAGAACTGCCGGGTCTGGGCAAGGTGGGTTATGTGGCCAACAGCACTCACACCGTGCTGGGCGACTGTTACAGCGCAGGCCGCATCTATGATAAGATCGGCGCTGCTGCCACCGCAAAGGTGAAGTATGTGCTTGCCAATGCGGTGGTATGCAGCGTAAAGGCAGCGGATATGGGGCAGACTGGCCTGCCGCCGGTCGATCCGGCTACGGGTCTGCCCTTTGGCAGCGAAGAAGATGACATCGCATTCTGACAGAAAAGCCCATCACACTGTATTTTGTGTGACGGGCTTTTCTGCACCTTTTTGCTTCGGCGCACATACACCGGGCAAAGGGGGAATGTATCGTGAACCAGATTGTTTTCACTGCGTGGGTGCTGCTGTTCCCGGCGGCGTGCACTACACTGGGGGCAGCAGGCGTGTTTTTGCTGCGGCGGCAGTCGCGGCCCTGCACGCAGCGCATCCTGTGCGGCATGGCAGCGGGCATCATGCTGGCGGCCAGTGTGTGGAGCCTGCTGCTGCCTGCTATCCAGCGCGGACAGACTTTGCCGCTTCCGGCATGGATCCCATCGGCAGTGGGGCTTGTGCTGGGCGCAGTGGGCCTTTTGCAGGTGGAACAGTTTGCCGGGCAACTGCTGGCAGGCGGGGCCGGGCACGGCGGACGTATGGTGCTGGCTGTAACATTGCACAACCTGCCCGAGGGTATGGTGGCGGGCCTTGCCGCTGCACTGGCATTGACCGGGGAGCCGGATGCCATCAGCGGTGCACTGGCGCTGAGCCTTGGCATCGGCCTGCAGAATATCCCGGAAGGTGCAGCAGTCAGCCTGCCGCTGGCCCATAACGGCCGCACCCGCAGTCAGGCGTTTTTTGCGGGAGCGGCTTCCGGGCTGGTAGAGCCGTTGGGGGCATTGCTTGCCTTTGCCCTGGCCGAATGGGTCAGTACTGCGCTGCCGTGGCTGCTCAGCGCGGCGGCGGGCTGCATGGTGTGCGTGACCGCACAGGAGATGATCCCGCAGGCCGTGGAGGGCGACGAGCCTGTCGGTGTTGTAAGCATCGTGCTGGGATTTGCGCTGATGATGGCACTGGATGTGGCATTGTAAGAAAAAAAGGCTGCTGCAAAATCAATGCCGTTAAAATAACAGGATAAAAGCAAAGCGCAGTACAAAACGCGAAAGCGCAGAGAATGTACTGCGCTTTTTGGATTTTAGAGAACATCACATTTTCTGACGTTGGGATATCCTATTTGATCGTTTCATGCGTGGGCCGTGAAATGATACCTCCCACCCCTTGCAATCTGCCTGCGTTTATGGTACAATATTCTGGCATTCAGAAGGATGTGTCGGACAGCGCCTGCTGCGTGGTTCGGCATACGGATGCGGGTCCTGTACGATGGATTCGCTGTGAACCAGGTCAGGTGGGGAACCAAGCAGCCTTAAGCAGTGCGTTTGTGCGTTTCAGTAAGCCTGCATCCGTATGCCGAGTTACGCAAGGCGGGGACAAAACCCCGTCAGCGCTGTCCTTTTTATTTTGCAGGAAAGGGGAGAGAACCATGTACCGTGCCTTGTACCGCAAATGGAGACCGCAGCGTTTTGAGGATGTGGTAGGCCAGCGGGCCATTGTTACTGCGCTGAAAAACCAGATCACGGCAAACCGTGTGGGCCATGCCTACCTGTTTACCGGCGTGCGCGGCACCGGCAAAACCACCTGCGCCAAGATCTTTGCAAAGGCAGTCAACTGCCTGCATCCGGTCAATGGAGACCCCTGCGGCGAGTGTGAGATCTGCAAGGGCATCGATAACGGCAGCATTCTGGACGTGGTGGAGATGGATGCGGCTTCCAACAACGGTGTGGATGATATCCGCGACCTGCGCGACGAAACAGCTTACACTCCCAGCGCCTGTAAATATAAGGTATACATCATCGATGAGGTGCACATGCTGTCCACAGCGGCATTCAATGCGCTGCTCAAAACGCTGGAAGAACCGCCTGCCCACGTCATCTTTATTCTGGCAACCACTGAGATCCAGAAGGTGCCCGCCACCATTCTTTCCCGCTGCCAGCGGTACGATTTTACCCGCATCGGGCCGGAGGATATCGCCCGCCGGGTGGAATACATTGCAGGTGAGGAAAAGCTGGAGCTTTCGCCGGACGGTGCGGAACTGATCG
The DNA here is from genome assembly GCF_009679715.1 of Faecalibacterium sp. BIOML-A1. Classification (NCBI taxonomy): domain Bacteria; kingdom Bacillati; phylum Bacillota; class Clostridia; order Eubacteriales; family Oscillospiraceae; genus Faecalibacterium; species Faecalibacterium sp. BIOML-A1. The sequence continues at coordinate 24,443 of NZ_WKZJ01000004.1, forward strand.
CCCGTCTGGCCGACGGTGCACTGCGTGATGCGTTGTCCATTCTGGATACCTGCGCAGGCGTTACGGCGAAAATCGATGCCGATGTGGTGCGCCGCATGGCAGGTGTGACCGACCGCAGTTATCTGTTCCGCATTTCGGACGCACTGGAAGCGCAGGACGGTGCCACAGCACTGGCCCAGCTGGCACAGCTTCGCCAGCAGTCTGTGGATGTCAAGCGTCTGACGGAGGAATTGATCGCGCATTATCGTGCTTTGATGCTGGCAGCATTGCCGGGCGGGCAGAGCCTTCTGTCCGGCGTTTCGCCGGAGGAGGAGGCTTTGTATCTGGAAAAAGGCCCGCAGCTGGGCCAGCGGGAGGCCATTCGTGCCATCCGTGCGCTGGGCAGTGCGCTGGAACATATGACCCGCGGCAGCGACCAGCGGATCGAGCTGGAACTTGCACTGTTTGGCTTATCCGAACCGCCCCAGCAGCCGCAGGCAGTTCCTGTGCAGGCCGCGCCTGTCCGTGCTGCAGCTCAACCCGCAGCGCCGCAGCCGTTTGCCTCGGCAACTGCTGTGCAGCCCTTTGCAAGCGCTCCGACTCCCCAGCCGCCAATACCGTCCGTTCCTGTGGTGCAGCCTGCAGCGGAACCGAAACCTGTAAAGGCAGAACCTTCCGTGCCGTCGGAAATATCTGTAGAGCAGACTTCACCCGTCCAGACCGAAGAGCTGCCGCCGCTGCCGGAGGAACCGCCCGCGCAGCAGGCCGGAATGCTGCCTTGGGACGAGCCTGCCGCGCAGGCCGCACAGCCAGCTGCACCCGTGCCGGCAGAGTTGGAACCTGTTCCGCAGCCAGAACCGCCCAAACCTGCACCCACGCCCGCTGCAAAGCCTGTGCCGGAAAAGCCACAGGATGCCGGGCAGGAAGGGACTGCGCTGTATCCGTACTGGCCGCAGGTGGTACAGCAGCTGCAGGAAAAAGATCCCATGCTCTACACCTATCTGCGCAAGTCCAAGGCTTACTTTGATGGCACCCGCGTGCTGATCGACGGCGGCAAGACCTTCCGCGATTTTATCCGCGCCAACAAGGACAGCCAGCGCCTGATCAAAAAGCTGATCAAGGATGTGTCCGGTACGGCGGTGCCCATTGGTCCCTATGAACCAAAGAGCGCTGGCAAAACGGTCTCCAACGCAGAGCAGTCGCTTCGTGCACTGGAAAAGCTGGGGTTGGATGTGTCCATTGAGGATTCCGCAAGGAAAACGAGATCATAAAAATACATTGCATCAATAAGGAGAAACGATTATGAAAGCAAGAATGCCCGCAGGCTTTGGCCGCCCCGATATGAACGCCCTCATGCGTCAGGCACAGAAGATGCAGGAAGATATGAAAGCCAAACAGGCCGAGCTGGAAGCTGCCGAGTACACCGGCAGCGCTGCCGGTGAGATGGTCACTGTTAAGATGAACGGCAAGCACGAAGTGCTGTCCATCACCATCAAGCCCGAGGCTGTGGACCCGGACGATGTTGAAATGCTGGAAGATATGGTGGCTGCTGCCATCAACGCAACCGTCAAGCAGGTGGACGAAACTGCCGAAGCTGAAATGGGCAAGCTGACCGGCGGCATGAACATCCCTGGTCTCTGATCCGGCAGGAGGGAAGAACATGGGCTATACTGCTGCCCCGCTGGAAAAGCTGATCGAAGAATTCAGCAAGTTTCCGGGGATCGGGCGCAAGGGCGCTACCCGCATGGCGTATCAGGTGCTGAGCATGTCGGACGAAGATGCCGCCGCACTGGCGGGAGCCATTCAGGGTGCCCACACCAAGCTCCATCGCTGCCGTATCTGCCAGAATTATACAGAAGCGGATATCTGCCCCATCTGTGCGAGTGCAAAACGCGACCCTTCTGTGATCTGCGTGGTGGAAACGCCCCGCGATGTGCAGGCGTTTGAACGCACAAGGGAGTATCACGGCTTGTACCATGTGCTGCACGGTCTGCTCAGCCCGATGGACGGCATTACTGCCGAACAGCTGTGCGTCAAGGAACTTCTGGCCCGCCTGGGCGACGGCAAGGTGAAAGAGGTCATCATGGCCATGAACCCCACGGTGGAGGGTGAAGCCACCGCCATGTATCTGGCAAAGCTTATCAAGCCTCTGGGCATCAAGACCACACGTCTGGCCTATGGCCTGCCGGTGGGCGCAAGCCTGGAATACACTGACGAAACCACTTTGTACCGTGCACTTTCTGGCCGTGGTGAGCTGTGAATTGGGAAAAATTTACAATTTCTTCAAAAACAGCCCTTGCAAAACCATAAAAAAATGGTATACTGATACAACAAACCACAATGGAGAAAGGAGGCGCGCGGAATGGCACCCACTAAGGAGCGTCCGGCAACAAAAACCATTGCCACAAACCGTGAAGCGCGCCATGAATACTTCGTTCTGGAAGCGCTGGAAACCGGTGTTGAACTGAAAGGTACGGAGGTCAAGAGCCTGCGTGCCGGAGGGGTCAACCTGAAAGACAGCTGGGTCGATATTGAGGATGGTGAACTGCTGGTAAAGGGAATGCATATCAGTCCCTACGACCACGGAAACATGTTCAATCAGGATCCGATGCGCGTCCGGCGCCTGCTGGCACACAAAAGTGAGATCCGGCGGCTGCATCAGCAGTGCAAGCTGCAGGGATATACCCTTGTGCCGCTTTCGCTCTATTTCAAACATGGCCGCGTGAAAATGGAAGTGGGCCTTTGCAAAGGCAAAAAGCTCTACGATAAGCGTGCCGATGCCGCCCAGCGCGATGCAAAGCGTTCCATTGACCGTGCTATGAAGTCCAACGGCAAATACTATTGATTTTTTCAGACCGCTTCCTGAAGCGGAACTTTTTCAAAGCTTTTTGCACACCGCAAGGTGTGCTTTATAAGGGGGCGTAAAGGTTTCGACGGGGAGAGCGAGGTCTGGGCAGCGGGTAGCAGTGGGGGAACTGCTCTATAACTCCTCCAAAAAATTAACTGACAATAACAATTCTCAGTTGCTCGCAGCCTGAGTGCTGCGCGTTCCGCCCACTCTTGTGTCGTGTGGGGCCGGGGCGTCCTTTAGACACAGCACCTGAACGGACTTAAGCTTTGCGGACCGGCAGGAACTCATGAAGCTACCAATGCGCTAGCCTGACGATCGGCGTGGCGCGGCGGGAATGTTGTAGATCGCCTGCACCCGGAGATACCTACACTGAACTCTTTTCGGACATGGGTTCGACTCCCATCGCCTCCACCAGAAAAAAGCGCCTAGATTCGTTAAAATCTAGGTGCTTTTCTTTGCTTATACCACACTATTTACCACGTTTTCGGATTTTAGTGTGTTTTTATCCCTGTCTGATCTCGATTTTCCAGCTCTGTTTTTCAGGCGGCAGCGGTGCGCTCTCTTTGTCGTGGTTCCAATGCCGGTCAACGTCGCACAGCTCCAAAAAGCCATCTTTCAGGCGGTAACAGGCTTCTTCATCCGGGGCAGTATGGCAGCAGGGGCATTGAAAGCTCTCGTTTTCCTCGCTGTCTCTCCATAGCTGCCAGTCATAGACAACAAAAGTCTTTTTGCAGTTCGGGCAGATAAGATGCAGTTCAAGCATGATTTTACGCTCCTTCTCTCGGATTGAAAATAAGAATGGTCAAGGCATAGGCCGCTGCGTCTATCGTGTGGTTGTCACGATCTGGCACACTGGGCAGGAAATTGCCGTCTTTGTCCGTGTCGTACTCGTATTGCGAGAACTCACGGTAGATGTTGGGCGTGCGCCTGGGGTCAACAACAAGCGTCCTTTTTTGCAGCCACTTGATGCGGTAGTTCACACAGCCGGGGCGCTTGATGCAAGGGCGAGCCTGCAGGCCGTATTCCCGTAGATCGTGCACGCTCTTGGGTTCTGCACAGTCGCAATAAATAACCTGTTCCGGGGCCGTTTCTGCGCCTGTGATGGGGTTCTTTCTGGTTTCGCCCACATGGTCAAGGCTGTGCGCCCTGATCTCAGCGGCAAGGGCCTCATTCGACAGGCCGCGCTTGTAAATCTCATCCGCAAAGTAGATGGTTTCGGTGCTGCGGTCGTAGTACAGCGCCACAACGGCGGCAGGGTCAGACGCAAAACCGAAATCACAGCCCACATAGCGGTAACACTGCATTGCAAGCTCTTCGTCCGCGATCTCTCGCACTTCCAGCGTGGTGAACACCTCGCCGCCGCTGCCGGTAGGGATGCCCAGATACTCATGATCGTACACTTTGGGATTCAGAGCTTGGATGCGCTGGGCTTCGTTCAGAAACACCTCTCCCAGCCATTCAGGCGGCACCTGGGTGTAATCCGTGTGCAGGGTCAATGCTTCCTCGTTGGGCTGCTGGACGAACTTATTTGCCCAGTTATTCAGGGACACAGGCGGGTTGAAGCTGCGGAACACCACAGGCTTGCCGCCACGGCCTACAGACTGCATTACAGAGCGTACAAAATTTTCACCGGGCAGCTCGGAAAATTCCTCGAACCATACCCACCGAAAGAAGCCCTTTGCAGGCTTGATGGACTTGATCTTGCTGTTATCGTCCAGCCCTCGAAAGATGATCTGTGCGCCTGTAGGAAGGTAGGTGCAGCGCATAGGGGACACAGTGCAGGCCCACAGGTCAGACACGCCCAGCGCGTCAATAGCCCATTGGATTTGTGCAAACACGGATTCCCGCAATGTGCTGCCCCACCGTCGGAACACCACAGCAGAGCCGGTGCCGGTGGGGTCTTTCTGGATGCCGTCCACGATCTCCAATGACACAAAGGACGATTTGCAGGAGCCGCGCCCACCGGGAAGATTGTAGTAGGTGTGTGCATCGGCTGCTATATCCGCGTGGATAGCGTGGTATACAGCCGCTTCGTGCTCGGTGGGGTCGATGCCCTGCACGCGCTCAAACGTGGCAGCTCTGGCCGCTTTCCGGGCCTGTAGTGCCCGGATGCGCTTTTCCAGTCGGTCAAGCTCCATTCGCTTCCACCTCGTCCAGCAGCTTTTCCAGCTCTGCCAGCTTCTTCTGCTGTTCGTCAATGCGGATGCAGTTTAGAACGCTGTTGCAGCAATTTGTGATAGCTGTTGCCCGCTGCGGGTCGATCTGGTTATTCAGCAGCATATTTGCGATCTTGGACAGCGTGCGGCGTACCTCTGCGGGAGTTGAAAGTTTGATCTTCAAATATACTCACCTCGATACAAAAAGGGCGCACAGGTTGCCCCATGCGCCCAGATGATGCCATATCAGGCGATTGCCTGATAATAGATAGCCTTTGCCTTGTTTTCCAGAACAAACGCGTCGTAGTAAATACGGCCCTCTACCAGACTGCCAGACAGGAAAGGCGGGTCAAGGTGAATCTTGTACTCTGCCAGCTTGACCGGGGCCACAGTAGCCACGGGATGCGCGATCATGAAGCCGAACTTCTCGGGCAGGCGGTTGGACGCGATCTTGACCACGTTCAGGCCGTCCAGCTGGGCAATAACGCCCTTCTTGCGCAGTTCTGCACCAATGTCCTGATTGTCAAAGGTGGCCTTGGACTGCTTCAGGAGCGTGTAGGCGGTGGGTGTCAGAATGAGCACGCGGTCAGATGCGGGCACCTCAGCATCATCCATCTGGGCATTTGCCGTGATGATCTGCGTATAGATGTTTTCAGCGGTCAGGGCTGCGGCTTCCGGCTTAATGCCTGCATTTGCTGCCATCACGCTGTAAACATAGGAGTCAATCTCCGGGAACACCTTCTCACGCTGCTGGCGTGCCAGAGCGCTGGCTGCCGCAACCTGCATCTTGGTTTCGTCCGTGTCCATTTTGTCCACCTCGAACGTGAAAGAACGATCTTTGTTGATCGTGAATGTCTCGGTGGTGGCCTGCAGGGTGCTGATCGTGCCATACTGGGACTTGTTGCCGTCCAGAATGGGGCCGTTGCGGTTGAAGTCCTCCATATCGGTGGTTTTGACCTTATACAGCTTGATGGTCTTTGCACCGTCAAAGCTGAAATCCTTGTTGGTTACAAGGCTGGTCTTGCTCTCGGAGTAAAACTGTTCGTCTGTATATGCCTGGAACTGGGTTGCTAACTCAATAGCCATTTATAGATCCTCTTTCAGTTGTTCAGACCGAAAGCCCGCTTTAACTCAGCGTCTTTGTCTTTGCCCTGAGAAAGCCACATCGGCGGGGTGTCCACCTTTGCACCGGTGGTCGTGGTGGTGACGGTGTACCCGTTGCCGGTGACGCTCTGCACCGCCTTTACAGCAGTCTTGAACGCTTCCGGGTCGCTGGTGTCCAGCTTATCCAGCAGCGCCGTGCTGATATGGTTATCAGTCAGATACTGCTTGCAGGCTTCCCGGGCTTCCCACTGGTTGAAGCGCTGGCTTTTGGCTTCCAACGCTTCCTCGCGGGCTTTCAGATCTTTTTCTCGTGCGTCAAGGTCGCCCGCGCGCTCGGCACTCTTGGAGCGCTCACGGGCAAGCCGATCTGCAACGATGGAGTTTACTTCGTCTTGGGTAAAAGTCCGTCCAGAGCCGTTATTTTCGGCCTGCTGGGCGGCGCTGGGGGTAGGGTTGGGATTCTCCATTGATAGCACCTCATTTTCCGTATGAGTAGACGTAAAAAGCAGCAGGCGGCAAACCTTATGCCGCGCATGGTGTACCGGGGAAAGGAAAAGCCCGGTGCAAGGGGTATGTCCGCTCCTGCAATGCTGGGCGCTCTGATCGTGGGTCATGGCACACCCACAGCCAGACCGTGCAGCAAAGAGCAGTCAGGAGCCGGACGGCGCTATAAGCCGCCTGCTATGCTCAGTATACCACATTGCGTTGTAAAATGCAAATATAATGCTATACAATGTCACTTTATTGCCGCATTGCGTTTTTGCTTGGACAGCAGCAGGCTGTATTGTCCGTAGGTCATGCCCATAGCATCAGCCATTGCGGCAGCTTCACCCAGTGACAGCGGTTCGCCGTGTTCCGCATGGTATGCGGCCCATGCCAGAGTACGGACGCGGGCCCGTTCCTTTTCGTCCTGGGCTTCCCATGCTGCACATTCAAGGCAGCGGCTTTCATTGGCAAAATGCCACATCACAGCCCCACAGACAGGGCACTTCTTGAGCTTCTTCGTCATGGTATAGAATGACATCCGGCAAATAAAAAGAGCGTGCAGCAGCCTTTCCGGGGCTGTAACACGCTCTCAGGGGTGGGGGTGGCGCTATGTACTCCACGCACCACCGTTAAATTTTACGCGTTGTAATGGTCTAAAAGAGCGTTTGTATCACGCTGCTATTGTACCATAAAACGGACATAACTGCAAGAATTTCACCGTGTAGTGTCATTCTTCGGCTGCTTCCTTCTCGTAGTCGTTCAACCATGCTTCCACAGTAGGAATATTCATCGGCGGCGGGGCAACAACGGTGTTGGTCGCTGCATCTGCGATAAAGAAAGTGAAAGTGTGCTCGTCAAAACGGACGTCCAGACCAAAAGTATGGGCACGCTTCATCTGCTCAATAAGCCGGATCATCTCTCGCTGTTCGTCCTCGTCCAGCTTCTCAAAAGCCACGCACAGGACTTCTAAAGATTCTTCTCTCGTCATGTTGCAAGCCCCCTTACCGGATGCCGTTGAACCACATCACAGCGGCACCGAGGAAACAAACCAGGGCGAACGGGCCCACGACAGAAAATTGAAAAGCGGTGTAACCAATACATTGAAAATTCCTCTTCTTTCTGATAAAATGAGGGCGGGAAACATTACTGCAATGCGTTGTCCCGCTATTTGCCGCCCCTCCCTGTTGGCGCAGGGAAAGGCGGCTTTCTGTTTGTCGGCGGTCTTAATCAGGACGGCATGGAATCGTCTTTGACAGACTTCACGAGTTCTGTAAACTTCTCCGGGGTCATGTCGTGGGTGAAATCCGTATAGGCTTCAACGCCGTTCTTCACACCTTCCTGCTCTGCCTGCGCCATCAGATCAGCGGCCAGCAGTGCAATGGTGTTTTTATCCACGGTGCTGACGGGCAGGTCATTCAGAGCGTTCATCAGGGCATTCGCCGCATTAACCAGCGGTTCACACTGCATACGGACTTCACGCGGGATGATGAGCAAACCTTCTTCGCCCAAAGAAATGCCGAGAATGTCAACGCTGCAAGGCTTCACACTGGGGGCTTCTTCCTCGTCATAAAGCAGCGTTGCGATGATCTTGCCATCAGGTTTGACCGTCAGCAGGTCGGATGCGTCCGGGTTGGCGCTTTCAAACACCAGCGACACATTGCCCAGCCCATCGGGTACAATGTTCAGCAGCTTCTCACCCTGCAAGCACTCAAGAATGGTATCGCGGTCAGTGGAAATAAACGACTTCATGGTTTCGTCCTTTCTTCGCCACTACTGGCGAAACAAAAAATTATAAACACGGCCAGCTTAGGCCGGGTCGGCTTAGTTGGTGCGGGTCATGCGCTCCACATAGACCCAGATCAGGCGCAGTTTGCGTAGGTCGGCTTTTTCTAGCAGCTTCACAATAGCGTTGGTGTAGCTGGCACGGTCGGTGTTCTCGTTCACAAAATCACCCCCTCACGCGCTCTTGCTGCTGTCGCTGATCTGGGCGGCAGGCTGGATGCCCTGCGTCAGCTGGGGCAGGGGCGGTGCCTGCAAGGCTTTCACCGGGGCTTTATCCATAGCAGTCACAAAACCGCGATAACGGTTCCTTGCAAGCTCGCTACGCGAACTCTGGGTAAGTGCTTTGATCTGCGTTGCAGGCGTTCCGTAATAGTTGCGCACGGCTTCCGGCTGTCTGTCAAACATGGCCTGAATTTTCGCCTTACCGCCGCCGTGGTGAGTTCCTTCCCCGTCCGTATAGCCGATGCAGGCCGTTTCCCAGACCTCTTGCATACTGCGTGCCGTGTCCAGTGCATTTTCCCACATCCGTTCCGGGGACGGCAGCGCGTCAAGCTGGATGTCCCGGACGGCAGTTGTCCAGTCGCGGAGAAAATAGTTCAGGCACTTGCACTTAGCCAGCGCAATAAGAAACGCCTGTTCGGCAATGTCGTCCGGTACGGTGCCCAGGTTGGCCGCGTATGCTTTCAGCTGGGCGGTCACTCGCTCATCGGAAAGATGCTCGCCAAAATAGGCCATTCGCGCCTGCATAAGCTCCTGTAATTTTTCGGTCGTCATTCGATCACTCCATTCTTTCTTTTTAGGTCGTTGATAATACGGCTGATCTGGTCGCCAGCGCTTTCAAACTCTGGCACGGTGCTGGCGGGCTTGTCCTTATCCAGCGGATAGAACTTTAACCAGCCTTGCCGGGTGGCCTGCTTGATGATCTGCACCCACTCGCACCGGTGAAATTCTTCATCCAGCTGCTGGCACAAGCTGCGCCGCATGGTATCGGTCAGGCTCTTGCGCTTTTCTTTGCGCATACGGTCATAGTCCTGAAGGGCCTGCAGCAGCTCGCCGTCACCATCGGCAAAGGTTGTGAAAATATCCGCCGGGGGAGTATCAGGCTCGCCAGCCGCGACAGCGGCGTTGCTCTCCTGTTCTAACCTACACTTCTCTACACTATCCTTCACTATGCTATACTGCGGCTCCTGCTGGTTTCCGTTTTGGTTCCTGATTGGTTCCGAAATGGTTCCATTGTCAGAAAGGATGTAACGCTTTGATGCTGATTCTTTCAGCAGTGCAAGCTCGTTTTGAAACATAGTCTTGCGGTAACGGTCACTCTTGAGCGTGTTGTTTACCTTCCAGTCAGTCACAACAAGCACACCGGAACTGAACGAAATTACATAACCAGCGGCTTCCAACTGCTTCAAATCACCGGTAGTGCATCCGATGGTGCGCACGATGGTGCGGGGACTTGAAACAAACCCGTCATCATCGGCACGCATACCCAAATGAAAGTAGAGCGCCTGCGTTTTGGGCGGTAGGTCAAGAAAAGCGTCGGTTTCCACCACGTCCACCGAAAACATTCTTTTGTTTGCCATCATGCACCCTTCTTGCTCTTGGGAGACGGTTCAAAGAAAAACTCTCCGATCTGCTCCCGGGGAATGTTCAAAACAGCGGCCACGCGGGTGATCTCGTCGCTCGTCCAGGGCTGGTAGCCCTTCATGCGGGCCGTCATGGTACTCTTTGCCATGCCTGCGGCCTGCGCCACATCCCCTTGCCGCAGCTCCATTTCCGCGAACCTTACGCGGAGCCTGTGAAACGGTTGATACATTTAGTTCACCTCCTTCAAATCGTCAACGGTCACGCCCAGAGCTGCGGCCACGTGGCCTGCGGTAGTGCGCCATACGGGTTGACCCTTACGCATTTTCCATATAGCATTGCGTCCAACGCCTGCCTTTAAGGAAAGTTCCTCGGTAGTCAAGTTCTGACGCGCCATCTCCGCTACAACTTTCACGCGATCGACTGTAATTGACTTCGACAATTTATCTCACCTCGATTCAGGGACTTTTGTCCCTCTATAGCGTATTATAACAGGGCTTTTTGTCCCTGTCAATGGTTAAATTAGGGCTTTTTCTTCCTTTTGAAGAAAAAATATGATATACTACACGCTAAAGGGGGAGTTTTAGATGACAATCGGAGAAAGAATCGCCGAGGAGAGAAAGTTTGCTGGATTGACGCAAAAAGAACTCGGCGCACAAACTGGCATTGACCCATCGACAATTCGCAAATACGAATCCGGGAGACTTAACCCCAAAATTGAAACAATAAAGAGAATCGCAGAAGTCTTGAATATAAACTGGTATGTACTACTCGGAGAAGATGACGATTTACAGGGGCTTGTAAAGGCCGTTGATTCTGTTGAATATGATCCTGAAAAAGAGCGGCCAATGGTCGATGTTGATGGGAATCTTTATCTACAAGACTTAAAAACATTGGACGACTTAAAAGATCAGCAATTTAGAAAAGATCACGCGGGGCATGAGAATTGTTCACACTTGCAGATTACTGACATTGAACGAAAAAGACGCTATCTTGATGAACTGTTTTTTTGTCTGAATGACAGCGGCCAGAACTTACTAACAGAAATGGCAAAAGCTATTTGCATGTTGGACAATTACCGGATACAAGTTCTGTCTTTGTCTGGCTTTTTAACGTATGAAAAAACTATAGCTGATAAATTATCGCCACCCAGCCCATTATCGGATGATAAAAAATAAAGCCCACTGCGCAGAGCACAGCAGGCAGGGGCGTGTCGCAAAATTGCGCAACCCACTGACGGGCAATCATTGACATAGAAAGAAGGTGAACCAATGGAATTGACCATAGAGAACCTGCGCACACTGGCTCAGGGCGGGCAAATCTTTCTGACAGCCCACTCACAGGCCCGGCTTTATGAGCGCGGTATCCTGCTGGCAGACATTCGGCAGGCCATCCAGAGCGGGAAGATCATCGAATACCGTCCGGATGATTACCGCTGTCCGTCCTGTTTAGTGCTGGGGGTCAATCTGGCAGGCCGCTGGCTGCACGTTGTGTGCGGTGTTCATGAGGGTGCACTGTGGATCCTCACAGCCTACTGGCCAGATCTCGACCACTGGAACGCAACGTATACTGAACGAAAGAAGAAAGGGGAATAAATTATGACTTGCTTTTTCTGCAAGGGCGAAATGAAGCCCAGCACGACCATTCACACGGTGCAGCTGAAGAACTGCGTTGTGGTTATCAAAAATGTTCCCTGCATGGAGTGCGAACAGTGCGGTGAAGTCGTGCTGTCTGCCGATACAGTGGAAAAGATAGAGCGCATTTTGCAGACGGTCGAAAAGGCTGTTGCTGAAATTACCGTGGTCAACTTCCCGGATTGTGCAGCATGAGCAGGCGAACGAACAGCGCCGTTTGGCAGGAAGCTTACAGCCGGTGGCGGGTGGCGGTGCAGAAAGACGGCGTGCGCCGGTATTTTTACAGTAGCACTCCCGGCCGCACAGGCCAGCGGGAAGCGAACCGCAAAGCTGATGCGTGGCTTGAGGACGGCATAGGCGCGAAGGTGGGCAGGGTAGAGGATGTGTATAAACTCTGGATAGAGGGCTTAAAGCAGACCACCAGCGCAAGCAATTATGAACCGATCGAGAGCCGGTGGCGCACCTGGGTGCTGCCGATCATCGGCAAAAAGCGGGTCAATGCCCTTACAGATGCAGACTTGCAAGCCATCATCAACAAAGCCCACGCGGCAGGCAAGAGCCGTAAAACCTTGCAATCACTCGCCGGGGATCTCCGTGCCTTCTGCAAATACTGCCGCAAAAGCAAGCTGTCCACCTATCTGCCAGAGGATGTGCAGATACCCGCCGGGGCGCGTCTGAAAGGCAAAAAGGTCTTGCAGCCAGATGATCTAATAAAGCTGTTCACGCTAGATACAACGCTTTACCGGGGCAAGCGCGTGCCAGATGATTTTATTCATGCGTACAGATTCGCGGTCTTGACCGGCCTGCGTCCGGGGGAGCTGGTGGGCTTGCGCTGGGCAGATATCAAAGGGAGCACAGTCAACGTTTCCCGTGCCGTCAACGTAAAAGGGCAGGTGACGCGTGGAAAGAACGAAAATGCTTGCAGGTCGTTCGTTCTGCCCGATGTTGCAAAAGCCGTCTTGGATGCCCAAAGGGCTGTTACCGGGCATTGTGAAAGCGTGTTCTGTCTGGAAACAGAGCGCCGGTTTTATAAGCGCTGGAAAGTGTTCTGCGCTGCCAACGATTTGCAGCCGGTCAGCCTGTACGAATTGCGGCACAGCTTTGTTTCCGCAATCAAGACGCTGCCCGCCGGTGAGGTCAAGGCGCTTGTAGGTCACTCCGAAGATATGGACACATACGGCATTTACTCCCACGCCCTGACGGGTGAGGATGTGCAGACCGCGCAGGCCGTCAATGCGGTATTTATGAAGCTGTTACACGGCTGAAAAATACCACAGTTTTTACCACACTTTCGGATTTTAGGGAACTGGGTGCGGTTCTATGTGCAGAATTTAAGCCCATAGCAACGCCACATTTTCAGCCTGAAAATTGCGATTTTTTCACGATAGAACGGCGGGAATTGGTTCGACTCCCATCGCCTCCACCATGAAAAAAGAACGCCATTTCGTTAGAAATTGGCGTTCTTTTCTTTATCATGGTAACGTTTTTGGTAACACTATTAAGTTTTCAGGCTGCTCTCACCAGCGCATTATACAGCATTTCAATGAACTGTACCGCGCTTGGGCATCCGGTCAGCGGATAGCCTGCCAGCTGCTGCACATACTCCGGGTTTGTGAGCCATGCACCTTTAGCTGCCCGGCGGACAGCACTTTGAATCGCTTTTGGCTCACACCTTCTGCGGTCGGCGATAGGGGTATAGATATCTTTCTCCACGGCCTGCAGGCGGTCTTCCTGCTCACAGACCAGCTCAAGACACTGGCACAGGATACTGTAGGCGCTCAGGTTACGTGTAATGCCCATCGGGCGCAGCAGATCATTGACTTGAGTGGACAATTCGGAAACGATCATAGTTGACACATCCTTTCTATGCGTCAACTCTAACCGAAAAATACTTAAAATTTACCAATTACGTCGATATACGTCGTAAAGCGTCGAAACATGCCAAACAAAAACAGCCCCGAGGAACCGTCAGGCTCCCCGGGGCTGTTGCTATGTATGGCTATTTTGGGCAGGGCGGCTTACTTCCCCTGTGCCTTCAGCTTGTCGTAGGTCTGGTCTGCCTGAAGGGCTGCAGGAGTGAAGCTGTTGTTCTTCCACCACGCGACCAGCGCGGCCACGGTGGTGATGCCGGCGGTGACCAGCTGCTCCACGGTCTGGCTCTCGATGGGCAGCACGGGCTTGCCCAGTGCAGACAGCACCTGATTGGTCAGGGCCAGCAGCAGGCAGGCGGTGCGGGCAATGGTACCTGCGGAGATGGTGGGTGCGTTGTAGGTGTGTGCGTTCATAGTCAGTTCCTTTCTCTTTCGTGTTCGTCTGCTTCTAAATCAGCGATGCGGTGGTTGGCCACCTTCATCTGCTCTTCCAAAATGGGGACGCGGCGGGCAAAATTGTTGTGTTCCCGCACCTCGCGGGTCAGCTCTTCCAGCTTGGTGTCGGTCACGGCCTGACTGCGGCTGTTGGCGATCAGCACGCCGATCAGGGTCACCGCACCGGCAAGGATGGCTGAGATGATGCTTTCCACTGGTCTCACCCCCTCACAGTGTCCACCGGCTCTTGTTCGGGCGGGTGTCTACGTGCACCCAGCCCTTTGCCCGGCCTGCCTTGACCGGGTAGCGGCCCACGCCGCCCCAGCCGGGCATCAGGCTCTCTACGTAGGCGGCCACAGCCAGCGGGTCGGTATCCTGCACCTGAATGTCAGCGGCCCGGCCCAGCAGGTGCTGGCTGGATCTTGAGCCGCCCACCCTCGTGTTGTGGCTGGCTGTGCGGTAGCCGCTGGTGATGGTCACCGGCTTGCCGAAGTGCTCCCGGATGCACTGCAGCAGCACCACAAGGCCTTCGTCAATGAGGATGGTGTCGGTACCGTCGCGGCAGCGGAACTCCCGCACACGGAATGCGGGGGAGAGCTGCTTTGCGCCGTCCTTCTTCAGGCTGTACTGTTTGATCGCCATATGGATCACGTCCTTTCACGGCCCGGTCAGGCGCTGGTCTTTTCGTTCAGCATCTCGGTCAGCTCGGCATATTGCTCGTCGGTCAGCTTGGCGGCGGCGTAGAAGATATCCAGCTTCTTTTCCATACCGGCGGTCTGGCCGCGCTCGATCATGCGCTTGCAGGTGTTATAAAGTGCCATAGTAGTCATTCCTTTCTGTTTATGCGGTGGTTTCATCATCGGTCACGCCCAGCTCCAAAAGAGTTAGGCGGTAGTCCTGGTCAAGGTTCAAAGCGTCTGCGTCGGCAAGAGCGGCATTCAGCGCCGCCACCGTCTCCGGCAGCTTGTCCTTTGCTTCCTGCTTTTTGCGTTCTTCTTCCTGCGCGGCCAGCTCTTCGGCGGTGTAGCGGATGTATCTCTGGATGGGTACCTTTTCCACCCATTCCTCCTGCGCCTGTACGCCGAGCACATCCACCACCCGCTGCACGTCCATGCCGCCGTTCGGATACTCGGTCACGGTCTCCCAGTGCCACTGCTCCTCCACGCCCTCTACGGCAGGGTGGGTGATCTCTTCAGTGCTGGTGGTCAGATACCCAAGCGTCAGGTCCGGGTTTTCCACGACCGCGCCGGTCTCGTCAAGGATCTTCATTGTGTCACCTCCATGGGGGTCACATATTTGCCGATTCGCGAGTAAGATACTTTTCCGTCAGGACTTTCAGCCGACAGCATCCACTGTCCGCCGGTCTTGCCGGAGTCACTGCGGTTTACTTTTACGCATCCATTTTCGTCCAGCTGCATCGGGGGCACAAAGCTACCGTCGCTGCGCCGCAGGTGGAGTCTGATTTTGCAGGTTTTCCACTCTTCCGGGATGGCAAAGTGCAGACTGGTCGGGTGACCCTCACTGCCAAACTGCAATGTTGCCACAGTGTCAAATGTCACAGGGATCATCGCTCAAAACCTCCTTTCTCAGGCCACGCGCCGCCAGATGTGCACATAGTAGGCGGCAGGCTGCACGGTGGCGCTGCGGCCGTAGATGGCATTAGACTTGGACGCATCCAGACTGAACTTATATACATCAGAAAAGTTATTGTATTCGCCCGTAGTTGCGATCTCGCTGCCGGCAGTGAATGCGCCGGATACCTTATGTTCACCCTTTTTTACATCCGCGACAAAAGAGCCTGTGATGTTCGGCAGTCCGGCCTCCACGGTGGTGCCCGCTGCGTGGCCGCTGCCAGCACCCATCAGTACCCGGTTCTGCGCAATCTCCTGCCATGTACCGCCGAACAGTGCGGCAGGGCTTGTACGTGCGGTGCTCTGGTAGATGCTGCCCACGGGAAAAGGATCCACGCTTTTCAAGCTTTTCAACAGCGCATCCACCTCGGCACGGGTATAAAAGCTGCCACCCCTCATGGATTCGATCACGGCCTTCCACTGCTGCACCAGCGTGCCGGTGGGGATGCCATGCACACCATCCCGCATCACGCCGCAGACGGTCTCATCTGCGCGCGTGTCGTAGATGTCGGCGGCGGTAACGGCGGTGGAGCCTGCAGGGCGCTTGATCTCGGCAAGGCAGAGGTCGTAGATCAGCTCGGTGCGGGTGATGGCCGGGGCAGCAGGCCCGGCAGAATTCGGGACACCTTCCAGCACCTGCAGGCTGGTCTTTTTGGCGGCGGCATCGTAGCGCAGCACGATGCGGTCAATGCGGCTGCGTACAGGGTCCGCTTCGGTGAGCACCACGGTGGTGGGCTGCTCCATGATGATGCTGCGGCCCTTGAACCGTGCCGGGCGCACCCATGCCTGACCGGCGCTCACCTGTACGCTCAGGCCGCCCTGTGCCGTGACGGCAAAATCCTCCTCGGCGCTGTATACGCCGCTCAGGCGGGTGGCGAGGTAACCCGAAGCGTCGTCGGCATCGTAGGTGATGCCGTTTTCGGGGTAAGTAATGATATCAGCCATAAAGTCCTCCTTTCAGGTCTTGTGCCATGTGGGTGTGCCCAGCCGGATGGTGCGGGTTGTGCCGCTGTCCTCGCTCTGGGTGATGATGTCGGCTACCCGCACCATGGCAGTGTAGCCCAGCTGGGGCAGGCTGGCGCTCAACACGTCGCCCACCTGCAGGGTGTCGTCGTCCACGTCAAACTCGATGGACCCGGTGCGCAGCTGGGCCAGCAGCTTTTCGCCGCCCCGGTCAGCCAGCTTTGCCAGATAGCTCTGGCTGGTGCTGGTCTCGCCGTCCTCCGGCTGCACGTCACGGGCATCGACGTACATTTCCCGCCGGTCGGAGCCGGTAGCGTTCACATCGCCCACCCAGACGGTGGCGCGCTCGTCACCTTCGCCAGCGCCCTGCACAAGGGCGATGTTGGCGTAGTCGGTGTCGGCAAAGCTCCACCCGGCATTCAGCAGGTTGCCCCACCGGGGGCTGTAGCGGCGGTTTGGGTCGAAGGTAGGCCGGAAGCACTCGAAGAGCAGCTTTTTCTTACTGCCCTTGCCGTCCAGCACGATGCGGAACCCCAGATCACAGGCCTGCCCGATGGTCTTGCAGTAGTCGAACACCGTACCGCCGGAGGTCTGCTTTTCAAAGGTGGTGTCAAAGCCGTACTCGGTGCCCAGCGCAAGGCGGGGCCATGGCTTTGCGGCGCTCACAAGACTGCGCATGGCGGCTTCGGCGTTCTGGTTCTTGATGCTCACCGCAGACACCCGCTTGGTCAGCAGCCATGTTGCCGGGTAGCCGCTCACGACCAAATTCGAGTCCTCGTTCTGGTTGGCGCGGGAGCAGATGCGCATGGGGATGCGCGGACTTTCGTCGCTGCGCACCAGCCAGCGACCCTCCTGCAAAAGCTGCAGGTTCTCGGTGGTGGGGCGCACCTCAAGGGTAAAACTGCCCTCGGAGTAGTAGGGGCTGTCCCAGTAAAAAGACACCCACACATCTACCCAGCCCACGCGGGCAAGGGTGTCTGCGTCCAAAACGTCTATTCTCATAGCGGTTCGGGCAGGATGCCCGCCTCCATCGGGTAAAAGCTCACGGATGCCTGCAGGTAGCCGGAGCCGTTCTCGGCCTGCATACTCAGCATGTTATCGCCGGGCTGCAGCTCGGTGAGGGTGCTGTCCTCGTCCAGCTTTGCAAAGATGTTCTCGGTCACGCCTGCCCGGGTCAGGGTGCAGGCCAGCCGGTCGGATGTGCTGCGGTAGATTTCCAGCGTCTCGTCCGGCTGCAGGGTCAGGTCAAAGCCGATGAAGGCCCCGGTCTGCAGATCCACCACCTTGGGGTGTGTCACCGGCATGTCGCACCGCAGGGTGGCCGTGAAGGGCACCGGCAGCGAACCGTCGTTGCGCAGCACTGCCGCCGTGCCGTCCCGTTTGATGCCGTAGATGTGGCTGTCGTAGCAGACAGGAAAGCGGAACGCCTTTTCGTACCCGCCCAGCACGCTGCTGACGGCATTGAGGTCGTACCAGAAGGGCTTTTCGCTGTAGAGCATGAGCGAACAGCGCGGCTGCGGCGTGTAGCTGGAAAAGTAGGGCGTTTTCTGCAGCACGAACCGGGTGAAATAGTGGTCGCCAAAGTACAGGGTGCCCTTGGTGAAGTAGGGCAGCTTTTTGCTGAACGCCCGGGCATTGTCCAGCGCATACGCGCCCCAGAACACCACATCGAGGGTGCGGGACACGCCGGAGACGCTCTGACCCTCCACGGTGTCGCCAATCTGATTGACACCCTGCGCGGTCTGCAGGTCCACATCCACCCCGTTCAGCGGGTCGAGAACGTAAGGGGCATCGTAGTCCCAGCCCAGATGCAGGACGGCACCGGCATCAGTCACGATTTTGAGATGGTCCTTAAATAGCACAGTGTCCTCCTTTCATCGTTTGCGGGCCTTGGCCTTGTCGGCTTCCCAGCGGGTCTCGCGGGCAAGGTCGGCGGCGGTCTGAGCCTTGCTCTGGATGTACTGATTGATGGTGGTATCGCCCTCGCGGTGGTAGCTGCGGGCGGCGGACACCACCTGTGCTGTGCCGGATGCAGCCACGGTGCTGCCCAGACGCATGTTGTCGGAAAGCACCAGCGCCCCCGCCTGCCGGATCATATCGGCAAGGGCAGAGTTGGTCTTTTCCAGCGCCTTGGTGTTGGCGTTGATGGCATCTTCCAGACTGCCGGTGCCGGTGGTGATGTCCACGCTGCCCATGCCGCCGGAGCCGGACGAACCGCCGCCAGAGGAACCGCCGCCGTGG
This sequence comes from Faecalibacterium sp. BIOML-A1, assembly GCF_009679715.1. Lineage (NCBI taxonomy): Bacteria > Bacillati > Bacillota > Clostridia > Eubacteriales > Oscillospiraceae > Faecalibacterium > Faecalibacterium sp. BIOML-A1. The sequence continues at coordinate 43,157 of NZ_WKZJ01000004.1, forward strand.
CTTACGTTCTTTTTGGAGCCGCCCATGCTGCCCACGATGGCCGCAATGGCAACGCCCAGCGCGACCGCTGCCGCTGCCACGATCAGGCCCATCGGGATGCCGAAAACAGTCGCGCTCAGCGCGGCAGAAATGGCGGTCAGCATTCCCTCAAACGCTGCGCCGATAGTGCCTACCATGGTGGCCACGCCCGCAAAAATGGTGGGGAAGCTGGACAGCAGACCGCCGCTCAGGCCCTGACTGATGGCAAGGGCCGCATTGCTCAGCGGTGTTTTTAGCCCGCCGAAGATCTCTATCAGGGTGGAGCCGAGGCCCTGCGCCTGCTGCCAGACCTCAGAGAAGCCGCCGGTCAGGCCGTTCACGATCTGCCCGCCAAGGTCGATAGCTCCCTGCACCAGCTGATCGCGGGCACCGCCCAGCGCTTTGTTGAGCTTAGTCACGATGCCAAGGGCAAAATCATTGACCTGCTTTTTCTGGTCGGCAGTCAGACCGCCGTAGATGGTGCTTGCCACCCACTTGCCGATGCTCAGCCAGTCCTGATTCTTGACGGCGGTGTACAGATCATCGAAGGTGCCCAGCACGCCGGTATCTGCTTCGGTCTGCAGCTCCTTCCACAGGCCGTCAAAGGTGTCTGCGCTGGACTTTTTGATCTGCTCTGCCACCTGCACGGTGCCGTCTGCGGCGACGGTCTTGATCTTCTCCACCGTCACAAGGGCACCGTCCACCACGTCGTCGTAGACCTCGGTGATGACCTGCTTCTGGGTCTCGGTGCCGTCGGTCAGGGTCTCGGTGACGGTCTGGGTGGTGGTCTTGACCCCGTCTGCCAGCGTCTCAAAGGTGGAAGTGACTGTCTTGGCGGTCTCGCGAACCGTCTCCATGGTCTGCTTGACGGTCTTGGTGCCGTCGGCGGCAATGCTGGTGACGGTCTTGATGTCCTTCAGCACACCGCCCACCATCTGCCGGGAAGTCTCGGTGATGACCTGCTTTTGCTGTGTCTTGCCGTTGGAGAGTGTTTCGGTGATGTTTTCGGTGGTGCGGGTGATCTTGCCGTCGATTTCGGTCGTGGTGTCCGAGATGGACTTGACGACGGACGCAGTGACGGCTTTGGTGCTGGCGCTGGCCTTTTTGCCGGAGGTGCTGACGGCAGATGCGGCTTTGCCTGCTGACTGGGAGATGGTGGAGGCGGCTTTCTGGCTTTCAGCCGCTGCAGCCTTTGCTTCGTTCTGGCGCTCAGTCCAGCTCTTGTTGCTGATGCCCTTGCCTGCCAGTGCGTCCTGATGCCGCTGGTCACGGTTCATTCCTTTGCCGTTGTAGGCTGATGCCACCGCAGAAGCAGCGCCGGACGCGACGCCGGTGGTGGCGGCATTGCTGGCCGTTCCAACGAGGTTGGCGATCAGGCCGGACACCCACGAGGTGAGCTTGCCCCACATGCCTGCAATGCCGTTGATGATGCCCTGAACGATGTTCTCACCAATATGGCCGAACTCGTCCATGTTTCCGTCCCAGACACCCACCAGCTTTGCGATGCAGGCGAGGGCTGCTTCGGCCAGATTTTCGATGCTGCGGATGATACCGTCCACCAGCGTGGTCAGCATAGCTGCACCGCACTTGAGGATGTCCGGCAGATGGGCAATCAGGGCAGCTGCCCATTTGGCGATCAAGCCAGCCGCCGACGTGATGAGCTGGGGCAGTGCTGCGGTGATGCCGGTGATAATACTCTCAACGAATTGGACACCCTTATCCATGATGTCGTCAGCGTGGTCGCCAAGGTAGTTCACCAGCTCGGAGATAATGAGTGCTGCGCAGACGATCAGCTCCGGCAGGTTGTCGATGATGCCCTGCGCCAGAGTGCCTAGCACTTCGCCTGCGGTGTCCAGCATTGCGGGCATGGCGTCAGTCAGGCTTTGGGTCAGCTGAGTAATGATGTCCACGCCGGTCTGCATCAGGCCGGGCAGCTGCTCGGCAATGCCTGCCGCCAGATCGGAGATGATCTCTCCGGCAGCGGCCAGCATGGCTTCCGGCCCGCCCTCAGACAGGGCGGTGGTCAGCTGGGTGAGACAGTCTGTGCCCCACTGAGTGGCATCGCTCAGAGAGGATTCCAGCGAGTCATACAGGGTGATGCCAAAGTTCTGGGCAGCCGTCTGCATGGTCTCCACCTTGTGCTGAAAGGTGTCGGTCATGGTCTCGTAGGCGGTCTCGGTAGCGCCTGCGCTGTTCTGCATCTGGCTGAGCACATCGTTGAAATGTTCAGCGCCGCCGGATGCCAGTGACAATGCACCGGTGCCTGCTTCCACACTCGACCACAGACCTGCAAAGGCAGTGCTGCTGCCGCCGACACTCTGATACAAAATCTGCAGAACATCGCCTAGGCTCTTGCCCTCAGCATTCAGCTGAGCAAAGCTCTTGCCGGTCTGTTTCTGCAAAATTTTGCCGACAGTAGAACCGGCATCGCCAAGTTCGTTGAGCATGGACTTGGTGTAGGTGGTGGCTTCTGCCGTGGCAATACCATTTGCGGTCATGACGGCCAGACCACTGGACAGATTTTCGACGGTCACGCCATACGCTGCAGCCAGAGGAATGACCTTGCCCATGCTGGACGAAAGCTCATCCACGCTGGTTTTGCCCAGATTCTGGGTGGTCAGCAGCACATCCGATACATGGGTGGCCTGATCTGCACTCAGGCCATAGGCATTCAGCGCGGTGGTCAGGATATCGACCGCCGAACTGCTGGAAGTGAAGCCAGCAGCAGCCAGCTTGGAAGCCTGTCCGGCAAAAGCTACGGCGTTTGCCGTATCCTGTCCGGCGCTGATGGCCTGATAGGCTGCTTCGGCAATGTCTGCGGCGGCAACGCCCATGCTGCCGGATGTATCAAGGATCTGTTTGTTCAGATCGCCCACAGAGACCTTGCTCGTGTCGGCGATGGTGCTGACCTTGGCAAGGGCTGTCTCGAACGATGCACCAATATCGACCGAGGAAGTCACCAGCTCGGCCATTTTGCTGCTGGCCGATTTTACAAAGTCAGCGATCAGATTACCAGCAGCCACCGTCATGCTGGAAATGCCATTGGTAAAACCGCTGGTATCCAGTTTGGTGTTGCCGGTAACGTCAAAATCAAATGCCACTGTGTCCACCTCTCATTCGGAGCGCGGGCACAAGGGCACAGGCTGTTATAACTTGATCTCTACCTCCCGCTTACAGGCGGGATTTTTGCATTTGACCCACACACCGGCAGCTGTGGCGTGCGGCTCTGCCCACACCGGCAGCGCCCGGCCGCAATAGGGGCAGGGCACCGGGGCGCGGCTAGTGCCGAAACCGCGCAAGGAACGCAGCGTCATGCTCTTCGACGGACACGACACGGGCTGCACCCCCTCTCAGCTCAGCAGGCAGGGCAAAGCGCTCCTGCAGGTCGGCATAGTGGGCACGCATGGAGCCTTCGTATTCCGAAAGATCCATGGTGCGCCAGCTCATGATCTTTGCCATGAGGGTATCCTCCGGCAGGGCGGCGAACAGCGCCCGGAACCGGAACCAGTGCACCTTTTCGCGGGTCAGGTCGATGCCGTAGGCCTGCTGGAATGCCGCCACGATGTAACCGGCATCACACTGGTAGTCGAAGGCAAGACCGGAAGAGGGCGCGGTACTGCTTTCAGCTGCGGCGCTTTCGGCTGCTTTTTCGCCCGCCTTATAAAACTCGATCATGTACCCGTAGGCGTCGATGATCTTCTGAGGGTCGTTCAGAAAACAGTGTGGGTCTTTGTAAAAACGCCAGAGGGCGCTGACCGCAAAACCGATGGGATCATCTCCTGTCTGGCCGCGCACATAGGTGTTGACCAGCCAGACCATGGGCCGGAAATCCGGGATGATCTCGTGTCCATGCCACCGGGTGGGCAACTCGTCCAGCAGCAGATCAGACATGGCGCTCTGCGGCGATCTGCAGTGCGTATGCCGCCAGCTGCTGCATGGCATCAGGATCATCCCGCAGGGCATTCATAGCCTGCCGGGCATCGATCAGCTGCTCGGTTTTCTGCTTTGCGGATACCTGCGCATCCACCCGCTCCACCATCCGGGAGGCAGGCGGTGCGGGATAGCTTACAGGCGGATTGTGCTTGTCCTTTTTGGCCTGTGCGCGGCGCTGCTCGCGGTTCATGGGTTGGGCGGCTCTGGCGGTATAGCGCTGTTTCTCGGCGGCGAAGGCATTGCCCAGCTCCTCGATCACGTCATAGATGGGGGCCATGTTGTTTTCATCCAGTCCCAGACGGGCGGACGAGCCTGCACCGAGGATCTCGTCGATGCAGTCCATGGCAATGCGTGCCTGTGCACGTGCATGGTCGCCCAGACGGACACCGCCGCGCCGGAACTGCTCCGACTCCTCGGCGCTCCGGCGCTGCATCCGCTCGTTGGCATCCTCAAAGCGGTCAAGGTCGTTGGCGTTCATTAGGGAAAATTCAAATTCCTGTCCACAAATAACCATGTTCTGGCTCCTTTCAGTTGAGCCGTGCCCCGGTTCTGCCCCGGAGAAAACTAATCACGGCATAAAAGATCCCCGTTCCGGTGTGGAGCGGGGAAAGATGCTGTTCCGGACGGGGTCAGCCGCCGGAAACGGTAGTGTAATCAAATTCGTCCGGCGTGCCGATGGCCTTCACGTCGCAGGCAAAGGTGGCCTTGGAACCGGCTGCACCGCCTACGTCGCTGGTGACGATGATGGCGGCGCTGCCTTTCTCGCCCTTGCCGGTGCGCAGGCTGAAATAAATGTAGGGCACAATGACATCGCTGCCGGTGCCGTACACGATCTTGTGGCTCAGCACAAAATCCTGAAAAGCATCACCCACGCAGCGGTCGCCGTTGACGGTAAGGGTGCGCTGGGTGCCGGTCTTTTCGGTGACGTTGCCGGTGCGGATGTACTGGGAATCCTCGGTGGTGGCGTTCAGGGAGCCGGAATGCTCCTTCACATGGTCGGCGCAAACCACCCACTGGCTTTCCTTGGTCTGGGTGCTCTCGATCTGGAAGGCGAGGATGAAGTCGTTCGCCGTCTCAATGCCGGTATAGGACGCGCTGGGCGTGATGCCGGACTTGGTAATGGCTTCAGATACAGTCATATCAAAACTCCTTTCATTTGGGCATGTAGTAGGTCAGACGCATTTGCAGCTGCATCTTACAGCTGCCCGCGCTGTTTGTGACGATGTAGCCGCTGTTCGTCACGGCAATGCCGGTAGGGGTCTTGCCCCCGCCGCAGGCCGAGAGGTCGGGCAGGTTATGGCGGGCATCCTGCTGCATGACCCACTCGGTGAGCTGCTCGAAAAAGCCGCTGTTCTGGATGTTAACGGAATCCATCTCGCTGTACTCACCGCGAGACAGAAAGAGGTAATTCTTCGCCATTTCCCAGCCGGAGATGTACTCGGTGATGATGGGATCACCGGGGCTGTCCTCGATGGAAAATGCTGTGGATTCTTCTTCCAGCCCGGCAATGCGGAAGGCTGCACCGGTGGCTTCCTGCTCGTCGGCGATCAGCGGGCAGGTCTTGAGCCATGCCCGCAGGGCGGCAATGGTGGGCTTTACGGTTTCGCTCATAAGTGACCCATCCCTCCCCAGAATGTGGTGACAGCCTGTGTGGCAATGTAGGCAATGGCTTCACCGTAATCGGCCAAAGCACGCTGTCCCCAGTAAGAGCCGCGCAGCCCATTTTCACCGTGCAGACATTCGCCTTCAGGGTGAAGATAGAACTGCCTGCGTGCATAAGGCGTGTTATAGACCAGCAAGCCTTCGTCAAACTTGCTGGCTTGATTCACGCTGTTTTTCAATATGCCGGTATCGAAGGGCACGTACTGGTCGATGAGAGCGGCGGCTTTCTGCGCGGTGGCAAACTGTGCTTTCTGCAAAGCAGCGGTTTTCTCTGCGCCGAAATTTGTCCGCCAGTCCAGAGACATCTGCACACCGTCTGCCCGGAAGTGATATCCGGCAGGCTGCTCAAAAATGGGCTTGCTCACAGTATCAGCTCCCTTCCACGTGCCAGTGGGGCAGCAGCGGCTCCCGGTCGTCCGAGACAGCCGCTGCCGTACAGCACAGGTGCGTTTTTTCGAGTTTGGCGTACTCGGCTTCGGTCAAGGCAGGCACCGCGCCCTGCACCAGCTTCCAGCCGCGTTTCAGGGTCCAGTGCTTGGCCTTTTCCGCCGCAGGCAGAGCCGCCCACTGAGCGTAGGGCAGATAGCCCATGGTGCACACGCTGGCCGGGATGCGGATGTGGGTGGTGCGCTCCGGGTCCTTGGCGGTGCCGGAGCCGGAGGTGTAGCGGCATTCCCGCCAGCTGCACCCCGGGAACACCCAGCACACCAGCCTGTCCGTCTCGGTGGCAGTGTCGTGGATGAGGTTCACAACAGTAACGGCTGTCTGCATCACAAAATCCCCCTGTACAGCAGATCGTGCGGGTCACTGCCCAGCGCGGTGCGGATGATCTCATAGGCTTCCTGCCGGGTGGCCGCGGTCACGCTGGCATTGCTGCCAAAGGTGACGCTGTAGCCGTCGTTGGAGACGCTGGCAGCACCCGGTACAGCGCCCGCCGCAGATGCAGCGGCCAGCAGGCCGACGATCTGGGCACAGGCATCCGCCAGCGCTGCCCGGCAGGCCTCGCACCCTGCGGCGTGGCTCTCTGCCCGGCCAAAGGTGGCGGCATCGATCATGCGGGAAGCACGGCTGCACAGCACACCGAAGGCGGCTTCCGGCACTGTGCCGCCTGCAGCTGCATACTGGTCATAGGTGCAGTAGAGCATGGCCTTACGCCTCGATGCGCTTGATGTACAGGGTCTTGGGCTTGGACACCTTGATGCCGTACACCTTGCGGCCCTGCACAGCGGATGCGCCGATGTACTTGCCGGAACCGCCCAGATCCTGCAGGTGCACCGGGGTCTGCCACTCCATGACGCGGTGGCACCAGTTGGGATGGCCGCAGATGAACTCGGTGGTGGTCTTTTTGGTGGCCACGCGGGTGGCGTTCTCAAAATCCATGTTGTTGGACTCGTACACCGCAAAGCCCGCGATCTGACCCACTGCGCCGGTCTGCACCAGCTGCTGGGACAGATCGCCCTGCTTGATGAAGCGGTCGTCCTGCATGAGGATCTCCAGATACTCGGGGCTGACGATCATCCAGCGGCCTGCCTGCGGCACGCCGTTGCGGCTCAGGGTGCGCTTTGCAGCCAGAGCCTCCTTGTAGGCGGTGGAAGCAGTGCAGGCGGTCTTGGTGGCGCTGATGTTGGCACCCTCTGCACTCTGCAGTGCCTCGATGGACTTTTTGTCGATGGACAGAGCCATGGAGTAGCCTGCGCTGTCCAGACGCTCGGCGGTGATGCCGTCGGGCACGGAAGCGGCGTCGAAGCCGTCGATGATCTCGTTCACGGCCTCGTCGTTGTCGATGTCCAGATCCAGATAGGTGGTGGTGCCGGCATCGGCATCCACGCCGTTTGCCTTGTCGTAGGCCTTGACGGCAACCTCAGTGTCGCGGACAGGGATCTTGACCTTACCGGCCTTGGGGCTGCCCTCGTAGCGGTTGTTGAAGATGGTATTGTCGCGGGTGACCAGAGTCGCACGCAGCTTTGCATCTACCAGAGCGGAATAACGCTCCTGACTTGCATGTGCCATAGAAATCTCCTTTCGTTGTTACAGGTTCAGTTCAGGGTTCAGGGATTTGAAAGCGGCTTCCACACCATCGCTCTCGTTGGCGGGAGGGGCACCGTGCTCGGCGCCGGTGGAGACCACAGCCACACCGGCTGCGCCGTCCTCGCCGAACGCCCAGGGGTTGGCCTTGGCGGCTTCGTCCAGCGCCTTGGCAATGTCGGTGCTGCGGTCGGCAGAGCCCTTCAGGGCGTCCAGATCCAGCAAAGCACGCACTGCCTTGACGCTGCGGCCCTTTTTGCCCAGGATGGCGGCGTCCAGCGCGTTATCAAAGGCAAAGCCCTCGGCCTGCGCCTTCATGTCGGCCTTCAGCTTGGTGACCTGCTCCTGCAGGCCTGCCACGTCCACGCCGTCAAAGGCTTTCAGGCCGTCCTGTGCGGTCTTGAGCTGGGCGTTTGCGTTGTCCAGCTGGGTCTGCAGGGCGGTGGCTGCAGACTTCTCCCGGTTGATGTCTGCGCCGTTCTCCTGCATGATCCAGTTCAGCTGTTCATCGGTGATGCCGGGGATCTTGTTCTTCACGTCTTCACGCTTCATGGTGGAAACTCCTTTCGTGTGTGAGACCTCAGTTTTTTACACTGTTCTCTGTCAGTATTCGGTCGTGGGCGGGGTACGCGCCGCCCGCCGCATGGCACCGTTTGCAGGACTCGAACCTGCCGCTTCCGGTTTTGGAGACCGGCGCTCTTCCGATATGAGCTAAAACGGCATGAAAAAAACCACTGTTGTGCCTTTTCGATAGCATACAGTGGTTAAAATAGGGCATTTCCATGAATGAAAGCTTACTTTTTGGGGTGCGGGTGCGGCGTGTATTTGTCGTCCTGCGCCTGCTGCACGGCGGATGCAATCATGAAGAACAGCCGGGCACCGTTCAGCAGAACAATCTCAAGCAGCGCGAGGATCATCAGAGTGATAAGAACTGTAGTAACCATAGTGTACCTCCTGAAAAATGGGCAAAAGAAAACCACCGTCCGGGTGGATGGTGGTTAAGGTTATTCGATGCCGGGCGGGAGCTTGCCAATCCCTTTCAAAGCTTCATATGCAGCACGGGAAGCAAGCTGTTCTGGCGGGGCAGGGCTGTCCAGCATGTCGCACATTTCATCATACTTGTGGTCGATCGGATGTTCAAGAAGCCACCTCTGCATTTTTTCAATGCGTTCCGGTGTAAGCCAGTTACTCATAGTATTTCACTCCATTTTCCTGAAGGTCTCCAATAGCCTGTCGGATCAGCTTCTCTGCCTGTTCAAGAAGCTTTTCGTCTGACAGTTCCGCGCGAGGGATATTTTTCAGCCGGTTTATTTCGGCATTCAGGCCCCAAACAATGCCGTTTGCAGCGGCAGCATCATAATTGATACTTTTCTCAACAGCATAGATATGACCATTGTGACCGATGGCCGTCATGAGCTTCAAATTTTTGTTTCTTGTGAAACTCAACAAATCACCGTGCGAGAAAATACCGCAGGCAGGGTGTGTGTGGATAACAACATACGGGGTATCAAAGTTGGGCAGCTGAACAGAACTTCCCTCGGCGCTTCCCGTGATGTCCTTCGTCAGCGGCTTCATCTTGATATCGAACACCCTGCCCACTTCAACATTTTCCGGCTGCTTTGAAGCGACCATGAGAAGTCGCTTGTGGGCGTTTTTCAGCTGTTGCTGCCCGGCGGCATCCAGTGTGTCACAGCTGAACGCCTTAACATTTGCAATTGACTGCATTGTAACAGGTTTCGCCTTTGTGTTCAAGCTGCTGTATGTAGAGGATGCCTTCCGCACCTGTGCGCTTGCTCTGCTGGCTTCGCTCCTGCCGAACTTCGGCACGCTGACACGGGCGCTGTCCACACGGCCACCCGTGGCCTGTGCAAACTCTGCAAGGCTCTGGCGGGCCGCTCTCAGGCGCACAGCGGCGTCGGTGGGGTCCAACCCGGCGGCGTCCTCGGCCAGATACCGCTTTTTCCAGCGGCGGACGCTGCGCTCCCGGGCACGCTGCATCTGGGATATCTCGTAGGCGGTGTACTTTTTGCCGTTCCACTCGATGTTCCGGGCGTTCAGGGTTTCCAGCTGCTCACGCGTCCACGCGGGCGGGTCGCCCAGCTCCGGGAAGCAGGCAAAGAACTGGTGTCGGCAGTTCCAGCCGCAAAGCCCTGCTCCCGTGCCGTAGCCGGTGGCGGCTTCAAAGTCCGGGTAGTGCTTGCCCTTGTAATCGACCGCGCCGCCCCGGTGGAACTGCCTGCCCTGCCACTCAGCGTGGGAAGGTCGTGCCCCGCCGTGGGCGGTGGTCTCGAAGAACTCCACGCCCATCTCGTCGGCGCGGGCCACCTGCAGCTTGCCAGCTGTCTGGTTCACGCCGGTCAGGATGGCACGGCGGGCGGCCACCTCGATGCTGTCCTTATGCCCGCTGGGGTATGTGACCATGGGCATTTCGTCTGCAAGGCTGTCCACAGCCTGTTTGACGGCGGCTTTGTAGTCAAAGGCACCGGTGCTCACTTTGAGCCACGCAGCGTCCAGTGTGCGTTCAAAGGCCCCTGTGACAGTGTTTGCCGTGGTGGCGGTCAGATTCTGCCATGTGCCGCAGGTCTGCCGCGCGCCGGCATCCAGCAGGTTGTTCAGGGCGGCACTCTCTTCAAAAGGGGGCGGCTCCATGTCGTAGTGGTAATAGATCGCGTCCTCCCGCTCCATGGCTTCGGTGGCGGCCTGCAAAAGCAGCTTGCGGATGGCCGTTTCGCTCTTGCCGGTGTACTTCGCCAGCAGCTTCACCACGTCGTTGCGCAGCGCCTCGGTCTGCTGGTAGCGCCACAGCTGCCAGTTAGCCGTGGGGGTCAGGGCTTCCATTTTGGAGATGCGCCGGGCCACGTCCCGCAGGATATCATCCTCGACCTGCTGCCAGAGCTGCACAAAGGCATCCGGCATCTGGTCGAGGTAAGACGGCGGCAGCATCAGGCACCCCCGAAGGTGAGGGCTTCAGGGCTGCGGTTCTCGGCATCCGCTTCGGCGGCAATGGCCTTGGCATCGTCCTCGCTGTAGCCCTCAAACTCCACCAGATACCGCCAGAACGGGAACTTGCCTGCGGTAACGTAGCCCCAGTACATTTGTTTGCGCTCTTTGGGGTCGGAGATGATACTGTCGTCAAAGTCAAAGGTCACGTTGCAGTCGCCCGGCGGGGAAACGGCTGTGCCGCTGTTCCACTGGGCATCCAGCAGCTTGCTGATGGAGTATACCAGATCGGTCAGCGCATTGCCCAGCGCCCGCTGCAGATCCTTGACGGTAGTGTAGCTGCGCTGCTTGCTGCTCCTGATCTCCTCGGCGGTCTTGTCCACGTTCTGTGGGTCGGACAGGGTGCCGTAGGCAAGGCCGCACTGGAACTCCACCCGCTTGAGCATGGTATCCATCCCCCGACGATAACTTTCATCGCGCAGGGCAGGGGCAAACACCTCGTAAAAGTTCCGGCCATTGGCCCCGGAACTGCCGTTCAACCAGTTGCGGTAAAGGCGCTGCTCACGCTGCGGCATAACGCTCTCGCCGTTGATGTCGGGCCGAAGGGCGGTCTGGTCAACGTCAAGGGCCAGCTGCCCGCCGTCATACTCCCACAGCAGCCGCCCATACTGTTCATCGGCATCATGGATGGTGTCAACAGCAGCGGCATAAACGCTCACGCCCAGCGGGGAGTGCCGATCAGTGGAATTTCCGCTGGACACTCTGAAATAGCCCCAAAGCGGACGGTCTACATCGGAGAACTCGGTGTGCGGCGAGATCGCGGCCCATTCCGGTACATCGGTCAGCGGCACCTCGATGCCGAGGTCTGTACTGGTCATTGAGCGGAACGCCTTGACCGTGATGCTGTACGTGCTGCCGGAAAACTCGTGATCTTCAAGACGAGTGTAAATGCGGTTGCCGCGCACCAGATGGTCATAAAAAATAGCCCCGGTCATGCGGCCAGAGCTGTCAAAGCGGGTAGGGCAGAAGCAATCCCCCTGTACAGCATCGATCTGGATGCGTCCCTCTGCATCGAGGAAGGGCCGGAACAGGATGCCGCCCAGCGCACAGCCGTATTCCACCGGGGTGCGCAGATCTGCAATGAAAGGCTGCAGCATGGTGTTGATGCTGTCGGCGCGGGCACTGCCGGAAACAATGCATTCCATTTCAAGCGTGGTCAGACGGGCCAGCTCCGATGCAACACTCTGGGCAAGCTTCAGGCTGTGCAGGGCGTTCTTGCCGCCGTGGCACCACGGTCCGCCGGTATCGTACATCTGCGCCCACAGGATGATCGCATTCTCCATGCTGTAGGACACGCTGGCGCTGACAGTAGTATTTTCACCGAACAGCAGCCGTGCTTTCTCCCGCAGCCAGAAAAGCAGTCTGTCAAACATTACTTTCGTCTCCAATCTGCCCAGCGGATCAGCGGGGCCAGTATCGTATAGCAGAAATAGCGGATGTCGTCCATGGCGTGGTCGTTCTCCTTCACGACGCGGTCCTCTTTGGCTTTGTCGTCCCACGAGTACAGGCCGAACTCCCGGCGGGATGCCGCGCAGCTCTCGTGGATGGTCACAAGCCCGGCCTGCATCAGGGATGCCACGCAGCGGATGCCGTTCAGCACGTCGTTGTCTGCAGGGATCACCAGATACTTGCCGTGCCGCCGGATGGTCTCGATGAAGGAAGCGGCGGACGGGTCAACCACCACCGCCTGAATGTAATAGCCCTTGGTCAGGCGTTCCAGCTCGGCATAGTGCTCTTCGTCCGTGCGCTGCACACGCTCGGCACGGCTGTCAAAATAGCTTTCCTTGATGCGCAGGGCCTTGCCATCATGAATGACCCACAGGCCCATGCTGCAGGGGTTGTGGGTGCCGTAGTCGATGGACACATAAAACTGCCCGTCGATGTGGGAAGCATCGCCGTGGAAGAGATAGGTGTCCTGCCCGGCGGAGAAGAAAGGGTATACAAGACCCTCGGCAGCTTTCCTTTTACCGAGGATATCACGGGCATACCAGACCGTGCTGCGGTCGTAGGTTGCAAGCACAGCCCGGAGCTGGTCGTCCGAAATGCTCATGTTATCGGCAATTGTGAAATGCCCATAGTTGAAGCCGTATTCTGGGTTCTCGTTCTGCTTCTTTTCGTGCAGATTCAGGATATTTTCATAGTACCAGTGACCCTCTGCCTTGGGGTTCAGGTCGTGAAATACCTTTCTGTCCGGGCTGGACAGGGTACGGTCGAATACTTCCTTGATGAAAGTTTCGCTGCATTCATTGGCTTCGGTGATGTACGCGGTGCCGTAGGTGTTGCCCTTGATCAGCTTTTCGTCACCGGCTTTGCCACCACCGGACACCAGCACCACCTTTTCACCGGTGGCAGTCTGGATGTACAGACAGTCGCGGTTCTGGTAGGTGCCCTCACGGCAGCGGCCCTCAAAATAGTTTTTCAGGCCGAAGCCGTCACAGTCCAGAATGTTCAGCCGGGCCGTTGCAGTTGATACGCCCGCAATGAGGTGTATTCTGCTGGGATGCTTTTCCAGAATAGTGCAGTAGGCCATAGTGATAAGCACGTTCTTACCGCCGCGTTTGCCGCCCTCAGCCACATTGAACCAGTGGTTGAAGCAGTTCCAGAAGAAACGCATCTGGTTTTGTGAAAAAGGTGCAGGGATGTTCATGTCTCAAAATCCTTGATATCGCGGTCAGGAACGGGACGCTGCAGCAGATCTGCAAGCGTCTGCATGTCGTTATTCTGGGCTTCGGTCGTGTTCTCCTGCGGTTTGTCCTTCCACTTGTCTGGCTTCCGGTTTTTCAAATAAAAAATCTGGGCCGTGACGTTTGCAGGCACAACGACCTGTTCCTCTGCATACTCAATGCGTTCTTCTTCAAGCCGCTTTTTTCCATCCACCATGACCTTTTTCAGCTTGATGGGCTTTTTTACGGTCACGGTGCGTGTCTTGCAGCTCTCGAACAGCTCATTTTCCACAATGTAATCAGCGTTTTCCCGCCCTACTTTTAAAGCGTCGGAAATGTCGGGAAATCGGCTTTTCCATTCATTCAGGGTATCGCGGTGTATTCCAATGTTCTGAGCTATTTGTTCCTGCGTCAGGCCGTCTCTAGCCCATCCACGAAGCAGCGTCAACCCTTCCGGCTCTAACCACTGCTCATACTTACCTTTGCGGCCAATCGCAGATCACCTCATTTCAGACCAAAGGTCTCGTTCACATAGTCACGCTTCGTTTTGTAGACGTTGAGCATTTCGCTTTCAAAGCTTTCCCCTCTGAGCCTTCTGGAATTGGCTGTGTTCTGGTACAGCGACTGAAAGCACATCGCTGTACCAGTTTTCTGCATCTGAGGGGTCTTTGCGGGCTTCCCACCATGAAGCAGGTGGTTCAGGTTATACTCATTCACCTTGAATCCGGGAAGGTCAGAGACACCGCAGCAACAAAGGCTGTCTCCCAGTTCTCTTGTTCTGTTTTCTCCGCTGTAAAGAGCAAGGCCAAGTTCATGCGCCCTCTGCTTCAGCTTAAGAATATCGCCCTCGATCAGGGCTTTCGGATAGGTATAGTCTCCCGCAACCTTAACAAGGCCCGGTCTTTTGCTTGCAAACTTCATGCCCTCGACAATAACGCCGTAGGCACCAGCTGCCTTGAACTTTTCAAGGTTTTCGTAAACTTCTCCGTATACCTCATGCATGTACGGCTGAATCCTGACGATCAGGCGCTTCACACTCGGAGCAACCTTTCTCGCAATTTCCAGACGTTCTTCAAACGATGGTGCGCCTTCTTCGAGCTTGTCATAGCTGCTGCACACCATGCTGATCTGCACAACGCAGTTGCACTTCTTCAGCAGTTCGAGATATTCAGGCTCTGCGATGATCCTTCCCTTTGTCGAAACAACAAAGGGGTATTTGGTTTCAGCAAAGACGCGCAGAGCGTTGTAGCTCATGCGGTAATAGCGCTCACAAGGCTGGAAAGGGTCGCTCACGCCCCCCAGTGCAACGGAATATTCCAGTCACACCAGTTGGTCTCAGACGTTCGCTTTCCCTGAATCCAGCTCATGAGGGCTTTCACGCCTTCACCTTTCTGCACCTTGCTGATGTCATACTTTCCGTTCCGCTGCACAAAGCAGTATTTGCAGCCGTGCGTGCATCCCTTGTAGGTGTCGAAACGGATAGGCATATCGCACAACCAGCATTGCGACCCGCAGTTAGGCATCTTCATCCTCCATAACGCCGCGAATACAGTTCAAGATGGCTTTTTCAAGCGGCTCCTTCGTGTTCTCGCTGATGTATCCCTTGATTTCTTCCTCGCACTCAACGGGGAACGTGAAGGTCACGGAAAATTCTTTCTTTTCCGAAGCCTTTGTGAAACCGTCCTCCATAAGGCTGTCAATGTAGGATACGCCGGCATCATCGTCCTGCGGAATGTCAAAATCAAAGTCGAAGTCGCCAAAATCGACTTCAAGCAGCTCCCGTTCCAGCTTGGAGAAATCCCAGCCGGTCATTTCGCCGGTCTTGTTCGCCAGCAGGCGGTATTTCTGTTTCTGCTCTTCCGTCAGGCCGGTGTAGCGCACCACGTCGGCCATGTCCACATTGAGCTGCATCAACGCAAGGCGGCGGGTGTGACCGCTGAGAATGACGTTGTTTTCGTCAACCTCGATGGGATCAAGTGCGCTGCACTGCTTGATGCTCTCAGCGCAAGCGTCTACAGCTGCAGGGGAGATCACGCGCGGGTTGTTCTCATACGGCACCAGATCTGAGACCGGCATTTTCAGCAGTTCTTTCTGAATCATCTTTTTTCTCCAAATAAAAAGCCGTCCGGAAATCCGAACGGTCAAAATATCGAATGTGCCGCCAGCTGGATTTGAACCAGCACCCATGGAATGGATGTGCGCAGTGGTTGGCTGTGCAGTGATGTTCCCGTGGTGTCACCAACGTTGTCCCGCCTTAAATGGGCGGCGCTCTGCCAATTGAGCTATGACGGCATATAAGCAGCACCCATGCATTCAGTTTGACGGACAGGCGTAAAACGGGCGGGTGCCGCTGCATCTGGAACTTTCGCGGCCAGATGCCCCGCTATGCTTTGCACAGCCGTCCCCCGACTGTACATTGCATGGCGCTCTGGGCAGGCCTTGAACCTGCAACCTACGGTTTTGGAGACCATCGCTCTGCCAATTGAGCTACCAGAGTAAAAAGCCGCCCTTGGAATCGAACCAGCCGTGTCTACACACACGCGCCGCGCTCCAAACTGCGCTCAGGCGGCCATATAAAAACAGCTCCGGTTCTCCGCCGGGGCTGTTGGTTGGCGCACATCCTGTCAGGAAAGCTACACCTTGGCAAGGATTCTAAGGCCTTTTCTTGGCACGGGAGGTTGCACGTGCGGCCTTTCGGGTTGTCTGGTTCATGCGCCATACGGTGCGATACGGCGGAATCGAACCGCCTCCTGTCTCTCATGAGCGGCAGGCTGCCTTTGTTTCAGTGTATCGCATAGAAGCAGTCCGCGAAACGGAAGAGAGAAAAATGCCTGCAAAGCCAAAAGGAGGAAATTATCATGGAGGTTCGTTTCGGAGACTGCGTAGAAGCGGCGCTCCGCTGTGCGCGGTTCCGCTTGTACTGATTTTACCTTACTGCACCCCGTTTCGGGAGTGCCGGGACATCACAAAATAAACGGTGTTTTTCTATGCAATTTGTACAATTCATACAGTGCTGAAGTCTAGCCAGATCTCTGCAAGAGCTTTGCAACCCCGGTTAATACGCTTCCGGACAATATCAACACCGGAAACCCCGGTTTCATCGGCAATCTGATCCTGCGTTTTTCCATTAACGTAAAAATCTACGATCGCATTTGCGCACTCTGTGGCAACGACAAGGCAATATGCCCGCTTTGTTGCCTCGTTCTGCAACGCTGTCAGCCGCTTCACCATCTCCCGGTACCGCGTCTGCTCCTCAATGATATCCACAGCAGCATTACCGATTTTGTCTCCGTTTCCTGACGCAGTAGGCATACCGGAAAGGTTCTGCGTAATCTTTGTAGCACTGCCATAGATCCTGTGAATACGTTCAAGTTGCCTATCCACGTCTATCTTGTAGTCCCTGCACTGTTGAAACCATGCCTTGACATCGCGGTAGTCTACACCGTCTCGCTTTTCATTTTCAGGTGCACATGTGAAGATCATCTTTTTTCTCCTTTACTCCCTCCAAAAATAGCAACACTCCGGGCGCTGCGAACGGGACGCGGTACTCTGCCAAATCCGCAGGGATTATGTACTTTCGGCCAAACAGGCTCTTCATGTCGCGCCAAACGGCCCACGGAACGCGGTAGAAGCATCTGCCGCTGAAAGAACAGAGGACAAAGGCAATGCCGCCGAGGGCTTCTGTGCGGCTCAAACGAAGCGCTTGTGCAGTCAATACGCGGTCAAAGGTCATTCGATCGCTATCTGTGTGCTTCGCTTCAAAATTGATGGCCCTGCCGCCTTTGAGAATGCCCTTGTAGTCCGGCTGGGCCTGTTTCGTGTAGCAGGCAAGGAACCGGCCAGCACGGTCTGGGCTTCCGATCGGACGCATAGGTTCTGGGGTCTTTTCGATGTCTGCAAGGCCGATGGATCTGTAATAGGCGCAGGCATTGTCAATGATGTGCTCAAAGCCTTCGCCCTCTGCGCGGCTTCTTGCACCGGTATAGCTGCGGCGAATACTGGCCGCCGTTCTTCGGTTATTCATTGCTCAATTCCTCCACATAGCGCCAGCTCTGGGGCGGGCGAGTGATCTCCACAGGCCGCATACCGAACCGTGTACTCTGCAAGCCTGTGAATACCCGCAGCTCGCGCGGCTGGTCATAAATCTTCAGGTCGGAGATATGCCACGCCCAGCCGTGACACTTGTTCAGGTAGCGGACAATGCGGTCTCTGTCCATGCAAGCCATTTCTTCGACATCATCCGGGGCGCGGCATATCGGTGCAAGCTCCCAAATCTTGTCGCAGACGAACTCGCCAATGACCGTACCATCCAACCGCTGCCAGCCTCTGCCGGGGACGATTCGCAGCCACCCCATCTTCGACTGTTCTTTCGTGCAGTAGATGTAGCACTTGAATGGAGGCTTCACGCCCTCCGGCTTCGTCTTGCGTACCTCCACGGTCTTTTCTTTCAGGACGATCTTGCTGCACCATACCGGCTGGATGCTCAACAACACAGCTTTCACGCTCGCGCCTCCTCTCAGTAATACTCGATTTCTACCAGCGAGGTAGACACCAGTTCAAAGCGGCCATCTTCCAGAGGGATTTGCAGGAGCTGATACTCACGCTCAGCAGATAGCTTTGGGTCAGGCAACAGCTCGCCAAAGTCCTCCACGGTAATGGTGTACTTCGGCTTACGCCTACCGGCATAGCCAACTTTTTCAATTGCAGGGGAGTAGACCGTGACATGGTAGCAGGGGTGGTCAGCAGTTTCAGCTTCAGTTTTAGTTTCAGCATCAGCAGATGTCGAACTACAGGATGTAAACCACAGCGTCACAATTAGCAATGCTGCTGACACGATAAAGCAGATCATTCTCTTTTCGGTTTTCATGCTTCACTTCTCCTCCTCAAAAGTCCCAGTCGGAAGGAACACCGAGACGGCATTCTCCATCGCCATCGTTACTGGTCGGCTTATCGAACGGGCACCCCGGGCAGCCATTTCCAGCCGCCAAATGGCAATGGCAAAAATCCATCAAATAATGGGCCATGTCCTCCGGACTCATAGTGTCGGTTTCAGGGTTAGATTTCGCTTGATCATTCATCGTCGCCCCTCCAATACTCCACAAAATAGGTCAAAGTAGATTTGCCGCTGCGCTTTTCCTTTCCCACGCGGACGGTGTAGCCGTTCATCGACAGGACGACGACCAGCGCTTTCCGGTCCTCCACCTTGTCGCAGTCAATCTTGTAATGCTGTGACATGTATTCATCCTCCGTGCCGCTACTTGTATAATCAGCAGCGGTTTATGTAACTGTGTTTGTATTTCAGACCTTGAGATCGCTTTGCGGGCGTTCCAGCCAGTCGCGGACGGTATCTTCGGACGGCGCGCCGTCGTCGCACAAGGCCAGAACCGCCGGAACCAGCTTCCGGGCCATTTCTTCGTCATCCATGTCACGGATAGCGTCTCCGATCGTGGTCTGATCGCTCGTTCTGATTTCCAGCGCCAGCTTCACGACGGAGCCGTCCTGACGGGTCCACGAGCAAATAAGGCTCTGGCCGCCGATCTTTTCCAATGTGGTCAACATCGTATCGCGACAGGCGGCGATAATCGTTTCAGCTCTTTCCATTACCTGTACTCCTTTCCGGTGGCCTTGTCCCTCAGCGGGATGCGGCCTATGATCTCGAACCCTGCGATACCGGCCATCTGGCGCAGCAGGGGAACGATGTCTCCGATTCTGTCAAGCCGGGCGGCTTCCTTCTGGTACTCGTCCCGGCAGATGTTGCGCATGGCTGCGGTCGGTGTCGGGTCTGCATAGTGCTCAGCATTCCGTCCCATATTTTCCTTGCTCATGTCCTCACCCTCTCTCTTCCCACAAACACGCCCGAGAACAGGCGTTCTCCGATGGTGTAGTGATAATACCAGTGTCCTGCCGGAACGTCGTCTGCCGTGCCATCTGCCGGTCTGAGCACCATCGGATGACTAGCGACCTGAACGACATACTCACCGCCCTGCACAAGCCGCTGCATCCAGCTTTCTGCAGGTGCAGCATCAACCCGGCTTCCATCCATGCAGCAGACCGCTACGGCAGGCGGAACAGGGGACAGCATCGTGAAAAGTGAAAGCTGTTCGACTTCAATCACGGCGCACCTCCTACTTTGTAGATCAGAGCCACAGCAAGCATCCAAATCATAAAAGCGGTAGTTGCTGCAAGAGCTATGGGGTGATCGCGCAGCAGCCAGACAAGCGCATAGCAGACTGCCATAATAGCTGCAACAACAGCAACCATAAATGTTGCGACAAACATTGCGAATCCTAATGTCATAAGTTCTCCTTCGGAAGTTCAGGCATCGGCATCCAAAGAGGAAAAGTATCCGGTGCACCTGCCACAAAATCCCACTTTGCGGCCTGTGCTGCCTTTGCCCAACGATAAAATGCGATGACCTTTCCGTATGCAGCATCATTTTCTGTCGGCGGCTCTTCTGCGGTCTTGCGCCAGCGCTGGGCATCCGGGACGACTGCCGGTTCATCTTCCAGCACATCCATTGCGTCCATAATCTGACACGCGCGGCATCTTACGCCGTTGTAATGTTCGCAGCCACAGCAATATGCCGCTTTGATGTTTGCAATGGCTTTTTCACGGTCGATAAATTCACTCATTTTTCAATCTCCCTCCTTGTCAGTTCGCTCGCCAGCAACCTTGCAGCTTCACGGGGGGCAGCGGTGATATCGGCCTGCGATCCTTCCCCCCCTCACTTCACGGACGGGTTCACACGCTCAACCAGCTCACAGCCGGGCACTGCCGTGCCGGTCTTGAGCAGGGCCGCAATGGCCGTCTTGTTGGGTGTGCGGGTGGTCATCTCGGTCATGTACTCGGCAGGGACGGCAGCTTCATCCAGCACGCAGACGGCCTTACTGCGGCGAAAGCTCACCGCGCACCGGTCACTGCTGAAGTTCTGCCCACCCAGAGCATCGGTCAGATAGTGCTTGAGACTGTCGATCTTGCGCTTTGCGGCCGCCTTGCGGTCAGCAAAAGCCTTTTCCTGTGCTTCAAAGGCCACAACATCAGCTTCGAGGTTCTTTACCCAACAGGCGATGTTGTCAACCTTCTCGGCCTTTGCCATGTTCAGCTCTTCCAGCCGGTCGATGTCCATAACTTCGCCGGTCTCCTGATCGATGCAGTCCAAAATCTGCGAGTTGATCTCATACAGGTTCATAGTGCTTTTTACCTCCATTCGTTCAGAGCACGAGAAACGGCCCTGAACGGCGTTTTGCGTTTTGTGGTATAACTTTGCCGGTTTACCCTAAAACCATGCTCAGAGGGCCGCGTATGCCGGTCTGAGCGCGTGTGTACCGGCTATTGCTTTTTTAATGGCCTTCGCCGGGCTGCGTCTGCCAGAAAATTCTTTGCATTTTCGGCTTCCTCTGCCGGGCGGCTTGCCATGAACGCCCGGTTGCGCGGGGCATTCGCCTTTTTTGCTTCATCCCTATCACGGGATATCCACCCGGATGCTGCAGCCTTCCAGTTCTTCATGGGATTCCGGCCCACCTTCCAGCCGTTGGACTCGTAGTAGGCATGGAACCGAATAGCCTGCCCTTCTGTGCCACCCTTCTCCGCAAAGTAACTTTTCACCGTTTCAACATCCGGCGGTGAAAACCTGCTTTTGGGGGTAGGGGGCAGCGCTTCAGCGCTACTACTCTCAGATACTTTAGTATCTGAGTAATTATTAGTTTTTAATTTTAGGGGGCTATCGGTTTCCGTGGGTTTCTCGGAAAACCCACGGGTTTTTATGGGTTCTTCTGCAATCCAATCGGTTTCAGCGGCTTTTCTAGGCCTGCCGCCTTTTCGACCATTTTGTCTATTCGCTAAAATAGAACGCCTGTACGTTTCAATATTTCCGTCAAGCGCTTCCCGCTGAGATTCAAATGCCACCTGCTCGATAGGCTCAAGGCCTTCCGGTTCGCTCCCGGTTTCCACATAGGCCCGCATAGCGTTCACGACATGACGGAACTCTGCATCGGGCAGAATGTCCAGTAACTTGAACGATGTGAACAGGATCAGCAGCCCTTTCGGGCGAGCCATTTCGATATCGTCCACCACAAACCACCTCCTTTCCGTTTTTGAAAACCCAATGGTTTTTGTAAAAACCGATGGGTTTTCTTGGGTTTTTACAGGTCAATGATCTTAACCTCGACCCCATAGCCGATAACGTTCCGGCACTGCTGTTTGATGCGGGGAATCGCAACAGCACTGCTTTTGAGGAACTTTTTCGTGCTGGGGGTGCAGGCCAGATACAGCGTAACGCCGTCCAGACTGGCCTTGGTTCCGCGCAGGTTGTCAGCAATGAACTTGTCACCGTAGACCTCAACACGGCGAATAACCTCTCCCCAGTTCGCAAAATCCTTGCCCGGATACTTCGTAGGGGTGGCTTCCGGTTCAGCCTGCGGGCTGTTCTTGCTCTTGAGTTCGTTCAGGGCATCCAGCATTGCCGTCATGCAGGAGCTGCACACATTGATCTCGTTCTGAAGCTCAACAAGGGCACTGTTCAGGCCCACCAGCTGGTCAATGGCCTTCTTCATGTCCTCGTTCTGCCGGTACAGGCGGCTGTCGATAGATTTCAGCAGGATGTAAACCCGGCTATCATCCGGGGTATCATTCGGTACATCCTCAAGCATGAAGTCGTATGCACCGTTGCGGATATTGACAACTGCCGACACGGAACGACCGATAATGGCTGCGACCTCTGCATCTGACAGGCCCTTACTAAGAAGAAGCTTTGCATTGCGCACCTCTTCCGGCATAATATTTCTTTTTGCTGTCATTTTTCTCTCCCTCATTTCTGCCGCTCAGAACGGCAAATCTTCATCATCGTCGATAACGGCAAAATCGTCCGTGCCGGTCTCAGCCGCCTGCTGGGCGCTCTGAGCGTTTCTAGCTTCGCTGGCATAACTTTCCGTCTGTTCATCAAAACCCCGCGTAGACGTGCTGTCAGGGGCTTTCGAGCCGCAAAAGCTGACCTCACGCACCTGAATCTCATAGGCAGTGCGGTTGTTGCCCTGCTTGTCCTGATATTTCCGGGTCTGCAAGCTGCCATTGACGGCGATCATGCTGCCCTTGTCGAAATACTGGGACACGAACTGTGCCGTTTTGCCCCATGCAACGCAGGGCAAGAAATCCGTCTCGCGCTGGCCATTTGCAGAATAGCTGCGTTCGCAGGCGATATCAAAAGAGCAGACTTCCTTGCCGCTTGTGGTGGTGCGGAGTTCCGGGGTGTGGGTCAGGCGGCCCATAATTGCGATCATGTTCAGCATAGATCAGCCCTCCTTCGGCTGTTTCTTGGCACACGTCCAGCACAGGACGCGACCAAACTTCTTCTTGGTGCTTGCGGCGGTCTCTGCTGGTTCAACGGTGCGGCCCTTATAGGTCACCGGCTGAAGTGGTTTGCCGCAGCAGGCGCAGATAAAGGGCTGTTCCTGTGCGGGCTGCTGCTTCGGAGCAGGAGCTTCACGCTTCGGAGCAGGCTGCTTCTGCGGCTTGTTCACACCTGCGGGGTTTCGACCTTCTGCCGCATGATACTCGTCCGTGTCGGCATCCTTGGTATCGTCGATGCAGAACAGGCCGTTCAGGGCATACTTGCGGGCGTAGCTGCTAGATGTTCCCGTCACCTGTGCAGCGTCCATCTTGGTTTTTTGCTCCGGCTCTCTTGCGTATGCCTTCACGGAAATGCAGCCACCATCCAGAGATTCCAATTTTGCAGTGGCTTCGATGTAGTGCCACCCCTCAAGAACCTTCGGTTCATCGGAGAGCGTAAGCAGCAGGTCATGAGCCTTGAGAATAGGCTTCACTGCTTCCAAAATGTCCTCACAGGAACGATATCTGTACCCGCCGAAGGTGTTCATCTGCCCTTTAGGGGCCTTGAGTTCGCTCTGCACAGCGGCCAGAGCGGCGTAAATGCTTGTGCTTTCCATTACTCTTCATCCTCCTGATCTTCGGTCTGTTCTGCCCCTCGCGGCAGGAAATAGTAATCATCCGGCGGCTCAAGTGCCGGGCCGTAGCCGTCAAGGGCGAGATCATACATCGGGTTCATACTGCCACCTCCGGTGCCGGGTCAATGGCGGTAGGGGAGATGTCTGGTGCGGGAATCAACTTTCCAACGGTCAAACGCTGCGGAGCAGGGGAGTGCTGCGTTTCGCTTGCGGGCTTTCCGAACTTGACATCCGCGCCCAGATCTTCAACCTCGACCGTGACGCGCAGGCGGTGCAGACCGGTAGTGTCGTTGAATGCACCCGAAACGCTGTCAAGCAGCTCGTCAACGATGCCGGGGACGTACTTGCCGTCCATAAACTTGCCGTCACTCGAAAAGCGGCCCTGAATCTCAACATAATTTTTTTCCATCTTGTAAAACCTCCGAAAATGTGTTATCTTCGGATTGATGTGACCTGTAAAATCCATCAACCCTTGCAGCCTGCCGGTGCGCCAACACCAGCGGGCTGCTTTTTCTTTTGTGCGGCCATAATCTCTTTGATGCGGCCTTTGCCGTAGGTTCCGGCGCTTGCCGTGAAACGCTCGTTGTCATCCACAAGGCCCTGATGGATTGCCTCTGCCCGCTCTTCCTGCTGGCGGATAAGTTGCTCTGTGCGCTCCCGGTAGCTCGCTTCGAGAGCTTTCACCCTGATATGTACAGCGCGGCACTCCGGGCACCGCTCCGCGCGGCGGCCCCACATTGCGCATCACCTTCCCGCAGTCAACACAGATACGTGTATAGATCATATTGTTGTTGACTGCCATGTTCAGCCCGCCTTCCTGCCGCTCTTCACGGTATTGGCCTGCGGCTGGTGAATCTTGCGGGGCCGCTTCTCACGCGCTTCGGCTGCAAAGCCCTGCAGCATGAAGAAGATTGCCAGCAGGATCAGCACCATAGCCGTAATGAACGCACCGTCCGAAATGGTGCCGCCGGTCTGACAAGTGCCCTCGAGGCCCATGCTGTACAGCAGGCCCGTCGCAAAGCTCCCCATTGCCAGCCAGTACCAAACGCCAGATTTGATTCTCATGCGGATTCTCCTTTCTCAACAGTAGGGAAGAACAGCTCCCCGATTTCATCCTGCGGGATATCAAGCGTCTTGCAAATTTCTGCGATCTCAGTGCTTGTCCAAGGCTGCTTCCCGTTCATCCGCTTGCTCATTGTGTCAGTTCCGATGCCGATTGCATTTGCAATCTCCTGATCCCGGAACCCGCAGCTGTGAAACCGGCCCCGCAGCTTCCAATACGGAATCTGCTGAAACGTTCCCTGTACGACCTTCATCATGCTTTTTTGACCTCTTTTCTTTGATGTGTGCCAGCCGTTCAGGCTGGTTCTTGTCCCAGCGGGCTTCCCGCCAGTATTTGTTGCGCCCGTTCATCAGTCGGTCTCCCTTGTGCTGACCTTTCTCAAAGGCGGCTGCTCCGGGTTGTCCCGGCTCTGCTTGTAGCGCTCAACGTCCTCAACGCGGAAGTAAAACTTGCTCTTGCTGCCCTTCTCGCCGTGAGAGTAGGCATCCAGAAGACCCTGCTTCCGAAGCTGTAAGACCCGCGAATAGCAAACGCCAAGCGCTTTGGCGGTCTCCTGAGTGGTGTAATATTTGGTCACGATATCGGTTCTCCTTTCTGTGGGTGGCTCCCACGACCATTTTCGTGGCGTGACGAAAATGGTTTCGACCATTGCCGGAGGTCATCATCAGGTGGGGTTATTCAGGGCGAGTATTCCACGCTTCAATAGTTCGTTGCCTGCCCAATTCCCCGCGATGTTCATAAAAATCGCGGGTAAATGTGATATTGCATTTCGGACATCTAATCCGAATGCCCTCAGTATTAGATTCAGTGATGGTCGTATGCTCCTGCCCGCAGAAAGGGCAAGGCTTCAGCGTTTCCTTCTCCTTAAACATCTTCACGCCAGCCACGGTGTAGTCAGCCGCCAGGCCAATATAACCGTGAGAAAAAGCAACGACCGGGTGCCATGCGCCATTGTAGTAGACTTGCAGTGCATCGCAATGCGTCTCGGCTTCCGCGCCGTGAATCCACTGGCCAGACCGGCGGCATCCCTTCCAGCGGAACCAGTTGTAACCTCTTGTGGGTACAACATAACTAACGCTGTCCGCATCAGCTACTTCCCGGATGCGCCTGCCCCGAGCTGCGTTCTCGTAAATGTCCATCGTTCAGCCCTCCCTTACTCTTTGACTTCGCACACATCGGCCAGCTCGTAGATGTCTAGACCGTGCCCGGTCTCGTCGATCAACCGCTGCACTGCCACGTTCCGGGCATCCACCGGGTCGATGGCGTTGACCTCGTAGCAGTCCCAGAACCTATCAGCCATGTTGTAGACGTACACCTTATAGCGCTTTTTTTGAGTTAATCCTGCAATGTTTTTGTCCTCCTGTTTGTTTGGTGGTACTCTCTACATTAGTTATTATACTACTTTTAAATTATTTTGTAAATAGTTTTTTATATTATTTCAGTATATTTTTATTCATAGGGAGTAAAAAATTAAGCACCAGCCTTTCAGCCGGTGCCGGATGGTCATTCTTTCGTGGGTGTTGCGGTGATAACCAAAGCGTCTTCAGCATCTTCAAGAGTAGTGCATGATGTCCTTTCAGTTGGGATATGCTCTCTCAGCCACTTCATGCTCATGTCGTGGTCGATAAAGGCCATGGTGAGACCGTGTCTTATTTCGTTGCCCATATAGGTATAGATCAGATCCATATCTTCTTCCGAGAAATCGGTGTCAAGAAAAGCATTGACCCCCGAAAGCATAAATTCGTGGAAGCGCCGGTTTCGCCACTCCTGCGAATACGGTGCGGTTTTGAATGCTGCCCGTGAAAGCCATTCCAACACCTTTGCTTCGATATCTTCAACGTAATGACAATCCTCTAAGATGAAAGACTGGTTTGTGCGCGGGTGAGCAATAAACTCGTACCCTACATCGTCAGAATCACGGATGAAACTGCCGGGAAAGCATTCAAGAAGCTTTGCACGGGCTTCTTCTACATCGGCAGCTCTCTGGTGTTCTTTTTCATTCATAGTTTTCACTCCTTAATCAAACTCCGGCATTGCAAGGATGATCTTCTTGCAGTGTTCCTCACTGACCCTGTACGGCTTGTGCCGAAGGGTGTTATCCTGCATGATTTGCCAGTAAACCATTGTCGGCAGCTCAAACAGGGCGGTGCAGCGCGAATACAGGCGCACGGCCTGATTCCTGATTTCTGCGTCAATTTCATCACGTCTTGTCATTTTCAATCAACCTCCGATTTTCTGATTTCCTCGCGCAGAACTTCGTATTTCCGCTGGTGCCCGCGCTTTTGGCTGTGCCTGATGCTGGCCCAGAATGATTTTTTGCTTGCAAAGCCGAGGGCTTTTGCACAGTCTGCCGGGCGACCACTGCATAGCAGCCGCCCCGTTTTTCTGTCCCAAACGGTATACCATGCGTAATACTTTTGTGTGTTCATAAAAGCGCCCGTAAGGCCAGATAGCACAGCCTTTTGATTTACCGGGCAACAGCCTTTGTCATTGCATCGATCAGCCAGTGACCGCCCATGACGTTGTTCCAGTTGTTGGCCTGATAGTTCTTCGTGTTACGGTGAGGAGCGCTGTGGGTAACAAAATCGCTCATGGCGTTCACCGCGCCCCATGCGGTATTGCGGAACTTTGCAAGGTCGGGGGCCATCACACAGACCATGTAGCCGTCCTTCATCTCCTGCACATGGCGCTTCTGGATGTTGCTCATGTCATCCGCTTCAGGGAACAGCTCGTCAAGGATCTTCCGCAGGCGCTCGTCAGATACGGTGGTGTTTGCCATCTGATCTGCCCGCTCAGCCAGAGCGTCCATGTACTTTCCGGCCATCTCAAGGCACTGCTGCGCTTCCACCAGCTTGGTGCTGATATCGCCCACATGGCGCACGCTCCACGCCCGCTGTGCCGTGTTCAGGGCGAGGTTCAGGGTGTTATTGCAGACCACCCGAACAGGGGTCATGCAGACGCGGACAGCGCCGGAGCCGTCATGTGTGTTGGAGAAGCAGACATAAGGCTCTGTCTTATCTCCGCAGATTTCGGAATCGGGCAGCTTTGCCAGCAGCCAGATCTTCTTGCCGTCAAGCAGGCTGCCCGCTGTCTCGTAGTGGACATCGCCACCAATCAGGGCATCCGTGAAGGCAAATGCATCAGCGTTCTGCACAATGCGGTACTTGTCGCTGACAACGCCCAGCACCTTGTTGTCAGAGCTGCGCACATTCGCCTTGTAGCCGGGAATCGGCTCATAACCGCCGTTCAGCCACATATCGCGGGCCTCAACCGTCCAGTCCAGACCGGCCAGACGCAGGGCATCAGCGCTGGTGGGCGCTTCCTGCACCATCGTTCCCAGACCGTGCCAAGGCTTCTCGCGGACATAGAACATCGTTTCAACATTTGCAGACATATTTTGTACCTCCAAAAATTATTGTGTTGTGCGGTGGCTCCCGCGACCATCCCAGTAACGTCACCGGAATGGTTTCGGCTGCTGCCGGGCAGCCATCATCAGGCGGGTCAATAGATTTCCCTTTCAAGCCTTAAACTCCGGGCATACAGAGCCACGGAAGTGAGTGAGACGGATTGCGTGCTTCAGCTCTCTGTCGCTCATGAAGGGGGTGCAGAGCTTGCTGACGAACTTGATTGCCCACCACAGGCCTTCAACAGTCTGACGGTCAAGGACCGCCCGGCGCTCGGTATCGGTCTGGGCGGCGTAGTACCGCGCTAAGGTGTTATTGCAGTCTGCAACAAAGTTGTCAGGGATGTTGATAGAAAGTGCGTTCATGTTCAGCCATCCTTTCATCATCAAACAGTGGGCATTACGCGGGCCACATAAGACCGGCGGCGGTCGTTCATGTAAACGCAAAGGTGAACGGTGCTGACATACTCGCCGCTCTCGGCGCTGTCCATCTCGCAGAGCACATCCTGCCAACCGAACACATCAGCGCCGGAATAGCTCATAGCTGCAATGAAGCAGGTCTTGCCAGATTCCTTTGCTGCGAACCGCTCTGCCTTCTTGATCTCGGAGATTTTCAGGTTGAAGTCTTTCATCGTTTTGTACCTCGCTTGTTGATTTTTTACTGATATGGTAGTATTATTTATGTAGGATATCTGCTCTTTACATTTGCAATTATACTACTATACAATTATTTTGTAAATAGTTTTCTATTATTTTTTCGTATTTTTTTATTCTTCATTAAATTTTTATTGCGAGGTGCTATTTATGGGGAACATTTCGAGGATTCGCGATCTTGCCGACAAGAATGGAGTATCCATTTCATTCCTCAGCCAAGCTATCGGAAAAAGCTCAGGATATCTGGCAAACGCAACAAGCCGCGATGCAGATGTCCCTGTGAAGTACCTCCCTGCACTTGCAACAGCGCTTGGAACGTCTGTTGACTACCTTCTTGGAAAGACGGATGATCCTTCTGCAACAGACAGTGACATGCAGATAAGTGACGATTATGGAACATTCCAGTATGATAGGTTTTACGACCTGTGCAAGAAGCAGGGGAAGATGCAGTCACACCTCTATGATCTTGTTGGCCTGCCGTCAAAAGCTGGCAGCAACCTCAAGCGCACCAAAAAGGTGAGGCCCGAAATCCTTGAGGTGTGGGCTGCAGAGTTGAACACCAGCGCAGCATACCTCAACGGTGAAACCGATGATCCTTCCCCTGTACCAGCCCCGGCTGCCCCTGAGCAAAAAGAAAAAGCCCCCCAGTCAGACGTTGACCGCCTGATGGAGGGCTTGAATGCCGAAAGTATACGGAAGCTGAGAGAATATGCAGAGCTGCTCCTGCTTGGGCAGGAAAAAGAAGAAAAGAAACCTTAAAGCGCAGACATCCTACTATAATAATAGTGTAAAAATGTATAAAAGTGTTGTAAATATCACTTATAAGTGATATAATAGTATAGCCGCAGACAGGATGTGGTCAATCTGAACGACGTATTGTTTCAAATGCTGCTAGAAGATCTTTTTGAAAGATATGGCAGCATGCTTTCTATTCACCAGCTTTTTATACCAGAACTTGTTCTCCTTTTGAGAAGAGGCGGAATTGAGCAACAGTTCATGTCAAGACTCTCTGATAATCTTGCAAAACTCCGGGATTATGGAGATGTTTGTATTCGCAAGAAAAAATCAAACATGGAATATCTTGTCGGACAATCTCCTTTGTGTTCCATGCGCTTTTTACTTCCGGGTTCAAACATACGTGTTCTATTTGTCTATCAGAATGAAATGGTTTACCTTCTAACCGCTTTTCATGAGCGCGCAGGGCATCAAAACACCGCTTATCCCAAATATACTCCTATTGCAAAGCAGCGCTTTAATGAACTTAAAAAGGGGGACTGATTATGTCTTGCAGAGCAACTTTATCTGATTTAATCAAAGCCATTACCCAAAACATGTCCGCTGCTGAGATGGCAAAAGCCGCAATAAATATTCAAATCCAGCAGATGATTCACGATACCCGCATGGAGAAAGGCTGGACACAAAAAGACCTTGCTGAAAAGATGGGGGTAAAGCAGAGCCTTGTTTCCCGCTGGGAGAGCGGAGAATGCAATTATACCATCAACACTTTGATTGACATTGCCGATGCTTTGGGGCTGTCGGTACAGTGCCCTTTGAAGCCCGATGAAAGAATCATGTCCACCGAACCTGAAAATGTGAAGTCTGATGCTGCAAACAACACAGCTTTTAAAACGCCTGACTTTTCTTCGTCAAGGTTGATTCGGTTCCCTGAAACACCTAAAAAGCCAACCGGAGGTGCACACAATGGATGCAAAGCAGTTTGAAGCTGACATTCAGTATCTTGGAAGCTTTCTTACGGAATGCTCTTTTGATAATAATATCATTGATGCTGTGTCGCAGTGTGAATTAACGCATCAGCTCTCCGTTTCTATCAGTGAGCAAGTTCCAATTGATGATCCTTCTAAGAAGGCTGCTTATGTCAGGCTCATTCTTGACGGCGTTTATTCATTGCAGGATGGCTCAGAAGCTTCCTGCAAGTATCACATGGTTATACACGGCAAGTTTATGATTGATAAGAGCGTACCTGACGAAGATTTTGAAACAAAATTGTGGTTCAACGGCTCTGCAGCGGTGTATGGCATTGCCCGTTCAAAAATGGAGGTTATGTCCTCTATGGTTCTTAATCATGGAAAAATCGAGCTTCCAATGGTCAATATGTACGAACTGCTCAAAGCTCAGTTTGAAAAAGAAAACAAAAGTTAATCCTCGTTCTATGTTTATCCTCCGGGAATGACGGGGTGCCATGTGGCGTAGAATATCATTCACTTGTAAGAGCGGGGTTTGCTGAGCGCAAGCCCTGCTTTTTGTTTTCCATTTTCTTTTTTATAGGGAGTTTACAATGGGAATTTTCAAATGGTTGAAAAAGGCTACAAAGGTCATTGGCAAGATGGCTGTTGAAGCAGCGGAAGAAGATGAACGTTCAAAATACTCACCAAATCCTGAGTGGATGGGGCAAATGGATCTTGTCAACTCTCGTGCGAATGCAAGGATATTAGCCCCTCAGCTTTTGAAACAGGCTCAAGATTGTGCCAGAATCCTCTCGTCAACCACTGAACCGTCAACGTTCTTTATGAGATACGATTTTTGCGTTGGTCGGCTTATGATGCTTGAAGATTGTAAAAAATACGGAGTGAATGCTGCTACCACCGATTCGCTGAACAAATACACAGATTTAGACTTCAGGGATGGCGCAATAGAAGAACTTATACATCGAACCCAGATAAAGTATTCTAACAAAATACTGACGCTCAAGACATCAAAGGCAAAGGAAAACTGGGCAGCAAAGTATCATCAGGCTTTTGAACCCTACCTTTCTTATATGAGCGACCGGCAAAAGACAGCCCTTGGCGAAGCAAGCGCTGAATTATTTGAACTGGCTGGAAAATAAAAGGCCCCTCGGCAAAGCCGAAGGGCCAATGTATAAAGGAACCGTTTCAATCAGTCCCTTCATGTGAGAGCTGGGTTCTTCGCAGCGCGGCAGCGTATACTTCCAGCTTTTTGCGGTTATCCTCTGAGAGAGTTCTGTACGCCTTTTCAATGTATCGCTCGTCCTCCTCAACACCCGGGGTGTTTCCGAGAACAGCCGTTTTATCCTGCATCTGCGTGTTACCTCCATGGTTCCATTTTTTGTTTTGTTGACCTCGCCAAAGCTCACAAAACAACTGCTCACAACCATATGTTACATCAAACGGTTGTTACTGTCAACAAATATCAAAAAATTTGATGCTTTTGCAATTTCAACCGAAAGGAGCAGAACGATGAAAAAGAGAACGAACACAGCGTTTTGGGTCGAAAAGGAAAAGCGCTGGTGCATCGCAGTTCAGAAGAACGGCACCCGCAAGCGCTTTTACAGCAGTACGCCGGGCCGAACAGGACAACGGGAAGCAAACGCAAAAGCGGATGCATGGCTTGATGATAGCATCAGAGACGGAAAAAAGAAGGTCAGCGCCCTTTATTCAGAGTGGGTGGAAGAGCTGAAGCTCACCTGTGGCACATCCTATGTTACGCAATGCAAGCGTTACGGGGACTGCTATATCCTGCCGACCTGCGGGAACATCCGCATTGACGAGCTGACCGAGGGCGACCTTCAAAAGGCAATCGACGTTTCGTTTCGGAAGCGATCCCAGAAGAAGAACCAGCGCAAGCCGATTTCAGACAAGCCATTGAGCCGCAAAACGCTTATGACGATTCGGGCGGCGGAAACGGCCTTTGTCAAGTGGTGCAGAAGGAACAAGTACACGACACTGCATCCTGATCTGTCTATCCCGAAGAATGCGAGAATGGGAAAACGCACAATTCTTCAGCCCACCGCTCTGAAGGTGCTGTTTAGCGTAGATACCCGTACCTACTACGGAAAGCCGGTATTTGACGAGTATATCTATGCCTATCGCTTTGCCGTTTCCACCGGCCTGCGTCCCGGAGAGCTGATTGGCTTATGGTATGGAGACATCAAAGGGAACACGGTCAACCTTCGGCGCAGCATCAACGTGCACCGGGAACAGACGACCGGAAAAAACGAAAACGCAATCCGCTCTTTTGACATGGGCAAGGAAGCTCGCGAGGCATACGAGGCACAGGTGCAGCTTCTGAAGGCTCAAGGTATACTTCTGAACTACAATACCCCGCTGTTTCAGATCCCGTCAGAACACGCGCTCTATCGCCGCTGGGAATCCTATCAGGAAGCAAACGGGCTTGAGCCGAAAGTTTCACTTTACGAGCTGCGGCACACCTTTGTCAGTGTTGAATCCAGCGTCCTGACTGACAGCCAGCTGAAGATGCTCGTGGGCCATAGCAAGAACATGGACACTGCCGGAGTGTATCGGCACGAGCTTGACGGTCAGAGGGAAGATCTTGCTGCCGCTACCACCGCGGCATTCAAAAAGGCACAGGCCTGACTCTGGTAACAGTTTTGGTAACACTCTTTTTTGTAAACGTAGCAAAATACATGGGTTACAAACCAACCCCACTACATTTTTAGCAAGTGTTTAGGCGCGTTGCAGATATGTTTTTGACGCCACTCAATCATTTTTTATTGTTCGACTCCCATCGCCTCCACCAACAAAAAGCACCTAGATTCGTTAAAATCTAGGTGCTTTTCTTTTTGCTGAAACTGGTTTATAAAGCACTCTATAGCACAGAACGATTCGCTATTAGGGCGGCTTTTGTCACAATTTGTACGTATTTCCAGCAAAACAGAATGATTGTATAAAATTTATACACCCGCTAAAGTTTGTTTGTTGTCTGCTGCGGCGGCGCGGGGTATACTGTTGCCATAAGGACGGCGCAAGGATGCCGAAAAAAGCAATAAAAAGCAGGGAGGCTTTTCTATGTACTATTCCAGTGGCAACTATGAAGCATTTGCAACTCCTAAAAAGCCGGAGGGTGTCGATCATAAATCTGCATATATCATTGGTTCCGGTCTGGCCGCACTGACAGCTGCATGTTATCTGGTGCGTGACGGCCAGATGAAGGGCGAGCATGTGCATGTGTTTGAGAAAGACCCCATCCCCGGCGGTGCCTGCGACGGCTACAAATACGATATCGGTTACGTGATGCGCGGTGGCCGCGAGATGGATAACCACTTCGAGGTCATGTGGGATCTGCTGCGCTCCATTCCGTCTCTGGAGACCGAGGGTGCCAGTGTGCTGGATGAGTACTACTGGCTGAACAAGGAAGACCCCAACTATTCACTGTGCCGTGCTACCGTCAACCGCGGCGAGGATGCCCACACCGATGGCAAGTTCGGCCTGTCTGATAAGGGTGCTATGGAGATCATGAAACTCTTCTTCACCCCCAACGAGCAGCTGCAGGATAAGAAGATCACCGATTTCTTTGATGATGAAGTGCTGAACTCCAACTTCTGGCTGTACTGGCGCACCATGTTTGCCTTTGAAAACTGGCACAGTGCTCTGGAAATGAAGCTCTACCTCAAGCGTTATATCCACCACATCGGCGGCCTGCCGGATTTCACCGCCCTGCGCTTTACCCGCTACAACCAGTATGAATCTATCATCCTGCCCATGGTCACTTACCTGAAGGACCACGGCGTGCAGTTCCACTATGAGACCAAGGTCGTGGACGTGAAATTTGATATCAATGGCAAGCGCAAGCAGGCAAGCAGCGTGGTTGTGGAGCACGCAGGTGAGATCAGCACCATTGACCTGACCGAAAATGATCTGCTGTTCATCACCAACGGCGGCTGCGTGGAAAGCTGCACGATGGGCGCACAGGACAAGGCAGCAGGCTTTGATCCCACCATCAAGCCGGGCAACGGCTGGGACCTGTGGAAGAAGATTGCTGCACAGGACCCCGCATTCGGCAATCCTGAAAAGTTCTGCTCCGACCCCGAACATTCCAACTGGGAAAGCGCCACCATCACTACGCTGGACGACAAGATCCCACAGTATATCCAGAAGATCTGCAAGCGTGACCCGTTCAGTGGCCACACCGTCACCGGCGGCATCGTCACCGTTAAGGACTCCAACTGGCTGCTCAGCTGGACGCTGAACCGTCAGCAGCAGTTCCGAGACCAGCCCAAGAACCAGCTGTGCGTCTGGGTCTACGGCCTGTTCAGTGATAAGCCCGGCAACTACGTCAAAAAGGCCATGCGCGACTGCACCGGCAAGGAACTGTGCATGGAATGGCTGTACCACATTGGTGTGCCCGAGGATCAGATCGAAGAGCTGGCCGAGCACAGTGCCAACACCATCCCGGTCATGATGCCGTATATCGATGCATTCTTTATGCCGCGTGCGATGGGCGACCGTCCTGATATCGTGCCGGAGGGTGCTGTCAACTTTGCCTTCCTGGGTCAGTTCGCCGAGACCGGCCGTGACACCATCTTCACTACAGAATACTCCATGCGCACCGGTATGGAAGCTGTGTACACCCTGCTGGACATCGACCGCGGTGTGCCCGAGGTCTGGGGCAGCACCTATGATGTACGTGCCCTGATCGATGCAACGGTCAAGCTGCGCGACGGCAAGAAGATCACCGACATGGATCTGCCGCTCATCCCGCGCCTTGCCATGAAGGAAGCTTTGAAAAAGATCGAGGGTACCGACCTTGAGAAATTCCTCAAGGAATACAATGCGATTTGAGCTCGTTGCTCTGATCCATTTTTGAATCCCCTTTGAAAACAGCCCGCTTTTGCAGTCAAGGACTGGCTGCAGATGCGGGCTGTTTTTTGCCCTGAAAAGGAATAATGTTGCACAAAAAGTGTGACTTGGTACCGTGAATTGTGAACAAATTGTGCGATTCCG
The DNA here is from genome assembly GCF_009679715.1 of Faecalibacterium sp. BIOML-A1. Classification (NCBI taxonomy): domain Bacteria; kingdom Bacillati; phylum Bacillota; class Clostridia; order Eubacteriales; family Oscillospiraceae; genus Faecalibacterium; species Faecalibacterium sp. BIOML-A1. The sequence continues at coordinate 78,256 of NZ_WKZJ01000004.1, forward strand.
GGTTGTTCTTGGGTGTTTTGTGTGTTATGCTTAATATAACAAGCGTCGGGCTGGTTCTGTGCGCCCGATAAAAACAAAAGAGAGTTTTAAGAGGAGGTCGTTTTTCCATGAAACAGCTTATCTCCCGCCGCAGCTTCCTGAAAGCCGCAGGTGTCACCACAGCCGTTGCTGCCGTAAGTCTGGGCGCACCCGCTGCGTCTGCATGTTACCCCGGCAGCTTTAAGGACATTACGATCCTGTACACCAACGATGTTCATACTTACATCGACAAAAAATCGCCGGAACTGACCTATGCTGCCATCGCAGCTTTGAAAAAGAGCTATCAGGATGCAGGCAAAAATGTCCTGCTGGTAGATGCGGGCGACCATATTCAGGGTACCGCATATGGCTCCATGGACGAAGGTGCCTCTATCATCCAGCTGATGAACGCCGCTGGCTACGATGTTGCTACGCCCGGCAACCATGAATTCGACTACGGCATGGCCCGTGCAAAAGAGGTAATGGCTGAGGCAGATTTTCCGTACCTCTCCAGCAACTGGGTCAATCTGCCGCTGGGCAACCGCGTTCTGCCGGATGTCAAATACTTCACCATCGGCGGCCGCGTGATCGCATTTGTGGGCATCACCACGCCCGAGACCTTCACCAAGTCTACTCCGGCTTACTTCATGGATAAGAGCCAGAGCCGCTATATCTATGATATTCTGGGCGGTGACGACGGCCAGAAGCTGTACAAGGCTGTGCAGAAGTCCATTGATAAGGCCAAGGTTCTGGCTGACTACGTGATCGGTCTGGGCCATCTGGGCGTTGATCCTTCCTCTTCGCCCTGGACCAGCAAGGAAGTCATCGAGCACACCTCCGGCTTCGATGCATTCATCGACGGCCATTCTCACACCAAGATGGAGTGTGAGTGGGTGAAGGATCTGTCCGGCAAGGCTGTCGCCCTGACCCAGACCGGCTCTTATTTTGCAAATGTTGGCGAAATGACCATCAAGGCTGACGGCTCCATTGCCACCCGTCTGATCTCCTCTTACGAAGGCTCCGACAGTGCCGTTGCCGATATCCAGAACGCATGGGTCGCTTCTGTGGACGACATGCTGGGTGAGAAGATCGCTGTTGCCGATACGAACTTCTACATCTCCGACCCCGAGACTGGCAAGCGCCGCATCCGCATGGCAGAGACGAATCTCGGCGACTTCGTGGCCGACGGCATTTACTCCTACTTCAATGAGGTGGAACAGCTGCATTGTGACATCGCTATCATGAACGGCGGCGGCATCCGCGCCGATGAGAAAGCCGGCTACTGGACCTTCAAGACCTGCAAGCAGGTCAGCCCGTTTGGCAATGTGGCCTGTCTGATGTCTGTCACCGGCAAGCAGATCCAGGATGCACTGGAGTTTGCAGCCCGCTTTGCCGGAACGGAAAAGGAGAACGGCGGCTTCCTGCATGTGGCAGGCGCTTCCTACGAGATCCACGCCGATATCCCCAACACCGTGCAGACCGACGAGAAGAATGTCTGGATTGGCAGTGCCACCGGCACTCCGCGCGTGCAGAACGTGAAGATCTACAACAAGGCTTCCGGTACTTATGAACCGCTGGACGAGAGCAAGACATACGCTCTGGCTGGCATGAATTACACTCTGCGCAATCTGGGCGATGGCTTTGCCATGTTTGATGGCGCAGAGCTGATCAAGGACTATGTGTCTGAGGATTACCTTGTGATGTCTACCTATGCCATGACCTTTGGCGGTGTAGATGCAGAGGGTCTGCCGCATTTGACCACCGCAAACAGCCCGCTGGCCGATTACCCGGGCTATCTGCTGGATTACGAGAATCCCTACGGCGCAGGCCGCATCAGCATCCTGTAATAACTGCATAAAAATGGGCGTACCGTCGCAAAGACGGTACGCTGTTTTTGTATAACAATATAGAACAAAAAAACCATCCGGCATAAACCGGATGGCTTTTTGGTTGGGGATGAGAGAATCGAACTCCCACAAGTAGAGTCAGAGTCTACCGCACTACCACTATGCAAATCCCCAATATTCGATTGCGTTTCGCAGTGTGAGCCGCTCAACGTGTGCTATTATACGCGGAAAAGTGATACTTGTCAAGCGTGATTTTGAAAAAATTGCAAACTTTTTTAAAATGCGCGCACCAGCGGAGAAGTTTCTGCTTTACCATAAACTGGCATATTCTGCACCGGTCTCTTCATATACTAAAATGTACAAACCTTCAAGATACACAAAGAAGAGGAGGACGGCCTATGCTGGAACGAACCCATGCCCAGAACACCCAAACTTTGCTTTCGAGCCGCATCCCGCGGGATACCGAGCACGAACGTTATCACCCAGAACTGGAAGAAGAGCTGAAGGAATGTCTGTTCTGCCTGCGGCGCAATGAGATGATGTTTGATCTGGAGGTGGATACAGACCTGATCGAGCAGCGCATTTACGAGCGGCAGGCGCTTTTGTGCCGCTACCGGTACTTACTGGCCAGGGCGCGGGAGCTGGGGCTGCACACCGTCCTGACGAAGTATCAGCCTGCTGGACAGGTTTGACAGGTTGGCAGCATAAAAATCTTGACAGAAAGCCCCTTGCGTGTTATCATAAGCAAAGATAAATGCGTACTGGGCTTTGTCCGGCGCGATGAAATTTTGAGAGTTAGAGAGGTTTTCTATTATGGAACGTATTAAGACCATTGCTACTCGTGACCTGACCAAGAGCGTTAAGACCGGCGGCTGCGGCGAGTGCCAGACTTCCTGCCAGTCCGCTTGCAAGACCTCCTGCGGCGTGGCTAACCAGCAGTGCGAGAACAGCAACAAGTAATTTTTGCAACCCCCTGCCGCCTTTGCCGGGCGGCATTTTTTTGTATAATTGGAATGGAGAGTAAAATGGTACACCAGTATCAATTGAACGGCTATAACATCGTGCTGGACACCTGCAGCGGCTCGGTGCATGTGGTGGACGATGTTGCATACGATATCATTGCCATGTACCCGGAGCATACTGCTGACGAGATCGTTTCGGCTATGATGGCAAAGTATGGAGACCGCGAGGATGTCACGGAGGAAGATCTGCGTCAGTGCATCGATGATGTGACCAACCTGAAGGAAGCAGGCAAGCTGTGGACCCCGGATACCTATGAGAATATGGCTTTCGACTTTAAAAACCGCAACACCGTGGTCAAGGCCTTGTGCCTGCATGTTGCACACACCTGCAACCTGAACTGCTCCTACTGCTTTGCTTCGCAGGGCCGCTATCAGGGCGACCGTGCGCTGATGAGCTTTGAAGTGGGCAAGCGTGCCATGGACTTCCTGATCGAAAACTCCGGCACCCGCCGCAACCTTGAGGTGGACTTCTTTGGCGGCGAACCGCTGATGAACTTTGATATGGTCAAAAAGCTGGTGGCCTACTGCCGTGAGCAGGAGAAGATCCACAACAAGAACTTCCGCTTTACCATGACCACCAACGGTATGCTGATCGATGACGATGTGATCGATTTCTGCAACAAGGAGTGCCACAACGTCGTTCTGAGTCTGGATGGCCGCAAAGAGGTCAACGACCGCTTCCGCAAGGACTATGCAGGCCATGGCAGCTACGATACCATCGTGCCCAAGTTCCAGGAGTTCGTGAAGAAGCGCGGCGACAAGAACTACTACATGCGCGGCACCTACACCCACTACAACACCGACTTCACCAACGATATCTTCCACATGGCCGACCTCGGCTTTACTGAGCTGAGCATGGAGCCTGTGGTGTCTAAGCCCGGCGATCCCAGTGCCCTGACCGAGGAAGATCTGCCCATCCTGAAGGAACAGTACGAGATCCTTGCCAAGGAAATGATCAAGCGCAACCGCGAGGGCCGCGGCTTTACCTTCTACCACTACATGATTGACCTCACCGGCGGCCCCTGCATCTACAAGCGCATTTCCGGCTGTGGCTCCGGCACGGAGTACATGGCTGTTACTCCTTGGGGCGATCTGTACCCCTGCCACCAGTTTGTGGGCGACCCCAAGTACCTGATGGGCGATATCTGGAAGGGCGTTACGAACACTGCCGTGCGCGATGAGTTCAAGCACTGCAACGCCTATGCCCGCAAGGAGTGCCAGAACTGCTGGGCAAAGCTGTACTGCTCCGGCGGCTGTGCAGCAAACTCCTACCACGCTACCGGCAACATTACCGGTGTGTATGAGTACGGCTGCGAGCTGTTCAAAAAGCGAATGGAATGCGCTATCATGATCAAGGTCGCTGAGAATCAGGAACTTGCCGCCAAGGGCATCGAGGTGCCTATTGAGCTTGGTTCTACCTGTAACGCCTGTGCTGATGGCGAAGCCTGCGAATGAGCACGACCACGCCTATTGTGGATTTTGTGCGCCGTTACGCACAGTCCGGCACCTCGCGGCTGCATATGCCCGGCCACAAGGGCCAGAGCCTTTTGGGCTTTGAGCCGTGGGACATTACCGAAATAAAGGGTGCGGATGAACTGTATGGGGCTGACGGCATCATTGCCCAGAGCGAAGCCAACGCTACCCGGCTGTTCGGCACGGTGCATACCTATTACAGCACAGAGGGCTCGTCCCAGTGCATCCGTGCAATGCTGTGCCTTGCACTGCAGGCTGCGCCCGCAGCCGGACAGCGCCCGGTCCTGCTGGCAGCGCGCAACGCTCACAAAGCGCTGTTGTATGCGGCGGCGCTGCTGGATTTTGATATCCAGTGGCTCTGGCCTGCGCCGCAGGATGCCGGTGCACTTTGCAGCTGCCCGGTGTCAGCTGCAAAGCTGACAGGTGCGCTGCAGGGTTTGGCACAGCAGGGCAAAAGGCCCTTTGGCGTCTACATCACCAGCCCGGATTATCTGGGCGGCGTGCAGGATATTGCAGCGCTGGCCGAAGTGTGCAAGGATTTTGGCGTTCCGCTTCTGGTGGATAATGCCCACGGTGCATACCTGCGTTTTCTGCCGCAGGGCGGTCAGCATCCTATTGCGCTGGGCGCGGCCATGTGCTGCGACTCCGGCCATAAAACGCTGCCCGTTGTCACTGGCGGCGCATACCTGCATCTGGGCAAAAATGCCCCCATTCAGGACGAAGCCGCTGTGCGCAATGCACTGGCATTGTTTGGTTCCACCAGTCCGTCTTACCTGATCTTGCAGTCGCTGGACAAATGCAATCAGGTTCTGTCGGAAGGCTATCCGCTGCGGCTTTTGCAGTGCTGCGGATATTTGACCCGCCTGCGCCGGGAGCTGAACGAAGCCGCTGCGGCAAAACACTGCCCGGGGCCGCTGGCACTGGAAAGCGAACCTCTCAAGGTCACGCTGGATGCTGCTACACTGGGCATGACCGGCACAGAGCTTGCAGAAGCGCTGCGCAGCGCAAAGGTCGAGTGCGAATATGCCGACCCGCGCTATGTTGTGCTGATGTTCACCCCGGCAAATCCGCCGCAGGACTTTGAACGGCTGACTTCTGCCGTTCTCCACATTGTGGAAAACCTTCCGGGACCGTTCCCGCTCCCGGAAAAAAACGATCGTGAGCTTTTGGAGCTGGAACACGAATTGCACACCTGCTGCAGCATCCGGCAGGCCGTGTTTGCCCCGCAGGAGCAGGTGCCCACAGAGCAGGCGGTGGGGCGTATCTGCGCTATGCCGACGGTTTCCTGCCCGCCTGCGATCCCCATTGTGGTCAGCGGCGAGAAGATCACACCGGCTGCCGTCCGGCTGATGCAGAAATACCATGTAATGCAGGCGGCTGTCCTGCGCAAAACGATCTGATTGTTTCAAAAGGCCCAAAGGCATCGTGTGTTTTGCACGGTGCCTTTTTTGCGCGCATATCCTGCAAAGCATGTGCATACTTTTCCAGTAGAGACGGACAGGGAAAGGAGCACACTGCATGGAACTGAAGATCTTTCGGGATACGCTGCCGCAGGCAGGCACGAGCTGCACCGTCAAGGCAGAACTTCCGCTGGAAACCGAGATCCTGATTTCAGATTATCTTCCGCCGGTGTTCAAGCTGGTCAAATGCTTTGCAAAACCGGTGGTGCTGCAAAAGCAGCTGCAGCCCGGGCGGCTTACATTGGAAGGCTATCTGCGCTGCACTGTGTTTTATCAGGGCGAGGACGGGGCCGGGCTTTGCCAGACCGAGCAGAAGCTGCCGTTTACAAAGCAGCTGGAGGTGCCGGAATTCTCCTTCACCAGCTGGATGGCCATGGTAGAAGGGCAGACCGAATACCTCAACTGCCGGGCGGTAAACCCGCACCGCATCGAGGTGCGCGGAGCCTATGGTCTTGTGGTTACTATCCATACACAGGATAAACAGGAACTGATCACGGCGCTGGCCGATGGCGGCATTGAACAGAAATTGCAGACGCTGAACGGCGTGCGCAGCACCGCGGTGCTGGAAAAGCTGGTCACTGTGGAAGGGGAGCTTGTGTTTGCAAAGCCGCCCGCAGCCATTCTGGATATTACCGGTAGCGCCGCCGTGCGGGAGGTAAAGCTGCTGGCGGGCAAGGCAGTGGTCAAGGGCGAGGTACGTGCCCAATGCGCCTGGCGTGCGGAAGGCGAAAGCAGCCTGCAAAGTCAGGCGGCATCCCTGCCGTTCAATCAGGTGGTGGATCTGGAAGGCGTAGCAGAGGACTGCAGATGCATGTGCGTGCTGGAGCCGGTGGGCTTTGCCCTTGCGGAGGGCGAACAGGAAGCCAGCGGCCAACTGACAGCCAGCGTGATGATGCATTTGCACGCATGGCGGCCCTGCCAGCTGCAATACGTAGCGGATGCCTTTTCTACGCAGTTTGAAACCGCCGTCACGCCGCAGGAATTGGCAGCAGAAGATCTTGCCTGTATGCTGAACGAGACAGCATCTTCCACGGTCTCCGGGCCGCTGCCAGATGCGGATGCTCAGCTGCGCGCCTGCTTTGTGTCTTATGGACCAGCGCAGGTAACACCTTACCGCGATGGCTGGGCCTTTACGGTGCGTGCCGTTGCCACCGCCTTTGCCGAGAACAGTCTTGCCGAGCTGGAAAGCTACGAAAAAACACTGGAGCTTGTCTTTCCGCTTGCAGTAGAAGCCCCGCCGGGTGCACAGTTCAGCCCGGAATGCTGGCTGAGCACCGAGAGCATCCAGTGCAGCTGCACTGGCGGCACATTGGAAGTGACGGTCACCGCCCGTGCCGAAGGAGCCATCCTCTGCCGGAGCACACATCCGGGCATCGGCAGCATTGAGCTGGGCGAACCGCTGACGACTCCGGACCCGGAGATCGCACTGCGCATCTACTATGCACAGGCAGGGGAGGAGTTGTTCGGCATTGCCAGACGGTTCCATGTGTCACCGGCACAGATCCTGACGGCAAATGGGCTGGAAGCCGGTACGCAGGTCCTGCCGCAGGCAATGCATTTTCTGGTGCCGGGCGCATAAATCGACGAAGAACGCTGCCTTTTCAGGCGGCGTTTTCCTTTTGTGCCGAAAAGAAAGTGAAAAAGCCCTTTCTTCTCTGTGTGCGTGAGAGTATAATAAAAAGCGGTGTTTGAAATAGGAAAGGAGTAAAAAACAAAGATGAATTCCAAAAGTAAGCTCCTTGCCCCGGAGCTTGTCAATGCAGAAAGGCCGGTTTGGGCTTTCAGCAAAAAAAATTTCTGTGAGGGCATGCGGGATGGCGTTCCCATTGCGCTGGGCTATTTTGCTGTTTCCTTCTCGCTGGGCATTGCGGCCCGCCGGGCAGGTTTTACCCCGTTTCAGGGCTTTCTGGTCAGCCTACTGAACAACGCTTCGGCAGGCGAGTACGCTGCATTTGCCATCATCATGGCCAATGCGACCTATCTGGAAGTGGCTATCATCACACTGATCGCCAATGCGCGCTATCTGCTCATGAGCTGCGCACTGGCCCAGCGCTTTGCGCCGGGCACACCCTTCTGGCACAGGCTGCTCATCGGTTATGATGTGACAGACGAGCTTTTTGGCATCACCATTGCACGGCCCGGCAGCCTGAACCCATATTATACCTACGGTGCCATTCTGCTGGCGGCACCGGCTTGGGCCATCGGTACGGCGTTGGGCATCATTGCGGGCAATCTGCTGCCGCTGCGGGCTGTCAGTGCGCTGAGCGTTGCCCTTTACGGCATGTTCCTTGCCATCATCATTCCTCCGGCGCGTAAGAGCAGGGTGGTAGCTGCACTTGTTGCCATCAGCTTTGCGCTGAGCTTTGTGTGCAATTACCTGCCGGGTATTTCCGCTCTTTCGGAGGGCACGCGCACCATTTTGCTCACAGTGCTCATTTCCAGCGCTGCAGCAGTTCTTTTTCCGGTAAATCCAGAAGAGCAGGAGGCAGGGCATGACGCATAATCATTACATTTACATTGCAGTGATGGCGTTGGTATCCTATGCCATCCGCATCCTTCCGCTCACACTGATCCGCAAGCCCATCAAAAACCGCTTCATTCAGTCGTTTCTGTATTATGTGCCCTATGTGACGCTGGCGGTCATGACCTTCCCGGCCATTGTCAACGCGACCCAGAGCCCGGCTGCCGGTGCCATGGCGCTGGTGGTAGGCATTGCAGCTGCTTGGTTCGGCGCAAGCCTGTTTCAGGTATCTGTGGCCTGCTGTGCCGTCGTGTTCGTGCTGGAACTGTTCCTTTAAAATTTCTGTGCCCGGCAGGCTGTCATGCTTCTGGGCACTTTTTCATTGCCCTGCAGGAGGAAATTATCATGAAAAAAATTCTTATCACCGGTGCAGGCGGCTTTGTCGGCTCCCGCATTTTGCAGCAGTGGCAGGGAAAGTACGAGCTTTGCGCCCTTCCAAAAGGCTTTTTCTGTACAGCCGATGAAGCTCTCACCCGTGCACAGGTGGAAGCTTTGCATCCGGATGTGATCCTGCACACCGCCGCTCTTTCCGATACCAGTTACTGTGCGCAGCATCCGGCAGAAGCTTACCGTGCCAATGTGGAGCTGCCAGTCTGGCTGGCACGGGCTGCGCAGCAGACGAAGGCAAAGCTGGTGGCATTCAGCTCGGATCAGGTCTATGCTGGTGTGCAGCAGCAGGGGCCGCTGCCGGAAACACTGGCCCTGCATCCCGCAAACATTTACGGCCAATACAAGCTGGAAGCAGAGCAGCGTGTGCTGGAGCTCTGCCCGGACTCGGTCCATCTGCGTGCCAGTTGGATGTATGACCTGCCCGGCTATGGGCTGCCCATCCGGGGCAATCTTCCGCTGAATCTTCTGCGTGCCGCGCTGAAGGGAGAGGCTCTGCGCTTCTCCCGGAACGACCACCGCGGCGTGACCTATGTGCGGCAGGTAATCGAAAATCTGGAGCCTGCCATGGCGCTGCCAGGCGGCGTATACAATTTTGGCAGCGGCAATGCCGAAAACATGGTATGCACCGCCCGGCAGTTTGCCGAAACGCTGGGAATCGCTGTGCAGATCGAGGAAGAAAGCTGGGGCCGGAACCTTGTGATGGACACCACAAAACTGGAACGCTTCGGCATCCGGTTCGACACCACGCAGCAGGGCATCCAGCGCTGTTTAAAAGATTACGGGCTGAGAACGCTGTAAAATTTCCATATCGCACAAAAATCAAATAAAACAAAACAAAAAAGCAGGAGTTCTGCGCGAAATTCTTCCGACCAAAGCGGAAAAAACGCACAAAGCGCCCTGCTTTTTGTGTTTCTCAGCGGGAAACAGCCGTTCGCAAAAAAGTCATACTTAATTTACAAGGATACGCAGTTTTGCTATAATAAATCCGCTTTTTTGGTAAAGCAGTCGAAAAGAATGATTTTTGTCAAGATTTGAGGAGAGTGGAACATTTGAAGGAAGTCAAGCTCGAAGAGTCGGCGTATCAGTTCGACGCAAAAATGTCCCTGAAACAGGCGATCCCGCTGGGTCTGCAGCATGTCTGCGCCATGTTTGTGGGCAACCTGACCCCGCTGCTGATCATCACCAGTGCCTGCGGCATTGCGGGTGGTGAGTTCGCAGATCTGCAGGTCACGCTGCTGCAGAGTGCCATGTTCGTGGCCGGTGTGGTCACACTGGTGCAGCTGTTCACCATCGGCCCCGTGGGCGGTAGCGTGCCCATCATCATGGGCACCAGTTCCGGTTTTATCGGCGTGTTCAACAGTGTTGTCGGCAGCATGGGCGGCGGTGTGCTGGCCTATGGTGCCATTATGGGTGCATCCATCATCGGCGGCATCTTTGAAAGCGTGCTGGGCTTCTTCCTCAAGCCTCTGCGCAAGTTTTTCCCGCCGGTCGTCACCGGTACGGTTGTGCTTTCCATCGGTCTTTCGCTGATCTCGGTGGGTATCAATTCCTTTGGCGGCGGCAACAGCGCAAAAGACTTCGGCTCCATGGAAAATCTGCTGCTGGCCCTGTTCGTATTGGTGGTCATTCTGATCTTCAAGCACTGGACCACGGGCTTCCTCAGCTCTTCCGCGATTCTGATCGGCATTCTGGCCGGTTACGTTGCGGCCTTTGTCATGGGTCTGGTGCTGCCCACCACCGGTGTCACTGCCGATGGTGTAGAGTTTACCAAGGCATGGGTGCTCAACTGGAATAAGGTGGCACAGGCCTCTTGGTTTGCCATTCCCAAGCTGATGCCGGTCAAGATCGTGTTTGATATGCGCGCTATTATGCCGGTGATGATCATGTTCGTTGTTACCGCTGTTGAGACCGTGGGTGATATCTCCGGTGTCATGGAGGGCGGCATGAATCGTGAGCCCACCGATAAAGAGCTGTCCGGCGGTGTGATCTGTGACGGTCTGGGCTCCTCCTTTGCGGCTCTGTTCGGTGTACTGCCCAACACTTCCTTCAGCCAGAACGTGGGTCTGGTGGCCATGACCAAAGTGGTCAACCGCATGGCTCTGGCCTCCGGTGCCATCTTCCTGATCCTGTGCGGCCTGATCCCCAAGCTCGGCGCACTGATTTCCATTATGCCGCAGGCCGTTCTGGGCGGTGCTGCCGTTATGATGTTCTCTTCCATCGTGGTCAGCGGCATCCAGCTCATCACCAAGGAAAAGATGACCCCGCGTCAGCTTACCATCGTCTCGGTGGCTCTGGGTGTTGGCTACGGCATGGGTGCCAACAGCGGTATTCTGGCACAGGCTCCGCACGCTTTCCAGCTGATCTGCGGCGAGTCCGGCATCGTTCCGGCTGCGTTCGTGGCGATCCTGCTGAATGTGCTGCTGCCGAAGGATGACAAGGCAGTATAAAGCTCAAAGCTTTTGCCGGGCCAGCGCTTCCAATTGCGCAAGTGCTTCGGGCGTGTCGGCATCGGCCAATTCATTCCGATCCGCAATGTAAACGGTGTGAACATGCGCGGGATATTTCCGAAGCAGAACACTTCCGCCCATGCCCTGCGGCAAGGTGAGCAGTTCCTGAAAAAGTCCTTTTTCAAACAGAACGGGACTTCCGGTAAGGGGAGACGGGTCGTTACGGACCCGGAATCCCAGACGGAAGATCTCCCGTTCTGTTTCTTTTTGCCGTTCCAGCCGAGTTCTTTGATCCCACCCGGAGATGCCTGCCATGGCTTCCACTGTCTCGCGGCACAAAAGCGGCTGGTCTCCCGGCAGGAACATGCAGCCAAAAAGCTCCGGAACCTGTTCCAGCAGCGCAGAAAGACCCAGCCGCACCGTATCGTTTCGACCAGGCAGATCATGCAGCAGCACCGGAACATTGCGGGAGCGGCAAAGCTGCGCAACTTCGTCCGAACGTGTCACCACGATGCGGGCCGAAAGCTTTGGAGTATCGGTCGCCGCAAATGCGCGGCATAGCATCGGTTCCCCGCAGAACGGCGCAAGGAGTTTGTTGGAGCCGAAGCGCTGGCTCAGACCGGATGCCATGATGACACAGCCCACCGGAAGAAGTTCTTTCATATAGTACCACTCTTTCTGAAACGAATTCACAATAGTATTATATCGAAATCTGTGTTAAAATAAAAGAACAGAGAAAAAAAGAGAGAGGAACCTGCATCTATGATGACGATCCGAGAATATAAGCAGGCCGAAAGTCTGGAAGAAGCGTGGCAGCTGAACCAGAAAAAGGCCAACCGTGTGCTGGGCGGCATGATCTGGCTCAAAATGGAGAACATCAATGTCGGTACAGCCATCGACCTGTCCGGTCTGGGACTGGACACCATAGAGGAGACCGAGGACAGCTTTTCCATTGGTGCCATGGTTACACTGCGCCAGCTGGAAGAGCACGCCGGTCTTGCTGCGTATACCCATGGCGCAGTAAAGGAAGCGCTGCGGCATATCGTGGGCGTGCAGCTGCGCAATCTGGCAACTGTGGGTGGCAGCATCTACAGTCGGTTCGGCTTTTCTGATGTGCTCACGCTGTTTATGGCCATGGACTGTTCGGTAGAGTTGTATAAGGGTGGGATCATATCCCTGCAGGAGTATGCTGAGCGCCCTTATGACCGGGACATCCTTGTGCGGCTGATCGTTAAAAAGGAAGAAGCAGAATTTTTCTATCAGTCCGTGCGCAACAGCCAGACTGATATCCCGGTGCTTACCTGCGCTGCCGCCCGTCTGGAAAACGGCAGCTATCGCATTGCGATCGGTGCGCGGCCGCTCAAGGCTGTGCTGTTTGAGCTGCCGGCAAAGGCGGGTGTTTCTGCGCAGGAACTGGCGCAGAACTTTGCCGATGAAGTAAAGCAAAAAATTGTCACTGGCTCCAATATGCGCGGCAATGCCGAGTACCGCCGCCATCTGGCAGGCGTTCTGACAAAGCGTGCTGTTCTGGAACTGGAAGCACGCACGGCACAGGAGGAAAATTAAATGCAGATCACTCTTACATTGAACGGCATCAAGGTCACAGAGGATGTGGCTGCAGATATGCTGCTGATCGATTTTGTACGTGCCCACGGCTGCAAGAGCGTCAAGCGCGGCTGTGAGACCTCCAACTGCGGTCTGTGCACGGTGTTTCTGGATGAGAAACCGGTGCTGTCCTGTTCGGTACTGGCAGCGCGTGCCAGCGGCCACAGCATTACCACACTGGAAGGCCTGCAGGAAGAAGCCGCGGAGTTCGGCGGCTTTATCGCGGATCAGGGTGCAGAGCAGTGCGGCTTCTGCAACCCGGGCTTTATCATGAACGCGCTGGCCCTCTTCCGCGAGAATCCGTACCCCAGTGAGGAAGAAGTGAAGGAATATCTCTCCGGCAACCTCTGCCGCTGCTCTGGCTATGAGGGCCAGCTGCGCGGCATCATGAACTTTCTGGCATGGAAAAAGCAGAAGGAGGCCGCAGAATGAGTACCATCAACAAGCCTTTCCGTAAAAAGGATGCCATGCAGCTGGTCACCGGCCAGCCCGTCTATATGGACGATGTGATCCCGCAGGACTGCCTGATCGTAAAGCTGCTGCGCTCTCCGCACGCAAATGCCATCGTCAAAACTATCAATACGGCTGTAGCAAAAAAGGTGCCCGGCATCGAGGCGATCTTTACATGGGAGGATGTGCCGCAGGATGCGCCGCGCTACACGCAGGCTGGCCAGACCTATCCGGAAGCCAGTCCGCGTGACCGCCTGCTCATTGACCGCCATGTGCGCTTTGTGGGCGATGTGGTGGCCATTGTGGCCGGTAAGGACGAAAAGTGCGTGGATAAGGCTCTCAAGCTCATCAAGGTGGAATATGAGGTTTTGGAAGCAGTGTTGGACTATCACACTGCCAAGGACAACCCCATTCTGGTGCATCCGGAGGACAACTGGGCCAGTCTGTGCCCGGTGGGAGCCGACAACAAACGCAACCTCTGCGCCCATGATGAATGCGGAGCCGGTGACATCGACGCAGTGCTTGCGGCCAGCGATGTAGTCATTGACCACATTTACCACACCAAGGCCTGCCAGCAGGCCATGATGGAGACCTTCCGCACCTACTGCTCCATTGATACCTATGGGCGGCTGAATGTGCTCAGCTCCACGCAGATCGTGTTCCATGCACGGCGCAATATTGCGAACGCACTGCATATTCCCAAATCCATGGTGCGCGTGGCAAAGCCCCGCATCGGCGGCGGATTTGGTGCCAAGCAGACGGCGGTCAGTGAGGTGTATCCGGCTTTTGTGACTTGGAAGACCAAAAAGCCCTCCAAGATCATTTTCAGTCGTGTGGAAAGCCAGATCGCATCCTCGCCGCGTCACGAAATGGAGATCCATGTGCGGCTGGGTGCCACGAAGGACGGCGTTGTGAAGGGCATTGATCTGTACACCCTTTCCAATACCGGTGCTTACGGTGAGCATGGCCCTACGACCGTGGGCCTTTCCGGTCACAAGTCCATCCCGCTGTACGGCAAGGCAGAAGCCTTCCGCTTTATCAGTGATGTGGTGTATACGAACCACATGTCTGCCGGTGCTTACCGCGGTTACGGCGCAACGCAGGGACTGTTTGCCGTAGAATCTGCTGTCAATGAACTGGCTCATAAGCTGAATATGGACCCCTTTGAGCTGCGGCTGAAAAACACCGTACAGGAGGGCGATGTGATGCCCGCCTACTATGGGGCTGTCAACACCAGCTGCGCGCTGGACCGCTGCCTTGTCAAGGTGCGGGATATGATCGACTGGGAGCACAAATACCCTGCCCGTGATATGGGCAACAGCAAGGTGCGCGCTGTCGGTATGGGCATGGCGATGCAGGGCTCCGGCATTTCCGGCATGGATGTGGGCAGTGCCACCCTGAAACTGAATGACGACGGCTTCTACACCCTGATGATCGGTGCAGCCGACATGGGCACCGGCTGTGACACTACACTGGCGCAGATCGCCGCCGAAGTGCTGGACTGCCCGCTGGACAATATCACGGTCTTCGGAGCTGATACGGATACCTCGCCCTATGACTCCGGCTCCTATGCGTCCAGTACCACTTACATTACCGGCAAGGCCACCGAAAAGTGTGCCATGAAGCTGCGCGGCCAGATCTGCAAGCTGGGCGCAGAGCTGCTGGAATGCACCGAGGACGAGGTGGAATTTGATGGAAAAGATGTTTTCAAGAGCAAAGATCCCACACAGAAAAAGTCTCTGAGCGAGATCGCGTATGCTTCTCAGTTCGGCCATATGGTTCCGCTGGAAGCCACCGAAACGCATACTTCGCCTTTGTCGCCGCCGCCGTTCATGGTTGGTGCTGCTGAGGTGGAAGTGGATACTGAGACCGGCGAGGTAAAGCTGCTGGAATTTGATGCCTGTGTGGACTGCGGCACGCCCATCAACCCGAACCTGACCCGTGTGCAGGCTGAGGGCGGTCTGCTGCAGGGCATCGGCATGACTCTGACCGAAAACATCACCTACGATAAAAATGGCTATCCGGAAGAGAACTCTCTGTTCCAGTACAAAATTCCGGCCCGCACCGATGTGGGCAAGATCAAGGTTGAATTCGAGAGCAGCTATGAACCCAACGGACCCTTTGGCGCAAAGTCCATCGGCGAGGTGGTCATCAACACACCGCTGCCTGCCATTTCCGATGCCATCTATAACGCTATCGGCACCCGGTTCTATGAGCTGCCCATCACACCGGAAAAAATCGCCATGGCAGTTGCAGAAAAGCAGAAATGATCGACGAAAAAATTTTTCCGTTTCTTGCGGAGAAGGGACATGTTATTTCTCTGGTGGGCGGCGGCGGAAAGACCACACTGATGTACAATCTGGCTGCGCACTGCGCCCGCAAGGGCTGGCGGGTATTGGCCGCTACCACCACCCATATTATGCAGCCGCCCGGCGGGGTCTGGGCACAGACGGATGCAGAGCTTTTCCGCCTGTGGAAGTGCGGCAGTTATGCCGTGGCAGGAACCGCTGCACACGGCGGCAAATTGACGGCCCCGCCGCAGGCACAGCTGGAGCGCTGGATGACCCTTGCAGATATCGTGCTCATTGAAGCGGACGGCGCAAAACGGATGCCCTGCAAGGCACCCGCTACGCACGAGCCGGTGCTTTTACCGCAGTGCGATACGGTTCTGGCCGTAGCAGGGCTTTCTGCGTTGAGGCATCCGCTCCGGGAGGTCTGTTTCCGGGCAGAGCTTGCCGCAGAGCTGCTTTGTGTTCCGCAGGATGCGCAGTTGACACCGGAACTTCTGGCAAATCTGCTTGCAAGTGAAGCCGGTGGAAGGAAGGCTGTAGGGGATCGCAGCTTTTATGTTGTACTCAATCAGGTCGATACAAAAGAGCAGGCTGCTCTGGCCCGGCAGGTGGCTGATATTCTGAAAAAAATTTATCGGATTTCCTGCGCTACGTCTCATTTCGAGAAAGGAGAACGTGCATGAGCAAAGAAGGCAAGATCGTGTTCTGCACCGGCGGCGGATGTACCGCAAAGCTGGGAGCCGGAGCGCTGAGCCGTATTCTGGAAAAGCTGCCGCGCGGTGCAAGAGACCCGAGCCTTCTGGTCGGGTACGACAGCCGGGATGATGCGGCTGTATACCGCATAACAGATGATATCGCGCTGGTACAGACAGTGGATTTTTTTCCGCCGATGGTGGATGACCCCTATACCTTCGGCCAGATCGCAGCGGCCAACGCCCTGAGTGATGTCTATGCCATGGGTGGCGAGGTGAAGACTGCACTGAACCTTGTCTGCTTTCCTGAGAGCATGGATCTGAACATTCTGGGGGAGATCCTGCGCGGTGGTGCAGAAAAAGTTGCCGAAGCAGGAGGAAGCCTGGCGGGCGGGCATTCCATTGCCGATACAGGTGTGAAATACGGACTTTCGGTGACTGGCCTTGTGGACCCGAAAAAAATGTATACGAATGATTCCGGCAGGCCCGGCGACAAGCTGATTTTAACAAAAGCTCTGGGCGTGGGCCTGATCTGCACGGCAAACCGTGTGGGCGAAGCGGCACCGGAAGATATGGCCGGTGCCATTGCGTCCATGACAACGCTGAACAAAAACGCTGCCGAGATCAGCCGAAAGTATACGGTCCACGCGGCAACCGATGTGACCGGTTTCAGTTTTCTGGGCCATCTGCACGAGATGATGGGCGGAAAGCTTTCCTGTATCATTGATGCACGGATGGTGCCGGTTCTACCGGGAGCCGAAAAAGCGGCAGATGATTTTTTGTATACCGCTGCCGGACAGCGCAACCGCAACCATACCGGCCCATATGTCACTTTTGAAAATGTGCCGTTTGCAATGGAAGAGGTGCTGTTTGACCCACAGACTTCCGGCGGACTATTGCTGGCCGTGTTGCCAGAAGAAGCAAATGCGCTGGAAGCAGAGCTGCAGGCCGCTGGCCTGCCCGCAAAGATCGTGGGTGAGATCATACCCAAAACCGAACAGGAAATCACTGTAAAATACTGATGGAGGCCTACAATTATGATGCTGAAAGTTGATGCCCGTGGTGACGCATGCCCGCTGCCCGTTGTAAAAGCTAAAAAGGCGATCTCTGAACTGAAGGGTGCCGGTGAGGTGGAAGTGCTGGTGGATAATGAGATCGCCGTGCAGAACCTTACCAAAATGGCCCAGCAGAAAGGTTATCAGTACAGCGCCGAAAAGCTGGCCGAGCGGGAATACCGCGTGCTGTTCACGGTCGGGGAAGCGTCCGAAACACCCACTGAAGAAGCACCGGCCTGTGCACCGGACACCCGCACGGACACGGTGGTTGCCATCAGCTCTGATAAAATGGGCATTGGCGCAGATGACCTTGGCAAGTCCCTGCTCAAGGCCTTTGTGTTCGCACTTACCCAGCAGGATCAGCTGCCCAAAACAGTGCTGTTCTATAACGGCGGCGCGTCCCTGACCTGTGAGGGTTCGCCCATGCTGGATGACCTGAAGGCACTGGAAGCACAGGGCGTGGAGATCATGACCTGCGGCACCTGCCTGAATTTCTATGGCCTGACCGAAAAGCTTGCTGTTGGCAGTGTGACCAACATGTACACCATCGTGGAAAAGCTGACGCAGGCAGGCAACGTGGTGAAACCGTGATCTATCTGGATAACGCTGCCACAACCCTGCGCAAGCCGCCGCAGGTAGAGCAGGCTGTGCTGGACGCAATGCGCACGGCAGGCAATCCGGGACGGGGTGCCCATGAGCCCACGCTGCACGCAAGCCGTCTTGTTTATGCTGCGCGGTGCGCAATGGCAAAGCTCCTCCACGCACCAGACCCGTCCTGTATTGCCTTTGCGGCAAATGCAACGGAGGCCTTGAACATTGCATTGGGTGGTCTTTTTGCACCGGGCGATCATATCATCACAACGGTATGTGAGCATAACTCTGTTCTGCGGCCGCTCTACCGGCTGCGGGAACAGGGCCTGCAGTTCAGTTTTGCGGGCGTGGATGAGCGCGGACGGCTGCAATATGATGACTGGGATAAGCTGGTTCAGCCCAATACAAAAGCGCTGGTCGTAACAGGTGCTTCCAATGTGACCGGCAACGGAACAGATCTTGCAAAAGCAGCGGGTTTTGCGCACCGGCACGGCCTGCTGCTGATCGTGGATGCGGCCCAGACGGCGGGTTCACAGCCCATTGACGTACAGGCACTGGGCATTGATGTGCTATGCTTCACCGGGCATAAGGCGCTGCTTGGCCCGCAGGGAACAGGCGGCTTGTATGTGCGCCCGGGGCTTTTCATCCAGCCATTGGTAGTGGGAGGCAGCGGCGTACACAGCTTTGATGAACAGCATCCCGCACAGATGCCCACCGCTCTGGAAGCCGGGACGCTCAATGTTCCGGGTCTGGCGGGCCTGTGTGCCGGTGTAGAATGGATTCTGGCTCAGGGTGTGGAAACGCTGTGTGCAAAAGAAACTGCACTGGCGGCGCTCTTTTATAAAAACATTCGAGATCTGCCGAACGTGAAGATCTACGGCGACCCGGAAATGGCGCTGCACGCTCCCATTATCTCTCTCAACATCGGAGACGAAGATTCAGCCCGCATTGCAGATATTCTGTGGGAGGACTACAGCATCTGTGTGCGTGCCGGCGCGCACTGTGCACCGCTGATGCATAAAGCGCTGGGCACGGTGGAGCAGGGCGTGGTACGGTTCAGCTTTTCGCATTTCAATACGGAAGCCGAAGTGCTTCAGACCGCAGCCGCTGTTCAGGAGCTTGCACAGGAGATCTGATATGCGCATCAAAAAAACTTATATTGTTCTTTCATTCCGCACGACGCTGGATGCCATGGAATGGGAAAAGCAGTGCCTTGCGGAGAAGGTTCCGGGCAGGCTCATCCCACTGCCGCGCGAGATCTCCGCAGGCTGCGGCCTTGCCTGGCGGATGCTGCCGGAAGAATTTGAGCAGTGGCAGAACCGGCTGGACCCGGCACGTTACGATCAGGCCGCAGCAGTAGAACAGTAATAAAGATAAAACAGGAGAATGACGCATGGGTAAAATGCCGCTTTATACAATGCTGCAAAAAGCCCGTTCTGCGGGCGGCTGGACGATGGTGGCCCAGTTAGAGGGCGATGCCGCGGGGAGCCAGCTGCTTTTGCTGGAGGGCAGGCCTGTGTGGCAGAGGGGAGACAGCACCGTACTGCTGCAGCACCTGACAGAACTGCAGGGCTGCACAGCAGCTGGTATCCACTCTGTTGCAGGCACAGACATCTTTGCGGAGCGCTTTGGCGCGGTGCCGCAGCTGGTAGTCTGCGGCGGTGGACATGTGGCTGCAGCCGTTGTGCAGCTTGCAAAGCTGCTGGGCCTGACGGTCCTTGCAATGGATGACCGCGAGGAATATGCACAGCAGCTGCGGCTGGCCGGAGCCGATAGAGTGCTCTGCCTGCCGTTTGATAAAGCGCTTGCGCAGGTACCTGACGGCGCAGAGACTTATTTTGTGGTCGTCACCCGGGCACATGCATTTGATGTGGACTGCCTGAAGGTGATATTAAAAAAGCCTGCAGCCTATGTTGGCATGATGGGCAGCCGCGGGCGTGCCGCACTGGTGCGCCGTCAACTTCTGGAAGCCGGTATCGATGCCGAAAGAGTGGAGGCGTTGTACGCCCCCATCGGGCTTTCCATCGGCTCACAGACGGCAGAGGAGATCGCACTTTCCATTCTGGCACAGATCGTATCGATCAAGAATGCGCGTCCGCAGACGGAGGGCTTTTCATCTGCCCTTCTGGAAGCCATGGCTCAGACAGATGCCGCCGGGCAGCAGGCGGTGCTTGCCGTGATTGCGGCGCGGCACGGCTCTACGCCGCGGGAAATCGGCGCAAAAATGCTGGTTCGCACAGACGGCTCTATTGTGGGCAGCGTGGGCGGCGGTATTATGGAGCACCGCACCATTCTGGCTGCACAGGAAATGCTGACGGGAGCTGCTCCGGCGTATCAACGGCTGCATTTTTCGGCAGACGGCAAAAATGATGATGCAGCAATTGCTGCCTGCGGTGGGTCTATGGAGATCGTATTGACTCGACTCCAGCCCGGAGAGGAGATCAAATGAAGAAGGATGCACTGATCCTTGTGCGCGGCGGCGGCGACCTTGCTACCGGCACCATTCACCGGCTGTGGAGCGCAGGCCTGCGTGTGCTGGTGCTGGAAGCGGAGCATCCGGCGGCGATCCGGCGGCAGGTTTCTCTGTGCGAAGCCGTTTATGAAGGTGAGACCGCCGTTGAAGGTCTGCGTGCGGTACGGATCGAAACTCTGGCGCAGGCAGAAGAAATCTGGAAACAGAATGCCGTTCCTGTTCTGGTAGACCCGCAAGGAAAAAGCATTGCGCCCGCAAAGCCGGATGTCCTTGTGGATGCGATCCTTGCCAAAAAGAATCTTGGCACAACGCGGGATATGGCACCCCTGACCATTGCACTCGGCCCCGGTTTCACGGCCGGGCAGGATGTGGATGTGGTGGTGGAGACCAAACGCGGCCACCGGCTGGGACGCATCATTCGGGAAGGCAGTGCCATCCCTGATAACGGCATTCCCGGAATCGTTGGAGGCTACGGAAAAGAGCGCGTGATCCATGCCGGCACGGCCGGTATATTTATGGATCTCCGCAAAATTGGAGATATCGTGGAAGCGGGTGAGACCATTGCGCAGATCCGCACGGCAGATGGTGCCATGATTTCTGTGACCACGCAGATCACGGGCATTCTGCGCGGACTTCTGCGCAGCAGTTATCCGGTAACGCCCGGTTTTAAGGTGGCCGATATAGACCCCCGCAAAGAGGAACTTTCCAACTGTTTTCTCATTTCGGATAAGGCCCGCTGCATCGCGGGCAGTGTGCTGGAACTTGTCTGCGCTCAACTGTGGAAATAAACCTGTAAAAAGCAAAAACCTCCGCTTCCCAGCGGCAGTACCGACAGGGAAGCGGAGGTTTCTATTTTTCATTTCAGTTGCGGTAACAGCGGTCCTGACCTACCAGCCAGTCCTCACACAGGCGCTGGGCTTCCTCCAAACTGCGGCTCTCGCAGTCGAAGAATGCACCGTGCATCGAGCGATAGGAGTAGTGAACTCTCGGAATACCGTTGCCATCCTTGAAGCGTTCGCAGCGTTCTTCACCGGGCATCAGAAAAAGTTGTTCCATGGTTCCTTCTCCTTTGATTTCAGTATTCCGGAGCGGCCGGCCGGGTGCAAGCCGCACAACGCTTGCTATTGTAGCACGCAGGGGAGAAGTTTGCTATTGTCTTTTTGGCCAAAGATATGTTTTGTTTTTCTCTGTGGTTGTGGCACAAAAGGGCTTGACAAGATCATTCGTACAGGATGCATTCCTGTTCCTGCATTTTCTTTTTTTGCCGCTGACGCTTTGCATGGGCAGCTGCCTTGGCGTATGAAAAAACCGATGGAACGGATGAAAATATTTTGTGTACTTTTCACAGTTTTCTTCTCGAGATTTTGGTGGTACAATAGAAGCATTAAAATATATCCTTTCAGGAGGAGCACATGGCAGAAAAGAATATTGAACTGGATAGTGTAGAGGTCGCCGCAGCTGTTTTTGGCAACTGCGACCGGAACATCCGTCTGCTGGAGAACGAATTTTCTGTTACGGCGGTCTGCCGGGGCACGCAGCTGCGGCTTTCAGGCGAACCGGCCAATGTTGCCGCGGCCAGCCGCGCTGTGGAGGGAATGCTGCTTCTGATCGAGAATCATACACCGCTGGAAGACCAGACCGTGCGCTACTGCATCAGTCTGGCGCACGACGGAGCAGAAAAGCGGGTCAAGGAACTGACCGAAGATTTTGTTACCGTAACGGTCAAGGGACGGCCGATCCGGCCCAAAACACTGGGCCAGAAGGAATATCTCAATGCCATCCGCACCAATGCCATCACCTTTGGCGTTGGCCCGGCGGGTACCGGCAAGACCTATCTGGCCGTTGCCATGGCGGTAAAGGCTTTTAAAGCCAAGGATGTTTCCCGCATCGTGCTCACCCGCCCGGCAGTGGAAGCAGGTGAAAAGCTGGGCTTTCTGCCCGGTGATCTGCAGCAGAAGGTAGACCCTTATCTGCGCCCGCTGTATGACGGCCTGTTTGATATGCTGGGTGCCGAAACTTACGAGCGCCTTGTGGAAAAGCAGATCATTGAGGTTGCACCGCTTGCCTATATGCGCGGACGCACGCTGGATGATTCCTTTATCATTCTGGATGAGGCACAGAACACCACACCGGAGCAGATGAAAATGTTCCTCACACGTATGGGTGTCGGCTCCAAGGTGGTGGTTACCGGTGATGTGACCCAGATCGATCTGCCGGAACGCACCCGCAGCGGTCTTGTGGATGCACTGCACGTGCTTAAAAATGTAAATGGGATTGCACAGTGCTATTTTACTGAGAAAGATGTTGTGCGCCACCGTCTTGTGCAGGAGATTATCAAGGCTTACGAAAAGGCTGCACACCCTGAAAAATAAAATCACCAGAATTCATATAAAGCCATCAAAAACAGAAAGGAGTGGACTGATTTATGTCCAATAAAGTTTTGATCACCAATTCACAGAAGGCCGTCAAGGTTCCTTCCGGTCTGCGCATTCTCATCCGCCGTGCCTGTAATGCCGTGCTGGAGTATGAGCATTTTGAAGCTCCTGCAGAGATCAGCGTGACCTTTGTGGATAACGCCGCCATTGCTGAGCTGAACAACCAGTACCGCAACAAGCCCATGCCCACCGACGTGCTGAGCTTCCCTCTGGGTGTAGACGGCAAATATGATGTTGACGAGAACAACGGCTGCAAAATGCTGGGTGACATCGTCATCAGTATGGAGCGTGCACAGGAGCAGGCAAACCTCTACGGCCATCCGCTGCAGCGTGAGGTGGCGTTCCTGACGGTGCACTCCATGCTGCACCTGCTGGGCTACGACCACGAAAATGGCGGTCTGGAAGCCATGCGGATGCGTGAGAAAGAGGAAGCTGTTCTGCTGCAGCTGGGCCTGCCGCGCACCGTAAGCTATACCGAGTAATAGATTCACCGTGCGGTTGCCGCACAATACAGACAGGAGCTAGATTTTGAGTAACGCTACACCCATTCAGGGGCATTATGATACTTCTTCCGTTTTTGTGGCTGTCATTGGCCGTCCCAATGTAGGCAAATCCAGTCTGACCAACCTTCTGGTTGGCGAAAAGGTAGCCATCGTCACTTCCAAGCCGCAGACCACCCGTACCCGCATTACCGGCGTGATCACCCGCGGGCCGCTGCAGTATGTGCTGCTGGATACACCCGGTGTGCACAAGGCACGCAACAAACTGGGTAAACGGATGGATAAGACTGCCAGCGATTCCATTGCAGATGTGGATGTTTCCATGATGCTGTTTGAGCCTTACGGCGCACTGAATGAATCGGAAATGGTGCTGGTGGATATGCTGCGCAGCAGCGGCGGCCCGGCAATTGCAGTCATCAACAAGACCGACCTTGTCAAGGAGCCTGCTGATCTGGAAGCCCGCAAAGAAGAGCTGAAGGCATTGGGTGTATTCGACGATATCTACACCATCAGCGTCCGTGATAACGACGGCTGCGAAGTGCTGTTCGATGCTTTGAGCCGCTATGCTGTGGAAGGCCCGCATTATTTTGATGATGATGCCTACACGGATATGCCGGAAAAGGAGCTTGTGGCGGAGGTCATCCGTGAAAAGGCCCTGCTGTTCATGCGCGACGAGATCCCCCATGGCATTGCTGTTGTGGTGGAGCGCTTCAAAGAGCGCCCGGGCACCGACCTGATCGATATTGATGTAAATATCTACTGCGAGCGCGAAAGCCACAAGGGCATGGTCATTGGAAAAGGCGGTGCAATGCTGAAAAAAATTGCCAGTGCTGCCCGTGCAGACTGCGAAGAGTTTTTGGGCTGCCGCGTCAATCTGCAGTGCTGGGTAAAGGTAAAATCCGATTGGCGCGATAACGAGTTCCTGCTGAACAACTTTGGCTTCAAGCAGAACACCAATAACCGCTGACACTTGCCAAAGCAGGACAGAATTCCCTTGGATGAACGGTTAAAATAAACCTGACACTATCCGTAACAGGGAAGAGGTGCTGCAAATGGATGCACAAGCAAGCTGGCAGGCGTTTGCCTGCACGGGAAACATTCTTCGTTATCTCGATTATAAACAACAGCGGCCGGAAGAAACCCCGGCAGAGGACCAAGAAAATGGAAGCCTTTGTAACCACGGGTCTGGTGCTGAAGGAGACCCGCTATAAGGAATCGGACCGCATTCTGACGATCCTGACACCGGAACTGGGCGTGATCTCGGCAGCAGCGCAGAGCAGCCTGCGGCTGAAGAGCAAGCTGTTCAGCGCGTGCGGGCTGTTCTGCTACTCCGAGTTCACACTGGTGCCGGGCCGCAACATGTACACTGTGCGGGAAGCAGAAGTGAAAAATGTCTTTCACGGCATCTCGTCCAGCATTGAGGGCATGAGTCTTGCCATGTATATGGCTGAAATGGCAATGACCCTTTCGCCCACCGGGCAGGAGGCACAGCGGGAGCTTCGGCTGCTGCTCAACTGTTTCTATATGATCAGCGAGAGCAAAACGGATCTGCGGGTGATCAAGGCCGTGTTTGAACTGCGTACCATGAGCGAGTGCGGCTTTATGCCGCAGATCGTGTGCTGCCGCGATTGCAGCGCCTATGATGGTGCTGCGTTCTATCTGGATGTGCAGGAAGGCCATCTGCTCTGTGCAGACTGCGCCGCAAAAGCAGGAAAGACCTGCAACCTTGATCAGGGCGCACTGTATGCGCTGCGGCACATCTGCCTTGTGGACGACAAAAAAATATTTGCATTCAAAATTTCTGTGGGCAGTCTGGAAAAGCTTTCCGCAGTGGCAGAGCGCTATGCACTGACCCACATGGACAAGCCTTTGAAAAGCTATGACTTTTTAAAGACCCTGCTGCCCTGAGCATAAAGGGAACCTATGGAAACAAGTTACTTAAAAACTCTGGAACTGGATAAGATCGTCGCCCGTGCCGCAGAGGGCTGCGTGTGCAAGGAAGCGCGCGAAATGCTGCTTGCCACTCAGCCGCAGTGCGACCCGGACGAGGTGCGCTATGCGCTGGAACAGACCGATGCCATCAACACCCTGCTGATCAAAAACGGCTCCCCGCGCTTTGGCGGCGTGGAGAATGTCAGTCAGCTGGCGGCCCGCGCCGTAAAAGGCGGCGTACTTTCAATGGGCGAGCTGTTGATGGTGGCTGGTGCACTGCGCAATTTTCAGAATCTTTCAAGCTGGTATGGTGCTTCGGAGCACGACGCTCTGCCTACAGACGATCTGTTCTATGCGCTGGCACCGCAGCCGGGCCTGGAACAGCAGATCTCCAGCGCCATTCTGGCACCGGATGCCATGGCAGACACGGCCTCTTATACCCTGAACGATCTGCGCAAAAAGATCCGCGCAACGGAGAACAGCATCCGTGACCGTCTGGAGAGCATGGTCCGCAATATGGATACCTCCAAGTATCTACAGGAAAGCGTGGTTTCCATGCGCAATGGCCGGTATGTTGTGCCGGTCAAGAGCGAATACCGCGGTGAGGTGAGCGGCATTATTCATGATGTTTCGTCTACCGGAGCCACCGTCTTTGTGGAGCCGCAGGCCGTTGTGGAAGCCAATGCCCGCATTTTGCAGTACCGTGCGCAGGAAGCGCAGGAGATCGAGCGCATTCTGGTGGCCTTTACCGCACAGGTGGCCGCCATTGAGCCGCAGTTCCAGTACAGCTACAAGGCTATGCTGGAGATCGATGTTCTGCTGGCAAAGGCACGGCTGGCTTTGGATCTCAAGGCATTCAAGCCTGCTGTCCGCACCGACGATTCCTTCTCGCTGATCCGTGCGCGCCACCCGCTGATCGATCCTAAAAAGTGCGTGCCTGTGGATATTGCTCTGGGCAGAGATTACGATTCGCTGATCATCACCGGACCGAACACCGGTGGCAAAACTGTCACCTTGAAAACAGCGGGCCTGCTGTGCGCCATGGCGCAGTGCGGCTTTCTGATCCCGGCTGACGAGCGCAGCGAGATCTGCGTATTTGACGAATTTCTGGTGGATATCGGCGATGAACAGAGCATTGAGCAGAGCCTTTCCACCTTCTCCGGTCATATGAAAAAGATCACCGGCATTCTGGAGCTTGCCATGCCGCACACACTGGTGCTGCTGGACGAGCTTGGTGCCGGTACCGACCCCGCCGAAGGTGCTGCGCTGGCTGTGGCCATCATTGAAGAGCTGCGCCGCCGCGGCGTGCTGCTGATGGCCACCACTCACTACGCTGAGCTGAAGGTGTTTGCTCTGGAAACCAAGGGCGTTGTCAATGCCAGCTGTGAGTTTGATCTGGAAACGCTGCGCCCGACCTATAAGCTGAGCGTCGGCGTGCCGGGCAAATCCAATGCGTTCCTCATCAGCGAAAAGTTGGGCATCCCGGAGCGCGTGATCGAAGCGGCACAGCAGCATCTTTCCGCAGAGGATAAGCGTCTGGATGCCGTTCTGGGACAGCTGGATGATCTGAAGCTGCAGCTGAAGGAAAGCCAGAACGAGGTGGAAGAGCTGAAAAATGAAGCTTCCCACCAGCTGGAAGCCGCGCAGAAAAAGCGTGATGAGCTGATCCGTCAGGGCGAAAATGAACTGGAAGCTGCCCGTGCCAAGGCTCGTGCGCTGGCACAGCAGGTGGAAAGTCAGGCTTACGCCCTGACCGACGAACTGCGTCAGCTGCAGAAGGACGAGCGCATGAGCACCCAGCAGAAAGCTCAGCGCGCCCGCGAGATCGCCAAAAAAGAATCGGAAAAGCTGTTTATCGGCTCCGAGGCTGTGCATAACCCCGTCAAGGAATTTGTGCCGCTGAAAGAGGTCAAGGTAGGGCAGGAGGTCTGCATTGCAGAGCTGAACCAGCTGGCCACCGTATTGGCCTTGCCGGATAAAAACGGCGATGTTCTGGTGCGTGCAGGCATCATCAAGACCAAAGTTCCGCTCAAGGGCTTGAAACAGCCGGAAAAGCTGGTCAAGGAAAAGAAACCGCAGACTAAAGCACAGCAACGCTATTCCCGCCTGACCGGCGATGCCAACCGCCCGAACGGCAGGGTAGAGAGGGTACAGCGTTCCGCCAAGATGGAATGCAATCTGCTGGGCCTGACGGTGGACGAAGCGCTGCCGGAGGTGGATTCCTTTATCGACCGTGCCATCCTGAACGGACAGACAGTGGTTTATCTGATCCACGGCAATGGAACCGGTGCGCTGCGCACAGCTATCCACAAGCATCTGCGCGGCAACCGCATGGTCAAAAGCTTCCGTCTGGGCCGTTATGGCGAGGGTGAAAGCGGCGTGACCGTGGTAGAGCTGAAATAAAGAAAAAGCTATCCGAAGGATTTTTCGGGTAGCTTTTTCTCACATTGAAGGAATTTGCAGAGCAGAATCGTATTCTATAAAGAATGCTAATATAAGGATGTAAGCCAAAATGGCAAAACGATATTCCAATGCCGCGCACTCAAAAAGACGAAAACAGACTTCTCATGTGCTCAAAAATACGGTCATTCTGCTTTTTTGCGCAGTGGGCATCTGGTTTGGCAGCTCACTCTGGCATGCAGCGCTGACTCTGCAGACAGCTCAGCCAGCGGAAAGCATCGCCGGTGAAGAATTCCGTCCGCAGGTCGGTGATCCGCCTTACCGCGTGGTGATCGATGCTGGGCACGGTGGTACAGACCCGGGTGCAAGGGGAGTGATCGAAGAAAAAGATATGACCGCAGCAACCGCCTCGGAACTGATCCGGCTGCTGCAGCAGGACTCTAATTTTATTCCGCTGCAGACCCGTGACAGCTTTGATGAAACCGCTACGCCCGCCCAGCGTGCCGCCAGAGCGGACGAACAGGCACCGCAGCTGCTGCTTTCCATCCACGGCAACTCAGCTGCAAATGGCTCCACTGCATCCGGCTTTGAGTGCTATCCGACAGTGCCGGGCCGGACTTGGCATCAGGAAAGCTTTTACTTTGCGCAACTGCTTGCCAAAGGAATGCAGGCTGCAGGAGCATCTCTGCGTGGGCGCGGGGGAGTCCGATACATTTATTATCTGGAAAACGATCAGAAGCAACTGGTGGAAAGTACCCACACCGAGGTGCGTGCAGAGCGAAGCTTTACGTTGCTGGAAGATGTAAATTGTCCGGCAGTGCTGGCAGAGCAATGCTTTGTAACGAATGAAGCAGATGTTGCACAGTTCGGCAGCGAAGAAGGTTGTAAAAAAACAGCCCGCGTTTATTACGAAGCGATCTGTGCATACTTTGGCACCCAGCCGCAGGCCGAGCAGCTTGCCGGATTCACTTTAAATTAAAAAGTATCAGCATAGCATCACCAAGGGAGAAGAAGCGATAACATTCTGAACCCAACACCATACAGCCATCAGTATTTTAAGACCGCTGAACTCATAACCAGAAGAGAAGGGCGGTCTTATTTTTTGATTGCATAATTTTCGTATAATGCACGTTATGCGAAATGCGGGGAAGCGAAAAATCTCTATTTTCCTGAATCTGGCCTTTTTCCGCGACCTGCGGATCTGCAGCCATCTGTAATACCGTATGATTCAACTTTTGCGTTTTTTATATTTTTGTGTCTCATTAGTATTTTGGTGCTACAATCTTTTTATGGACTTACAAATTACAAAAGCTGCACAGTCTGCCGCTGCCATGCGCGCTTGCATTTTATTTTTCCAGATTCTCTTTTTATGTTGATATAAGTTCTGTGATCATTCTGATCTTTTTATTTTTCTGTGAACGACCATTTGCTCGTGCGATTTCAAATCGCTGGCCAGATCACAGCTTATCATTCCATTATTTATATAAATATATCTATAAAAATACCGCCGATGACATGTCCGCACCTTGGACGCGTCACAGACGGTATCGTTCCATTTTATGGGTATTCTTATGTGGTTCAGAAATTTCCGTTTCCAGCGTTCGCATCAGGCTTCATTGCAAGCACGGAAGCATCCAGCCCGATGCCATCCTGAGCCGCACCCTCAAAGGCTTTCATGGGCACAGACGAAAGTTCCTCATCCAGAGCTGAATCCTCTACTGTCTCCCCTGTTTCCTTTTCTGTTGTATCCAAGATGTGAGAAGATGCTTTGGGCTTTTTGACCTTGCCCAGCGGGTTTTCTTCAATAGCCGCGCGCACCTGAAATTCCTGTAGGTGCGTATAAATTTGTGTGGTAGACACGTTGCTGTGGCCCAAAAGCTGCTTGAGTGTAAGGATGTCTACATTGCCGGTCTGATACATCAGTGTTGCGGCAGTGTGGCGCAGCTTATGTGTGGAAAAGCCTTTTAATCCGGCTGCTTTCATTGCACCGGTCACTAGCTGTTCTACCCTGCGGTTCGAGATACGCTCTTTGCGCCGTCGGGTAATAAAGACCGCCTTTTCCTGCGGCAGAAGCCCCTCCATCGTATTGCGTTTGCCCAGATACAGCCGCAATGCTTCCATGCAGGCATCATTCAGATAAACCATGCGCTCCTTGTGGCCCTTGCCAAACAGGCGTATCTGGCGGTTTTCCAAATCAATGTCGTCCAGATTCATGCCGACAAGCTCTGCCAGACGCATTCCACAGTTCAAAAACAGCGTCACCATGCAATAATCCCGCTCCGGAAAATCGCTTTGGGTCTGCGTGCTTTCCAATAACTCCATGGACTGCTCCGCCGTCAGATATTTGGGCAGTACCTTATCCTGTTTGGGTGGGTGGATGGCCGCAGTCGGATCTGCATCCAGCCGGTTGACCTGATTAACCAGGTAATCATAAAAGCCGTGCAGGCTTGCCAGCCGCCGGGCCGTTGAGGACTTTTTGTTGCCGCACTCGCGGTTTAAAAAGTACAGATATTCGTAGATATCCTCCTTTGTTACGGAGGCCCAGAATGCGGTGTCCAGCCCTTTGGGGTCGATATCCTTCATCTCGCTGTCTTCGGGCACAAGCCCACGGCGGCGCTTCATAAAACGGCTGAATCCGCGTAGATCACAGTAGTAGCTGAACGCCGTGTTTGCGCTTTTGCCCGCGATCACTTCCAGATAGCGGACGTATTCTACAATGTCCGGCGCAGCATCATCGAAGGGCTTGTGCTTGCCGGGATTTTTCTCGTCCAGATAGATCGACATTGTTTTTCCTCTTATAAACGGTCAGATTTCAGGGCATTGATCGCATCGGTGATATAAGCCGCGCCGATCAGCTGCATTCCAGGATAATCTGCCGGACTCAGATGATTCAGGCTGTGCTTCGGGATCACCGCACGTTCAAAGCCGATACGCTCTGCCTCATGCAGGCGCTGTTCCAGATTGGGTACGCTGCGCACTTCACCGCCAAGGCCGACCTCGCCAATGGCAATCAGCTTATCGCTGACGGGCCTGTCCAGCAGCGAGGAGACCATACTCAAGCAGACAGAAAGATCACAGGCAGTATCACGCAGCGCAATGCCGCCCACGATGTTGATATATACATCCAGGTTTCCAAAGAAATACCCTGCACGCTTTTCCAGCACAGCGATCAGCAGATTCATGCGGTTGTAGTCGTAGCCGCTGCAGGCACGGCGCGGTGCTGGAAAATTGGTTTTGGTTGCAAGGGCCTGAATTTCGCTCAAAATGGGACGGCTACCCTCCATGGTACAGGCCACACAGTTGCCGGAAACGCCAAGAGGACGGCCTTCCAGCAGCATCTGTGAAGGGTTTTCGATCTCAGCAAGGCCCTGCCCCGTCATATCAAACATGCCCAGCTCATTGGTGGAGCCATAACGGTTCTTGGCCGCACGCAGGATGCGGTACGGCAGCATTTTATCGCCCTCAAAGTAAAGCACCGTATCCACGATATGCTCCATGACTTTGGGGCCTGCAATGGCACCGTCCTTGTTCACATGGCCCACAATGAACATGGGGATCTCCTGCTTTTTGGCCACGGCCAGCAGGCGGGCCGCACTTTCCTTGACCTGACTTACTGTACCGGCGGAGGACGAGATATCCATGCAGCGCATCGTCTGGATGGAGTCGATGACCACGAGATCCGGCTTTTCTTTTTCGATCAGGCCGCAGATCTCGTCCACATCATTCTCCGCTGCCAGAAAGATGTTATCCTGCGGCACTTTCAGCCGGGCAGCGCGCAGCTTGACCTGCCGCACCGATTCCTCGCCAGTGATATACAAAACGCTGTGCTGGTTGGAAATGGCACCGCACAGCTGCAGAAGCATAGTAGATTTGCCCACACCCGGCTCACCGCTCAAAAGCACAACGCCGCCCAGCACAATGCCGCCGCCAAGTACACGGTCCAGCTCCGAAATGCCGGTCAGAATACGGCTTTTTTCTTCGGTCATGCTGATCTCAGAAAGGCGTTTTGCGGTCAGGGTGGTCACCCCTTCCGGGCGGGCGGCTGCCGCCTGTTTGGCTGCGGCAGTACCTGCTTTGGGGGCTTCCGCTACAACGTCCTCGTTCATCGTGTTCCAGCTGCCGCAGCTTGGGCAGCGGCCCATCCAGCGGGGGCTTGTCTCGCCGCAGTTGGAACACACATATACAGTTTTCAGTTTTGGTTCCTTCATCAAAAAAGCTCCTGTTACATTGTCTTGGCTTTATTATTCTCTATTGTAGCATATAACAAGCAAACCCGCAAGAAAAGCCCTTGCTCAAAGCCTGCTTCCAATGCTTGCAAGCGCTGCAGAAATGCCGCACAGCGGCACAAATAACGTCAGCGTCAGCAGATACTGCCGGATGAATCCATGTGGCCGGACGATCTCCCGGTCAGGCCCTGCTGCAAAAAAGGAACAGACGCGGATCTGGCTGCTCACCCGCAGAGAATCTGTGCCGAGCGTGCACAGCCCTGCAGAAGCAGCTGCCGCAGGCAGAAATGCAAGCAGCAGAAGCCACGTTTCCTTTTTCAGTGCCGTGTCGGAAAGCAGCTGCACAAACAGCGTCCCGTTTCCCAGCCCATAGAACATCGTAAACAAAAAGATCAAAACCGGCCCCAGTGCGGAAAAGCCCATCAGGAACAGAAGGGTCGCGGCCGCAGCCAGCGTAAGATATTCCATTCCGAAAAGGCTGGCCGCAGTATGTGCATTTGCAGCAGCAAACAGGCCGCGCCAGCTTTGCAGGTAATATTGCAGCCAGTCCGGCCGCTGCTTTTCGCAGAAAGCCAGAAGCACGCCAGCTGAGCCAGAGCCGATCAGAAAGGCACAGACGAGCAGCCAGCAGGTTTTCTGCCGGGTTTCCGTGTGATGTCTCTGCAGCGGTGAAGGCACTTCCGGTGCGGATCGTTCTGGCGGCAGTGTTTTCTGCGGCTGCGGCAGAAGCGCAGCTTCACCTGTGGGAAGCTGCTGCGCGGCTTCTGGCAAATGCGCTGGCGTTCCTGTTTGCTGATAGACCCACATGATCGAACCTCCTCGTTTTATTTGTTCAGCTGCGGCGCTTTTTCTCCCGGGTCACCATGCCCAGCAATCCGCCAATACTGCCGCACAGGATCAGCACAGCAAACCGCAGCAGCGGCGGCTCTTCCGTAAGCGTACCGGAAGGAACGCTGAGCACCACGAGCAATGCCGCATAAAACAGGCCCTGTACAAGCCCGCACAGCAGGCCGCGTTCCTTTTTGCAAAATGCAGCGATCCAACCGCTGCAAAGGCTCCCTGCACCAACGGCTGCTGTTGCCAGCGGCGGTGCGGCGGCACCAGAATAACCCTGTGCTGTCATCAGCGCTGCCATTGCGGCCAGCCAGCCCGCTGTGACCATAACGCCGACTGCCCCCGCCAGCAGAAGAACCCGGAGTTCCGCCGGGAAAAGTTTTTTCTCAGACATAAAAACGCGCCTCCCTGCCAGTAATCTATGCAGGAAGACGCGTTTGATATGCTTTTAATTGTTTGAAGAAAAAGCTTACTTCTTGTCAGCCTTGTCCATGTTCAGCTTTTCAACAGCGGAAATTGCAGTCTTGGTGAAGCGGATCTTCACACGGTCAGCACCGGTCTCCAGAACAAAGGTATCGTCCTTGATTGCAACAACACGGCCAATGACACCGCCAATGGTGGTGACCTGATCGCCGATCT
The DNA here is from genome assembly GCF_009679715.1 of Faecalibacterium sp. BIOML-A1. Lineage (NCBI taxonomy): Bacteria > Bacillati > Bacillota > Clostridia > Eubacteriales > Oscillospiraceae > Faecalibacterium > Faecalibacterium sp. BIOML-A1. The sequence continues at coordinate 111,557 of NZ_WKZJ01000004.1, forward strand.
CCAGGCTGCTGCGCATTGCGGCATCCTTCTTCTCCTGCTTCTTCTGGGGACGATAGATCATGAAGTACAGCAGAACCAGCATCAGAGCCAGTGTGAAGAACAGGCTGATGTAGCCTTCGGAAGTGGTAGTCAGAAATTGCATGGGGCAAAATCTCCTCTCAAAATTCAGATAAGCTTATTATACCTTTTTAAACGACCTGTTGCAAGGCTTATTCTCAAATTCGGGTATCCAGAAGCTTTACATATTTATCGTGGAAAGCCGTGAAGGTGCCTGCATCCAGCTCATCCCGGATGCGCTCCATCAGATGGTTATAGAACCACAGGTTGTGCATGACGGCAAGGCGCATTCCCAAAATCTCCTCCGCTTTGAACAGGTGGCGGATATAGGCACGGGAATAGCTGCGGCAGACCGGACAGCCACAGGCAGGATCAATAGGGCGTTCATCGCGCTCATACTTTGCATTCTTGATGTTGATGATACCGCCCCAGGTATTCAAGTGGCCGTGGCGTGCATTACGGCTGGGCATCACGCAGTCAAACAGATCCACGCCGCGGGAAACTGCCTCAATGATATTGCCCGGCGTGCCCACGCCCATCAGGTAGCGGATCTTATCCTTGGGCATGTGGGGCTCCACCTGACTGATCATTTCGTACATCACCTCGGTGGGCTCGCCCACAGCCAGACCGCCGATGGCGTAACCGTCCAGATCAAGATCTGCGATCTGCTTCATGTGCTCCACACGCAGATCAGCAAAGGTGCAGCCCTGATTGATGCCAAACAGCAGCTGATCGGGATTCACGGAAATGCCCTCGTGCTTCAGGCGGGCCATTTCAATCTTACAGCGTTTCAGCCAACGGGTCGTTCGTTCGCAGCTGGCCTTGGAATAATCGTGCTGTGCGGGGTTCTCTACGCACTCGTCAAAGGCCATGGCGATGGTAGAACCAAGGTTTGCCTGGATCTGCATACTCTCTTCCGGGCCCATAAAGATGCGGTGGCCGTCCAGATGGGAGGCAAAGGTCACGCCCTCTTCGGTGATCTTGCGCAGCTTTGCCAGACTGAATACCTGAAATCCACCGCTGTCGGTCAGAATGGGGCCGTTCCAGCGGGTAAATTTGTGCAGACCGCCCATATCGGCTACCAGCTTGTCGCCGGGGCGCAGATGCAGGTGGTAGGTGTTGCACAGCATGACCTGTGCGCCAATGTCTTTCAGGTCCTGAGCAGACAACCCGCCCTTGATGGCACCGGCGGTAGCCACGTTCTGAAAAGCGGGCGTCTGCACCGTGCCGTGCACGGTCTTGAACTCGCCCCGCCGGGCGTCGTGTTCCTGCTTGAGCAGCTTATAGGTCGTCAAAGAAGGCATAGTTTTTGTTCCTTTCTGTGCACGGAAAACAGCCGTGCGATCTTCATGAAAAAGCCCGGGATCAGGCTCATCAACAACAGAATAGCGGGAAAAATAATCAAAGAATCAGCATCGCATCGCCAAAAGAGAAGAATCTATAGCGTTCCTCCACAGCCACCTTATAGGCCGCCATGGTCTTTTCGTAGCCATACAGGGCCGACACCAGCATGATAAGGGTGCTTTCCGGCAGGTGGAAGTTGGTGATCAGGCCGTCGATGCAGTTGAACTTCACGCCTGGATACAGGAAGATAGAAGTGTTGCCGCTGCAGGCGCGGATCTCGCCGTACTTTGCGGCAACGGCTTCCAGCGTGCGGCAGCTGGTGGTACCCACGGCGATCACACGATGACCGGCGGCTTTGGTATCGCGGATCATCTGCGCCGTTTTTTCGTCGATGCAGTACCATTCGCTGTGCATTTTGTGATCCGCGATCTCGTCCTCCTGTACAGGGCGGAAGGTGCCCAGACCCACATGCAGGGTCACTTCGGCAATGTTCACGCCCTTGGCACGGATGGTATCCATCAGCTCCGGTGTGAAATGAAGGCCGGCCGTGGGCGCTGCAGCACTGCCAAGCTCCTTTGCGTAAACAGTCTGATACTGGCTCTGATCCTCCAGCTGCTTTGTGATGTAGGGCGGCAGAGGCATTTTGCCAAATTCGTCCAGCTTTTCATAAAGGGTCTCGGTATCGTAATAAAATGTAACGTACTTGTTGCCGTCCTCCATGGTCTCGTCTACCACGGCGGTCAGGCTGCCGTCACCAAAGCTCACCTTCGTGCCGGGCTGCATCCGCTTGCCGGGCTTTGCAAGGCATTCCCACTGGTCGCCTTTGACCTGACGCAGCAAAAGCAGCTCACACACAGCACCGGTTGGCTGCTTGACGCCCACGATGCGGGCAGGCAGGACCTTGGAATTGTTTACCACCAGCAGGTCGCCCGGCTCTAAAAATTCCGGTAGATCGTGGAAGATCTTGTGCTGGATGCTGTCGTCTTTCTGGCTCAGCACCATCAGCCGTGCAGAGTCTCTGGGGTCAGCCGGCTCCTGTGCAATGAGTTCTTTGGGTAAATCATACCAAAAATCTTTTTTTAACATAGCGTGCAATTTGCCTTTCCGATGATTGACACGGACACCGTATCAATGATATCATAAAATCTGTATAAACAGTATCTATTATATTGCATCGCTGTCCGGTTTGCAAGCCGTGAATCTATGTAATAGAAATATTTATTGAGTTCGCTTTCACGAAAGGAAAGGTGCTGGAAATGGAAAAACAGTATAAAGTGGGTATCGTAGGTGCGACTGGTATGGTCGGTCAGCGTTTTGTGACGCTGCTGGAAAATCACCCCTGGTTCAAGCTGACCGTTCTGGCTGCATCCGGCCGCAGCGCCGGCAAGACCTATGAGGAAGCTGTCGGTCCCCGCTGGGCCATGACCTCCCCCATGCCGGAAAGTGTCAAGAAGATGGTAGTTTTGGATGCATCCAAGGTGGAAGAGGTTGCTTCTCAGGTGGATTTTATCTTCTGTGCAGTCAACATGCCCAAGGATGAGATCAAGGCTCTGGAAGAGGCCTATGCAAAGGCTGAGTGCCCGGTGGTGTCCAACAACAGTGCAAACCGCTTTACCCCGGATGTGCCCATGGTGGTGCCCGAGATCAACGCCGACCACATCGAGATCATCCCCGCACAGCGCAAGCGTCTGGGCACCAAGCGCGGCTTTATTGCCGTCAAGTCCAACTGCAGCCTGCAGAGCTATGTTCCCGCCCTGCACCCGTTGATGAAGGATTTTGGTGTCAGCAAGGCTCTGGTGTGCACCTATCAGGCCATTTCCGGTGCAGGTAAGACCTTTGACCGTATGCCCGAGATCGTGGACAACGTGATCCCCTACATCGGCGGCGAGGAAGAAAAGAGCGAGCGCGAGCCGCTCAAGCTGTGGGGCCACATTGAGGGCGACCATATCGTGAACGCCGAAAAGCCGGTGATCACCGCACAGTGCTTCCGCGTGCCTGTCTCCGACGGCCACACCGCTGCCGTGTTTGTAAGCTTTGAGAAGAAGCCCACCAAGGAGCAGATTTTGGAGGCATGGGCAAACTTCCGCGGCCCCGCACAGGAGCTTGACCTGCCCAGCGCACCCAAGCAGTTCCTGCATTACTTCACCGAGCCGGATCGTCCGCAGCCCAAGCTGGACCGCAACACCGAGAACGGCATGGCTGTGTGCATCGGCCGCCTGCGCGAGGACACCCTGTTTGATTACAAGTTTGCCTGCATGAGCCACAACACCCTGCGCGGTGCTGCAGGCGGCGGCGTTCTGCTGGCAGAGCTGCTGGCCGCAAAGGGCTATTTCGACTAAGTATATTTTGCGCAAAAGCGCATACAAAGGAGTTTTTAGTCTATGAAGAATCCTGTCTTTACCGGCGCGGGTGTTGCCATTATCACCCCGATGTACGAGGACGGAAGCATCAACTTTGACGAGCTGGGCCGCATTATTGAGGATCAGATCGCGCACCATACCGATGCCATCATCATCTGCGGCACCACCGGCGAGTGCTCTACTATGACCGATGAGGAGCAGCTTGCCGCCATCAAGTATACGGTGGAGGTTGTCAACCACCGCGTGCCCGTCATTGCAGGCGCTGGCTCCAACGATACTGACCACGGCTGCGCACTGGCCGCAAAGTCTGCCGAATGCGGCGCAGACGCTCTGCTGATGGTGACTCCCTATTACAACAAGACCACGCAGGCTGGTCTGGTTGCTCACTTTACCGCCATGGCTGAGGCCGGAGGCATCCCGGTGATCATGTACAACGTGCCTTCCCGCACCGGCCTGAACATTGCCCCGGAGACTGCTCTGGAACTGAGCAAGCATCCTCTGATCAACGGCATCAAGGAAGCTTCCGGCAACATCTCTCAGGTAGCCAAGATCGCACAGCTGTGCGGCGACGAGCTGAACATTTATTCCGGCAACGACGATCAGGTGGTTCCCCTGCTGGCTCTGGGCGGCAAGGGCGTGATCAGCGTCGTGTCCAATGTCAAGCCGGAGCTGGTGCACAACTGCTGCAAGGCATTCTTTGACGGCGATACCGCAAAGGCCCGTGAGCTGCAGTTGGAAATGCTGCCGCTGGCAGATGCTTTGTTCTGCGAAGTGAACCCCATTCCGGTGAAGTACGCCATGAATGTGCTGGGCTGGGAAGCTGGCGAGTGCCGTCTGCCTCTGGTAGAGCCGAGCGAGGCACACAAGGAGTATATTGAAAAGGCTCTGCGTGCAGAGGGTCTTATTACAGAATAAGTTTTTGGCTGCAAAATGCCCGGCGGAGCGCTCTGTCCGGGCATTTTGCGATATGCCGATATGCAAAACGGGCAGGAAAGGATAAAAATTATGACGGATATTGTGATTCAGGGCATCGGCGGCCGCATGGGCCATGTGCTGTGTGATATGATCGCACAGCGCGAGGACTGCCGTGTGATTGCAGGCATCGACATAAAGGATGGCGAACAGAACGGCATCCCTGTGTATGACAGCCTGGAAAAGCTGGACGGCAAGGGCGATGTGATCATCGATTTCAGCTCTCCGGCCGCTGTGGAAAAGGCTCTGCCCTACTGTGAAGCTCACAAGTTGCCCATCGTGGTGTGCACCACCGGCCTTTCGGAAGAGCTGCAGCTCAAGGTGGTGCAGCTATCCCGCACGGTGCCGGTGTTCAAGAGCGCTAATATGTCCATGGGCATCAATGTGCTGTCGGAGCTGTGCAAGCGCGCTTCGGCTATTCTGGGTGTGAACTACGATGTTGAGATCGTGGAGCAGCACCACCACAACAAGCTGGATGCACCCAGCGGCACCGCTCTGATGCTGGCCGATGCCATCAATGAGCAAAACAATGGCGAATATCATTATGTTTACGACCGTTCTTCTGTCCGCCAGAAGCGCGACCCGAAGGAAATTGGTATCAGTTCCGTGCGCGGCGGCAGCATCGTGGGTGATCACGAAGTGCTGTTCTGCGGCCCGGACGAGGTGATCACTCTCAAGCACACCGCTTACTCCCGCAATATTTTTGCAAACGGCGCCGTGAATGCAGCAGTTTACCTTGCAAAAAAGGAGCCGGGCCTGTACAATATGGGTGATATGATCGCTGCACTTTAAAAAGCCTGATTGCTTTGCTTTTGGCAGAAACATGGTGGAAGGATGTGGACGCGGATGAGCAAACAATCCCCGCAACAGCACCGGCGCAGACCGACTGCAAAACGCCGTGCCAGAAGGCAGGCTTTCTGGACAGCCGGAGCGATGCTGATCGTATTTCTGTTCTGCCTGCCATTGCTGCCAAAGTTCTTTCTGCAGGAAAGCATACCGACGGCAGAACCGGTGAGCACGGAAAGCTCTTCTGCAGGTTCTGCCACTGTATCACAGCCGGAAGAAGCAGAGCCTGCGCCAGAGCCGGAACCGCAGCCGCTGGTTCAGACTGTCCGCTTTTCTGCAACAGGAGATAATCTGATCCACGCTCCCATTTATAAGCAGGCGCAGCGCCGCGCTTCCGGAGAGGAAGCTTACAGTTTCGATTACTGTTACGAACATATTGCGCCTTTTTATGCACAGCATGATGTGAACTGGATCAATCAGGAAACACTCTGCACGGATGAATTGGAACCATCCTCCTACCCGTGCTTTTCCACTCCGGGCGATTGCGCCCGTGCGCTTTACCGGGCGGGTGTGCGGGTGTTCAGCCTGTCCAATAACCACACCCACGATAAAGGCGCTTCCGGCATTGCCGCTACCCTGCGCTTCTGGGGCAGTATGCCGGAGGATGTAGTGACCACCGGTTTGTGGAAGGGAGAAAGCGACTACGGTCATATCCCGCTGCAGACTGTCAATGGTGTAACGATCGCATATCTTTCCTACACAGAGCATACCAATGGCATCCCGCAGAACAGCTCCATGCAGGCCAATGTGATCTATACCAGCCAGACCGATGTGATCGAGCAGCAGGTAAAAGCGGCACGTCAGCTTGCAGATTTTGTGGTGGTGGGTGTGCACTGGGGCGTAGAAAACAGCCATGCCATCGCAGATCCGCAGCGAACTCTGGCGCAGAACCTTGCAGACTGGGGTGCAGACTTGATCATTGGCACCCACCCGCATGTGCTGCAAAATGCACAATGGCTGACTGCAGCAGACGGCAGACAGGTGTTCACGGCCTATTCTCTGGGCAATTTTATCAGCACGCAGGAAAAGCCTGATCAGCTGGTCGGCGCAATTTTATCGGTCCAGCTTGAAAAAACGACCGAACCGGACGGCACTGTCCGTTGCAGCGTGCTCTCTCCCAGACTTCTGCCGACGGTGACCCACTATGATGCAGGCAAATCCAATGTGCGTACCTACCTGTTCCGCGATTATACCGAAGCCCTTACAAAGGCCCACGGAGTACGGCAGGCGTATCCAGATTTCAGCCTGGAAATGATTCAGTCCATTGCCCGGGAAAATATCGACCCGGAGTTTTTGCAGCTTACCTGAATATTTTTGTATTGTTGAAGCCCGCCTTTCGGGCAGAACGGAGGATCCTTATGTACGGAGTATCGAAGATCAATATTGAGCCGAGCCTCATGATGATCAGTGTGCAGGATGTAGAGTTCAAGGGCAACAGCCTCGCACGTTACCTGCAGATCTTTGCAGATAACGGTGTGGTCGTAGATATGATCAGCCAGAGTGCACCCCATGGCACCACCATCGATTTCAGCTTTACCGCTTCCAGCAGTGATCTTCCGCTGGTGATGAAGGCTATTTCCGTTGCAAATCTGGACAAGGATGCCAAGGCTTCTCCGCTGATCAGCGTGGGTTATTCCAAGCTGAACCTGTTTGGTGAAGAAATGGTCACCAGCTGCGGCGTGGCTGCCCGTGCACTGAATTCTCTGGCAATGGCCGGCATTGAAGTACTGCTTATCACCACCAGCGATCTGGATATTTCCCTGCTGGTCCACGCAGAGAATGAGGATGCAGCTTACGAAGCATTGAAGAAGGCTTACGAGCTGTAAATTCTGCAAGCAAGCGAGCAATCCTCCATCAAGTGAAAAAATGCCGGTGCACTCCAAAACAGAGTACACCGGCATTTTCATGTTCAATATTTTTACAGAGTGACTTTGTGGTAGATCTTCTTGCCCTTCTTGATCACAATACCCTTTGCCAGCTGCTCAGCAGAGAAGCCAACGGTGGGAGCGGCTACCTTCTCGCCATCCACCAGAACACCGCCCTGCACGACCAGACGGCGTGCCTCGCCGTTGGATGCTGCCAGACCAGCCTTGACCATCAGGGTCAGGATACCGATGGAGCCATCGGTCAGGTCGGCCTCGGTCAGCTGAGTAGAAGGCATGTGCTCGGTATCCATTGCGCTGCCGCTGAACAGTGCGCGGGCAGCATTCTGGGCCTTTTCGGCCTCTTCTTTGCCATGGACCATGCTGGTCAGCTCGTAAGCCAGAATTTCCTTAGCTTCGTTCAGGCGCTGATCCTTCCATGTGCTCATCTCGTCGATCTGCTCCAGCGGCAGGAAGGTGAGCATACGGATGCACTTCATCACATCGGCATCGCCCACATTGCGCCAGTACTGGTAAAACTCGAATGGACTGGTCTTGTTGGGGTCCAGCCAGACAGCATTGCCGGCAGTCTTGCCCATCTTCTTGCCCTGAGAGTCGGTCAGCAGGGTGATGGTCATAGCATAAGCGTCCTTGCCCAGCTTGCGGCGGATCAGCTCGGTGCCGCCCAGCATGTTGCTCCACTGGTCGTCGCCGCCGAACTGCATGTTGCAGCCGTAGTGCTGGAACATGTAGTAGAAGTCGTAGCTCTGCATGATCATGTAGTTGAACTCGAGGAAGGACAGGCCCTTCTCCATGCGCTGCTCGTAGCACTTGGCGCGCAGCATGTTGTTCACGGAGAAGCAGGCACCCACATCACGCAGCAGTTCCACGTAGTTCAGGTTCAGCAGCCAGTCTGCATTGTTCAGCATCAGTGCCTTACCCTCAGAGAAGTCGATGAACTTTTCCATCTGCTTTTTGAAGCATGCGGCATTGTGGGCGATATCCTCTTTGGTCAGCATCTTGCGCATGTCGGTACGGCCGGAGGGGTCGCCGATCATGGTAGTGCCGCCGCCAATCAGGGCAATAGGCTTGTTGCCTGCCATCTGCAGGCGCTTCATCAGGGTCAGGGCCATAAAGTGGCCTGCGGTCAGGCTGTCGGCAGTGCAGTCAAAGCCGATGTAAAAGGTTGCCTTGCCATTGTTGATCAGGTCGATGATCTCTTCATCAGTGATCTGGGCTACCAGGCCGCGGGCCTTGAGTTCTTCGTACAGAGTCATGATTTTTTCCTCCTGTTTGTGGGCAGAGGGAAAAATAAAACACCCCCTGCCAAAAATGAATTTGGCAGAGGGCGAGAAAATTCGCGGTACCACCTCTGTTTGCCGCTTCCTCACAGAAACGACCTCACGAGTGCACACCCCAGAGTAGAGAGACACTCCTGCGTTTGTAACGCTCGCACGCGGCACAGCCTACTAACCTGAACGGCATTCAGCCTGCAGCTCCGGGAGGTACTTCCCCTGCTGCTCTGCGGCCCCTTACACCAACCGGGGTTTCTCTGGGCAGAACACTTCAAGGTACTTGTTCCCTTCATCGCCATTAACAAGGACTACTTTATCACAATGCTTCGGGCTTGTCAACCCCTTATCTGCAGCGGCTTATTTTGGCTTATTTTGCGCCAAGACCCAGCATTTCGCGGGCATTGGCACGCGAAAGCTCGGTAACGTGGTCGCCGGAGATCAGCCGGGCCAGTGCTTCCACCCTGCCCTCCTCATCCAACGGATGGATCTCGGTATAGGTGCGGTCATTGGCTACATTTTTCTGAATCAGCAGATGGCAGTCCGCCAGTGCAGCGATCTGGGCTGTATGGGTGATGCACAAGATCTGGTGGCCCTGTGCGCTCTGGCGCAGTACCTCACCAATACGCCCGGCGGCTTTGCCAGAAACACCGCTGTCGATCTCATCATAGATCACGGTAGGCACGGCATCCCTATCGGCCATTGCATTTTTGATGGCCAGCGTGATGCGGCTCAGCTCGCCGCCGGAAGCAATTTTTGCAAGGGGTTTGGGCGCCTCACCGGGGTTTGTGGAAATGTAGAACTCGATGCTGTCCTGCCCATGGCTTGCCAGCGGGCCGCGGGTATGGCGCAGTGTCATGCGCACGCCCGGCATGTTCAGAAAATCCAGCGTGCCGGAAATACGCTTGTTCAGCTCTTCAAAAGCGCGCAGGCGCGTCTGGGTCAGTGCTTCTGCCTTTTCGCGGGCCAGCGCATAAAGGCGGAGCTTTTCTGCCTGCAGGTGGTCATGCCGCTCCTGCGAGGACTGGATGCGCTCCAGTTCTTCCCTTGCATTCTGTCCAAAAGCGATCACGTCTTCTACCGTATCACCATATTTGCGCTTGAGCTTGTAGATCAGATCCAGACGCTGTTCAATCTCGTCCAGCTCCGCATCGTTGGTATCATAGGAATCCAGCCGACCGATCAGATCTGCGGCAACATCCTTTGCATTGTAATACAGATCCAGCAGCTGACTGGATGCACCGGCAAGTGCATCATCCAGCTGCGCGGCAGCATCCACTGCATTGGATGCCTCGCCCAGCAGATCGACTGCGCCGGAGGCCTCGTCATCGCCCGAAAGCAATGCATAGCTCTGTGCGATCTTATCCCGGATGGCAGATGCATTGGCAAGGATCTTGCGGCGGCTTTCCAGCGTCTGTTCCTCTCCGGCGGTCAGCCCGGCATCCTCGATCTCCTGCACCTGATAGCTCAACAGATCGATTCTGCGCTGCTTTTCAGCTTCGTCGGTGATCATGGCATCCAGCTCCCGCTTGATGCGCACAAGCTCCCGGTACAGGACATAATAGTCCTGAAACTCCGCGCTGTTCTGCGCATAATCATCCAGAATGCCCAGATGTCTTGCCGGGTTCAGAAGGCCCACAGAGTCGTGCTGACCGTTGATATTGATAAGTCCTCCGCACAGCTCCCGCAGAACCGCAGCCGTTGCAGGCATTCCGTTGATGCGGCAGGTGCTTTTGCCCTCGGCTGTGATCTCGCGGCTGAGCATCAGTGCATCCGAGCGCTCGTAGCCCGCCTTCTCAAGGCTGTCCAGTACCGTACCGGGCACCTCCTCAAAGGCTGCACGGATCACCGCCTTGGAGGCCCCTGTGCGCACAAGATCCTTTGAAGTGCGGTTTCCCAGGATCGCATTGATGGAATCGATCAGGATCGACTTGCCGGCACCAGTCTCACCGGTAAGAACATTCAGGCCCGGCTTGAAATGTACTTCAGCCTTCTGGATCACAGCAACATTTTCAATTTGCAGGCTGCTCAGCATATCTTTTCTCCCGCGTTATTTTTATCCAATGTGTCTCGTCAGTTCCGAGCAGATCGTTTTTGCATCACGCTCCGACCGTGCAACGATCAGGAACGTGTCGTCGCCCGAAAGCGTGCCGACCACATTTTTCCACTGCAATGCGTCAAAAACCTCGCATGCGGCGTTGGCCATGCCAGAATAGCACTTTACCAGCACAACATGTCCGGCGTAATCCACCCCCAGCACGGATTCATGAAAGATCGTTTCAAACCTTCCCTGCGTTTTGGGGTTGAAGCTTTCGTTCCGGCTGGAGACATAGCGATACCCCTCTGCCGTGGCAGCTTTTACCAAACACAGCTCCCGGATATCGCGGGAAACGGTGGCTTGTGTTACCTCGAATCCCTCTTTGGAAAGGTGATCCAGCAGAACTTCCTGCCGGCTGATCGGGTGTTCCTGCACAAGCCGGAGAATCACCTGCTGACGTTCTCCCTTGCTTTTTACATCTTCCTTACGGCTGCGCGCCATCGTAAACTCGCCTCCCCTTTATCGTCTGCTGCGAAGCTTCTGGTCAATGGCCTGGAACTGATCTGCTTTTCCGAAGGTGATCAGCTTTACCACCTGATCGGAGAGCCTTACTTCAGCCGTTGCGCCGGCCTTGAGCGGACAGCCAGCTCTGCCATCGCAGCTGATAAACACTTCATCATCGGCCACCTGTCCCACACAGATATTCAGCTTGCGCTCCTGCGCAAACACCATGGCCGGGCTGGCCAGACTGTGCGGACAGATAGGCGTTACAACAACGCCCTTCGTCTGGGAATCCAGGATCGGCCCGCCCGCCGCCAGCGAATACGCTGTGGAGCCGGTGGGCGTTGCAACGATCACACCGTCCCCACGGTAGTGCTCTACTAAAATATCATCGCAGTAAATGCTGAAATCGATTGCCTGCTGCAGGCGGCCCTTTGTGACCACCACGTCATTCAGGGCGTGGCCCTCCCAGCCATCGTGGCCAAGAACGCGGACATACAGCAGCATCCGGTTGTCTACGCTGAACTCTCCCCGTGCAACAGCGGAGAGCTTGGCTTCCATCTCGCTGACTTCGCAGGTAGCCAGAAAACCACAGCGTCCCAGATTGATGCCCAAGATCGGCTTTGCGTACCGAAGCGAAAGATTTGCCTCATGCAGAATGGTGCCGTCGCCGCCAATGGTCAGGATCACATCTGCCTGCTCAAGGCATTCCTCCAACGGCAGATAAACCACTCCGGCCGTGCTGCAGCTTGTGCGTGGCTGTTCACACATCAGAACAGCTGCACCATGGTTCATTAGAATCTGCGCCGCGCGCAGTGCGATCTCGTTGGCAGAGGTCTTGCCGGGATTCGGCGAAATATAGATCGTCATGCGGGAAGCTCCTTTTTCTGGTCTGATGGCAGCTCAGCGGTCCAGCGTGCTGTGGCTTGCCGCCACCACCTGCTCTGCAACGCTGTCGTCCAGCACGGAAGGTTCACCGCTCTTCTGCACGAACATCAGGTATTCAATGTTGCCCTCAGGTCCCTTTACCGGGCTGAAATCCAATCCGCGTACAGCAAAACCGTTTGCAGCAGCATAGCCCATGGCATTGTGCAGCACTTCACGGTGGGTAGCAGGGTCGCGCACCACACCGTTCTTGCCAACCTTTTCGCGTCCAGCTTCAAACTGCGGCTTGACCAGACAAACGCCCATGGCATCCGGCGTTGTGATTGCCTGTGCCACCGGGAAAATATGGTGCAGCGAGATAAACGAGACATCCACACTGAAAAACTCGATCTGCTCGGCAAGATTCTCCGGTTTGACATTGCGGATGTTCGTGCGCTCCATGTTCACTACGCGCTCGTCTGTGCGCAGACTCCATGCAAGCTGTCCATAGCCGACATCCACCGCATAGACCTTGACGGCACCATTCTGCAGCATACAATCCGTAAAGCCGCCGGTAGATGCTCCAATGTCCATGCAGACCTTGCCATTGGGTGTAAGCGGGAAACACTTCATAGCTTTTTCCAGCTTCAGGCCGCCGCGGCTGACATAGCCAATGTCGTGTCCGCGCACTTCCACCTTGGCATCTTCCTTGATCATCTCTCCGGCCTTGTCAACCTTTTGCTCATTGACAAAAACGATGCCGGACATGATCAGCGCCTTTGCGCGCTCACGGCTCTGTGTCAGACCATGCTGAACAAGATATTGGTCCAATCGAATCTTCACAGTAAATTTTCTCCTTTCGTCACGGCCATCTGCACGGCCTGTACAAGATGCGCTGCATCCAGACCGGTTGCCTGTTTGATCTGTGCCACACTGGCATGCGGAAGACACGCGTTCCGCACTGCACAATGGATAAAGCGCCCATTCCATCCGTTTTGCTGCAAAGCATATTCCAGATGTTCACCAATGCTTCCGTTTGCAATGCATTCTTCCGCAAACAGGATTATTTTATATTTCGACAGATCAGCGATTATTTTATCTGTAAAGGGATACAGCTTTACAGCCTTTATCACATCACACGCAATACTTTTCTGCTGTAATTCACGTTCTGCCTGCAAAAGGTCGGCCAGTTCGTCGGCGTAACTCACCAGAACGATTGTTGCATCATCCGCTTTGCGCAGGAAATCATAATCTTCGCCGGTGCAGCCAAATTCCGCCAGAGCTGTATCCTGCCCACCGCGGGGATAACGAATTGCCCGTGGACCATGGAAGCGGTCACTCAACAGCTGCTGCAGCCAGTAATTCAGTTCCTGATAATTGGAAGGCGCATACAGCGGCATTCCAAGCTGGCTCAGGAAAGCGGGATCGTAAATGCCCTGATGCGTTTCGCCATCCGCTGGGACAAAACCGGCGCGGTCGATGGCAAAAACTACATTCTCCCGCAGCAGATTTACGTCGTGGATGATCTGATCATAGGAACGCTGCAGGAAGGTGGAATAAATGCATACCACCGGCAGCATGCCCTGACTTGCAAGCCCGGCAGCAAAGGTCACAGCGTGCTGCTCTGCCATACCGACATCAAAAAAACGCTCCGGGTGGCTGTGCGCAAAAAACTGCAGGCCGGTGCCATACTTCATTGCTGCAGTGATGGCGCAGATATTCGGGTTCCGGTCGCCTTCCGTCACAAGAGCATTGCCAAATACCGTCGAGAACGATTCCTTTGGTGCCACCTCCGGGTCGGGCATTCCATCCGGATCAAATGCCGACACGCCGTGATAGTTGCCGGGGTTTACCTCGGCCGGCTGATAGCCCTTGCCCTTTTTTGTGATCACGTGCAGAAAATGTGGTCCTTGCCGGTTGCGGATGGTGCGCAGTGTGCGTTCCAGCTCTTCCACGTTGTGGCCATCCACCGGCCCGATGTACTGGAAGCCCATATCCTCGAACATGGTAGAGTGGTACATTGCCCGACGCAAAAGCGTCTTACACTCGGTGATGTTTTTTTTCAGTGGAGCGCCCACCAGCGGTACTCCATCCAAAAAGCTGCGCACATTATCCTTGGCATCAAAATAGGCCGTGGTCGTGCGCAAATGAGTCAGATAGCGGGCAAGTGCACCGACATTTTTAGAAATGGACATCTTGTTGTCGTTCAGGATCACAAGAAGGTTGTCCAGCTGTTCAATGTTGTTCATGCCCTCGTAGACCATGCCGCCGGTAAAGGCACCATCGCCGATCACCGCGACCACAAGCCCTGCTTCATGATGCAGCTTTTTGGCCCACGCCATGCCGATCGCAAGCGAAAGCGCCGTGTTTCCGTGCCCGGCAATGAATGCATCGTGTTCACTCTCGTTCGGGTTCGGGAAACCGGAGATTCCGTCGAGCTGGCGCAGTTTATCAAACTGTCCGCGCCGACCCGTAAGGATCTTGTGTGTGTAGCACTGGTGACCGACATCAAACACGATTTTGTCCTGTGGTGTATCCAGAACACGGTGCAGCGCAACGGTAAGCTCTACCACGCCAAGGTTTGAGGCAAGGTGGCCGCCCGTCTTGGAAATATTCTCCAGCAGAAACTGGCGGATCTCCGTGCACAGCTGTTTCACCTGCTGTTCATTCAGTTGCTTTAAATCTCTGGGCTGATTGATGCTGTCCAGCAGCAATGCTCCCATAAATCACACGTCCTTCAAATGAAGATTTTCTGTTGCTGCAGTGCGTTCCTGCGTGAAAAAAGAATGTCTCAAGCCAGCGGATACAGGAAGCCGACGGCTGCGCCAACCAGTACGCCTGCCACGACCTGCAGCGGCGTATGGCCGACCATCTCCTTCAGATGCATGTTCTGCAGGAAAGGAGCATTCTTCTCGCTCACTTCGATCCACTGATCGATCATCTGGTTCAGGACCTTGGCCTGCTCGCCAGTCTCATGCCGCACGCCCATGGCATCGTGCATGGTAATGATTGCCACCACGCTTGCCACTGCAAAAATGGCAGAGTCAACACCCACACAGCGTCCGGTTGCAATGACCATGGCACAGACCGTTGCGCTGTGGGCACTGGGCATACCGCCATCACCCCACATGCGTTCCAACTGGAACTTGCCCAGCAGGATAAAATTGATGATGGTTTTAAGCACCTGCGCCACAAGCCAGCCGAGCAGTGAAACCGTAAGGATCTGATTGAAAGACAGGATGTTTTGAATAAGCTGCATAATCTTTTTCCTTTATTCTGTATGGATTATTTTTAGTTTTTACGCACAAGAAGCTGCTGCGCAAGCTGTTCCAGAAACGCAGCTTTTTCGCCAAAATTCCGGTGCAGTTCCGTGCAGGTCTCCTGATTCAGGTCATGTGCAAGCTTCATGGCACCTTCCGCACCATAAAGGGTCACAAAGGTAGTCTTTCCATTTTCGCTGTCGCTGCCAATGGGCTTTCCCAGCTGTTCCGGTGTGCTGGTAACATCCAGCACATCGTCCACGATCTGAAAAACAAGGCCCAGACCATAAGCATACTGTTCCAGCGCTCTGCACTGTGCTTCATCCGCTTTGGCCGCAGCCGCACCCATCTGAATGGCTGCATTGATCAGCGCACCCGTTTTATTGCGGTGGATCAGCCGAAGCTGGTCTTCTGTTGCGGCCAACGCTTCGTATTTCAGATCCAGTTCCTGCCCATAGACCATGCCGCGGCTGCCAGCGCCTGCACCCAGTGCCCGCGCTGCCTGTACACAGACAGACGCATCTGCCGGGGCATTGGCGACTGTCTCAAATGCTTCTGTCAGCAGCACATCACCGGCCAGCATGGCAGTTGCTTCGCTAAACGCCTTGTGGCAGGAAGGACGGCCGCGGCGCAGATCATCATTGTCCATGCAGGGCAGGTCATCGTGAATGAGCGAATAGCAGTGCAGCATTTCTACAGCAGCTGCAAACTGCTGTGCCGCCTGCATACTGCCGCCCAGCATATCGCAGACGCTGAGAACAAGAACTGCACGGATCCGTTTGCCGCCGCCCATCAGGCTGTAGCGTGCCGCACGGCACACCTCGGATTCTTCCGGCAGAAAACGGCCGCAGGCCTTTTCCAGCGCGGCCATTGCCTGCGCCAGATAATTCTGATACTGCTCCTGATAGTCCATTAGCTTTCCTCCTGCACTGTGCCCGCAAGCTTTGCGTCGATCTCGTCAATCTGCAGCGATGTTTTTTCCAGTGCAGCATGGCAGTACTCCATCAGAGAAGCGGCCTCTGCATACAGTTTGACCGAATCTGCAAGGGTCGTATCCTCGCTCTGCATCTGTGCAAGGAGCGTATTCAGCCGTTCCATGCCTTCCTCAAAACTTTTGGGTGTTCTCATTGATCTCCTCCACCGCTTCCACCCTGCACTTTGCACGGCGGGAAGCGCTGCGAACATAGATTGTTTTTTCCGGCTGCAGATCATCTGCATTTAAAATAGTACCGTTGGCTGCTGTGACCATCGTGTAGCCGCGCGCCAGCACCTTGTATGGATCCAGCGAACCAGTAAGTGCTGCCGCATGACCCAGCTGCAATTCTGCAGAATGCAGGCGTTTCTGCATCTGCTGACGGATGGCATCCTGCACCTGCTGCAGCTGACCCTGACTTTTTTGCCAGTTTCGGCGTGCAAGGCCCTGCTCCAACACAAAGTTGTATTGTTCCAGACCATTATAGCATAAATCAAAACGTTTTTGCATATTTTTGCGAATATTTTGCTGCAAATCCAGCAATATCCGTTCCTGCTCTGCCCGATCCGGTACAGCCAGCTCTGCTGCAGCCGAAGGTGTTGGGGCACGGCAGTCTGCCACAAAATCCAGAATGGTATAGTCGATCTCGTGGCCGATTGCGCTGATCAGTGGTTTTTTGCAGCGGTATGCAGCCCGGGCGATCATCTCTGCGTTAAAGACCCACAGGTCTTCCCGGCTGCCGCCTCCGCGTGCAACGATGATCTCGTCCACCTCTTTGCGCTGATCCAGCTTTTTGATGGCATCGGCCACCTGCTGCGCGGCTTCAAACCCCTGCACTGTCACCGGACACAGCAGCAGCCGTACCGAT
This sequence comes from Faecalibacterium sp. BIOML-A1, assembly GCF_009679715.1. NCBI lineage: Bacteria > Bacillati > Bacillota > Clostridia > Eubacteriales > Oscillospiraceae > Faecalibacterium > Faecalibacterium sp. BIOML-A1. Next base: position 128,794 of record NZ_WKZJ01000004.1, read on the forward strand.
GGCCAGCGCCGTGTGAGCACATTGCGGATATCCTGCAATGCGGCTCCCGTCTTGCTGGTGACAACACCAATGCATTTAGGGAATGCCGGCAGCGGCTTTTTATGTTCCAGGGCAAACAGGCCCTCCTGCTCCAGCTTTGCTTTGAGCTGCTCCAATGCAAGCTGTGCGGTGCCAATGCCATCCGGGAACATATCGTTCACGTACAGCTGAAATGCGCCATCGCGCTCATAAAGGGTAGCGCGGCAGCGCACGACTACACGCATTCCCTCTTCCGGGCGGAAAGCAAGGCGGCGTGCATCAGTGCGGAACATTACCGCTTTGACGCTGCAGACATCATCCCGCAGAGAAAAATAGCAGTGCCCGCTGCGCGCATTCTGTACAAAATTTGCGATCTCGCCGCGCAGGGCAAGGTCAAACAAAGCATCGTTGGCATCCAGCAGCGTTTTTACATAACGGTTGAGTGCTGAAACGGTAATCACTTCAGCCATAATCCGGCCTCCCGCGCTGCCAGGATCGAAACACCGATGGCATTATCGCTAGAATACTGTCCCGGCACAAAGTAGACCTGCGGCAGACGTTTCTGCACCCATGCACGGATGATATCGCTGCTCATCACTCCGCCAGCACATACCACCGGCAGGCCGGGGTATTCCTTCTGTGCAGCTTTGGTCATTTTTACCACTGTATCCGCCACACAGAGCAGGCAGTACTTGCACACATATTCCGGCGTTTTGCCTGCGGCAAGCAGGGCATTGCACTGGTTTTCCAGCCCGGAAAGGCTGCATTGCATCCCCTTCACGCTGGATTTTGGCTTGATCTCCTCAGTGCACTGTGCAGCCAGACGGGAAACCTCGGCACCCGCCGGGAAGCCAAAGCCAAGCCTGACCCCCACACGGTCCACAGCCTGTCCGGCATAAAGGTCTGTGCTGGTGCCAAGCGTTGTGATCCGGCGCACCTGATCGCAGAGCAGCAGGTCCGTGGTGCCGCCGGAAATATGGAACAGCAGAACTTTTTCAGCAAACAGCTGTTCCCCCTTAGCTGCAAACAGCGCTGCGGCAGCGTGACCCTGCTGATGGGTCGTCAGCACAAGTGGGATCCCTTTTGCATGTGCAAAGGCCGTTGCAGCATTGACACCTGCAAGAAAGCAAGGCATATAGCTGCCTTCTACCGGGCGGGGCTTTTGCGATACGCCCACAGCATCGATCTGCGTCAGATCAAATTCCTGCGCCAGTTCCTGCATCATCTCCGGCAGCGCGACCGTATGATGAAACAGTGCATCGCTTTGCCGCAGGCCCAGCTGGCCCGCTTTTACCGGCAAAAAGCGCTTCTTTGCGCAAACAACCTCTCCAGCTGTATCAAACACTGCCAGAGAGGTTGCATAGTTGCTTGTATCAATGCCAAGCGTATAACGGCTCACTGTTCGGCTTGCTCCGCATCCAGACCGTGATCCCGGGCCACTGCGCCAAGCAGACCGTTCACGAACTGGTAATCTTCGTCCGCACCATACTTTTTCGTCAGTTCCACCGCCTCGTTGATGGCAACACCGGGCTTATTCTCGCCGCCAAACAGCATCTCGGCAACTGCCAGACGCAGGATGGTCAGGCTGACACGAGGCAGGCGCTCCATGGTCCAGTTGCGCAGATGTGCACGGATCTCATCATCCACCTCGGCAGAATGATCGTAGTATGCGTTCAGCAGATGCTTGCTGAAACCATCCACAGGGTGCTCTTCATCGTTTTCTTCATGGCTGGTAATGGCCTCTGCCAGCGGGATATCACCAAAGGTCTGCGAAAATGCCAGCAAAAATGCATTCTCGCGTGCTTCTCTACGGGGCAAAATATTTTCCATAATGTTCCTCTCGCAGCACGAAGCCTCTCCGGCCAGAGCACAGAGAGGATCGGCTTCCAATTCTGAATTTTATTTTACTTCTCTGCTGCAGTGGTTTCTGCAAGGCCGGCAATCACCAGATTGACGCGGCTCACAGTGACATTGGTCATGTTCTGCACAGCGTTCTTCACGTTTTCCTGCACCTTTTCGGCCACAGCAGGAATGCGTGCGCCAAAGCTCATCATCAGGTTCAGAGTGATGTTTGCGGTACCATCCCGCATTTCCACCACGACCGGAGACTGGATGCTGGATGCTTCCAGCAGATCCTTGAGCTTTTTATTTTGTCTGCCGCAGGAAACCTCGGCAACGCCGTCAATTTCCAATGCTGCGCAGCGTGCGATCTTGCCAATGACTTCGGTGGAGATCTGAAGGCTGCCGCCCCGAAGATCTGTATTCTGAAAATCCATTGTGTTGTCCTCCATTCAAAAGCGGGCACAGCCTGCTTTTTCTTGTTTGAAATGGTCCTGCCTGAAACGATCAATGCCATACGCAGGACAACATCATTCTTTATTGATAGAGTTATTATACCATCAAAGCGGGTGCGATTTCAATACTTGTTTCGGAAAACTCTGCCGCACCTTCTTATTTGACCTCCACCACCGTGATGTTCTGGGCAGTCACAGTGCTTTTGTTCAGCACCACATCCCGGATCTGTGCCACCTGTGCCGCTGTGAGCGGTTCACCGGAGGTCATCACGGTAAGGTCTGCCCGGCCGGACTGCAAAAAGCACAGGCAGTCTGCAAAACCTTTGGCTTTGATCAGCGTTTCGATCTCATTCTCCGCATTCAGATCTTCCAGATTTGCGGTCATCTGGGCGGTATATTCCTTCTTTTCCTCTGCGGAAAGCGACGAGGATTTCATCGTTTTCTTGATGGAATCCATCGCCTCATCGTGGGCCTTCTGTCGCTTAAGCCGAGCCTGCTCAAAAAACTTTGCACCGCTGTCACTGGCAACGCTTACAAGCTGCGCTTCACCATAGTTTTTGTTGGCGCTGGACACCGCTTCGGCCTCTGTGGGCAGCTCATCCAGAACCGTCTGCGCCTGTACCGGGACATCCTCAGCCTCTGCCGCGACCATTGCAGCATTGTCCGGCAGCTCCGTGGGCACATCGCTGCGGGCGTACTGCCAGTTCAAGTATACGGCGATCACCAGTGCGGCAGCCAATGTAACAGCTGTGGCCCTGCGGGTATTTCTGGAAAGTGCTCTCATAAATCGTTCCTCCTTATAAAAGCTGCAGGGTCTCAGCCCTTGCGCTGTTCCACACAAATGCGGTTGGATGGCAGATCCAGCAGTGCGCTTACCAGTTCGGTGATCCGGGCAGCAACGCGGATGTCTCCGCCGCCCTCGCACAGCACGGCCACACCGCACACCTGCGGCAGACATACCGTTTCGGTCAGGGCTGAACCATCTTCCAGCAGGACATGGGTCTGCTGGGACTGCATTTCTCCGGACTGTGTATCCAGCGCATAAATGGCTTCTTCCCCAGTCTCCAGCGTGACCATCACGGTCGTTTTGCCCGCACCGCTCATCTGTGAGATCAGATGTTCCAGCCGGTTCTCCAGCTGTGCCTGATATTCCGTGCTGCTCTGGGCAGACTTTGTGTTTTTTGTGCTGCCCGCTGCCGTGTTCTGCGGAAAAAGTTCCGACAGCAGGATCAACAGCATTGCCAGAATGCCTACTGCCGCAGCAAGCCTTGCTCTGCCCTGTTTCCCTTTACATTTCCGGGCAAAATCTTTCACGGAATCTCCGAACGAAATGCCCCCTGCTTGTTTCATTCGGTGCCCTCCTGTACTTCCAGTATCGGTGCCATGCCAAGCTCCTGCTGCAGATATGCCGCGATCCGGCTCTGCTCTGCGGATGTGCACGCCGCCGGGAGGATCACAAGCACCTTTTCTGCCCGAACGGTCTGTTCTGTCCGGGTCAGTGTGATCTCCAGTTTCACCTTTGTACCAAAGCGCCGCTCACACTCTGCGCAAAGATCCGCTTCCAGCCGTTCCTGCGTTCCCTGTAAGAGCGATGTCTCCGTACTCTGGATGCTGACCGCTGCCGGAGCAGCCGCCGCTGCACTTTTCAGTTCCAGCTTCATCTGCGGAGCCAGCCGGAACAGGATCACTAGAATATATAGCCCGGCAACGGCTTTTATGCATCTGCCCGCCCAGCCTGCGCCCGCCAGCAGCGTCGTGATCTCCGCACAGATACAGGCAATGCAGAACGCCGATGCCGCCGTCTGAAATGCGTGCATTTCCTATCCGCCTCCCGTCATCATCAGAAGCCCCACGCCTACCGTCAGCAGTTCAAAAAACAGTGCCGTTACTGCTGCCATGCATTTTACCGCTTCGGCCATGCAGTCAAACAGCGCCTGACAGCGCCGGTTCTCCGCAAGGCCGCACAGAAGCCTGCATCCTGCAAGGAATAGCAAATGGAGCAGAAGCTGCAGATACAATGGCAGAAATTCGGCCCCGATCACGGCAAGCGCCGCAAAACCCAGACTGCTTTTGAGCAGCTGCATCCCGGCAAGAAATACTTCTGCCGTATCGCTCAGAGCCTGCCCGATCACCGGCACGCCGCCGGTAAGCAGCTGGCCCAACCGCAGTGCAGAACGGTCCAGCTGAACTGTTACCGCTCTTTGCAGCCCTAACAGCACTGCAAAAATCCGCCCAGCCCAGACAAGCCCCCTGCGCAGCAACGCGCCCATGGCACGGCACGTTTCCGAAAGCCCCTGCTGGGTGCTGATGCAGCACGCCATGCTTACCGCAAGGTAGCTCTGCAGCAGCGGACTGACCACAAGCACCGTACCCTGTGCCAGAAAGCACAGTCCGGTCAGCAGCAGACCGCTTGCCGCTGTGCTGGCATTTACCTCTCCACCGGCAGCGAGCACACCGCTGTACACCGGAAGAAAACCCAGAAGGTAGTTTTTCCACCCCTCCATCCGCTCACAGATCAGCTGTGCAAGGCTGATCAGATCTCCCCACAAAAGAGTGCCGCAGCCCACAGCCGCAGCTAGCTCCAACAAGGCGCTGTCGGCTGCTCCTCCCACCAGAAATGAAAGCACGATCAGCAACAGTAAAAACAGCAGAACATCCGCATAGCAGTGTGCCATCTGCCGGATCATCTCTGCCGGTGATCCCGGCAGGAGCGCGAGCAGAGATTTGAGCGGATCTTTGGCAAAGGACTCTGCACTTTGCGGAGCTTTTTCCAGATAAGGCTGCCAAAGCTCCTGTCCGGGTAGGCCCTGCAGCTGTGCCGCAGCGGCATCAGGTGCAAAAGCCAGAAAGCATACGGTGCACAATACAAACGCTGCCGCTTTTTGCAGGAATTTTTTTATCATGCGGCAAGCCCCCAGATCTTCTGGCAGATCTCTTCCAGCAGAGGAAATGCTGCCGCCAGAACCAAACATCGGCCCGCAAACCCGGCGCACCATGCCAAAGTATCCGCACCAGCTTCTTCACACAGGGTCCGCGCGTAATCGGTCAGCAGCAAAATTCCGGCACAGCGCAGCAGGCAGGCAAATGCAGGCCCGTCCACCCGGCGGCTGAAAGCCAGTACATTCCGAAGCAGCTCCTGCACCGCCGCTCCAAGCTGCAGCAGCACAAACAATGCTGCGCCAACGGACAGCAGAAACGCATAGGCCGGTGCATCCTTCCGCAGCAGAAGCTGCGCCGCTGCAAAGACGACCACTGCCCCCAGAATGGAAAAAGATGTACTCATAGTGCAAACAGCGACTTGATGATAACGAACAGTGCGCTGATCTGCTTGACAAGGATGGAAAGCACTACCACAAGACCCGCAAGGGTCGTCATCATGGCCTGATCCTCCCGGCCGGAACGGATCAGCAGCTGGTTCAGGACGGCCACGATAATACCGATCGCTGCAATTTTGAACACAAGGTCGATCTCCAAGTTTTCGTCCTCCTGCCACTACAAAAGAATCAGTGCTGCCACCGCGCCGGCTGCAAGGCCAAGCCTGCACGGTAAGCCCTGCCCGGATGCCGCTTTCTGCTGCGCCTGGTGCAGGAATGCTTCAAAACGGGCAGAGTAATAATCCAGTCGTTCGCATTCCTGTGCCGCTTCGCTTTGGCCAAAGCCGGCAAAGCACTGCTCAAAGCAAAGGCGTTCCGCATCATCAAATCTTTCCGGTGCCGGAATTTCCTGCAGTTTTGGTGCTGCATCGCTTTCCAGCAGCTTTTCCTGCACGAGACACCGCTGCAGCTGTTCCAGATCCAGCCTGCGGTAAGCAATCTCCTGCCGGATGCGCTGCAACAGCTCCACGGTGCGCTGCAGCTGCAGGATATGCTGCTCCGTTCTGGCCTGAAATGCAGAACCGGTCAGCCACCCGCACAGCAGGAGCAGTGCAGCCGCTGCCCAATGAAAAAGCCGCATCATACCGTGCAGACCTGCCGGACTTTTCCCGGCGCTGTGCAGCCGTGCAGCAGTACAAATACACGCAGCATTCCATGCCGCTGCAGCGCCTGCACCTGCGGCCGCCGGGCGGCTTCTTCCACGCTTGCGGCATGGACGCTTGCAACAAAGTCCACCCCGCTGTAAAAGCCCTGTTCCAGCGCTGCAGTTTCGGCAAGCGTGCCCAGCTCGTCCAGCAAAATGACCTGCGGCGAAAGCGTGCGCAGTGCCATCTGCACGGCCCGTTCCTTAGGGATGCCGGATAGCAGATCCAGCGGCGGCATCTTCTCGGAATCACCCGGCGGAAAGATCTCGCAGCGCTCGTCCACCACGCAGGCTCGCCGCTGCATCCCGGCCAGTTCTCGTGCGATCTGACGCAGCAGCGTCGTCTTGCCGCTGTCCGGCTCGCCGACCAAAAGCATCCCAATAAAATGCTTTTTCAGTTGCACCAGAAGTTCGTCCGGCAGCTGTACCGGAACCGCCCTTGCAATGCGCAGGTTCAACCCCTGCACCTGCTGCAGAACCGTCTGGCCGTCGCGATCCACATAGCGTCCTGCCACACCCACCCGGCAGCCGGAGGGTGTGGTCAGAAATCCATGCGCAAGCTCCGTCTGGTGCGCATGTACCGCGCCGCCGCACAGGGTGTGAAAGATCTCTTCGATCTGAAACTGATCCAATACACACTCCCTCAGCTGCAGCGGGCACTCCGGCAGGTCCTGCAGCGGGAGCTGCCGACCCGACAGTGTAACAAAAACACCACAGCCTGTCCGGAACCGAAGTTCATGGATCTGCGCTGCCGTCTGTGCTGGCAGCTGGCCCAATGGCCCGGCCAGCCATGAGGGAAGCAGGCGTATCGCCCGATAATACTCATCCACACTGTCCTCTCCTTTTTCAGGCTCATTGCCTGCTATGAGTATATGCCTGTCCCTGCCGGATAGAACCTGCGGACATAAAAATATCCCCGCAGCACAAAACTGCGGGGATATCCATTGGAGCGGTTTTATCAGGTGTTTTCGTCGCTGATCATTGCCAGAAATTCTGCCTCGGTCAGTACCGGGATGCCAAGCGCCTGCGCCTTGGTCAGTTTGGAGCCTGCTGCCGTGCCTGCCACGACATAGGCCGTTTTCTTTGAAACAGAACCGCTGGCCTTACCACCGTTTTTCACGATCAGTGCTTCCGCCTCATTGCGGGAAAGAGTTTCCAGCGTGCCGGTGACCACCAGCGTTTTTCCTGCCAGCTTATCACCCTTCGGTTCGCCCTTCCACTGCATATTCAATCCGGCATCGGCCAGACGATGGACAAGGTCGGTCGTTCCCTCTTTTGCAAAGAATTCTACGACGCTCTGCGCCATTACGCCGCCAAACCCATCGATCTCGCTGATCTGCTCTGCACTTGCTTCCCGGACAGCCTGCAGCGTACCGAAATGCTCTGCCAGCAGGGCTGCAGCTTTATCGCCAATGTTGCGGATGCCAAAGCCGAACAGGAGCTTATCCAGATTGTTCTGCTTGGAAGCCTCGATGGCGTTCAGCAGGTTATCGGCGCTCTTTTCCTTGAACTTATCCAGCGTCAGCAGCTGTTCCCGTGTCAGCGTGTAGATATCCGCTGCGGAGTGCACCATGTCCTTCTCCACCAGCTGGGTGGCAACTGCTGTGCCAAGGCCCTCGATATCCATTGCATCGCGGGAAGCAAAATGGATGATATTGCGCAGTGCCTGTGCCGGGCACTCGGGGTTAACACAGCGCAGAGCTGCTTCATCCTCCAGATGAACGACTGGTGCACCGCAGGAGGGGCAGACCGTGGGCATCTCATAGGGCTGTGCATCCTCTGCGTGATGGGTAACACCGATCACTTCCGGGATGATATCACCCGCCTTGCGCACCTGAATGGTATCGCCGATGCAAAGGCCGAACTGATGGATAAAATCCTCATTGTGCAGGGTCGCGCGGGCAACGGTAGTACCCGCCAGAAAGACAGGGTCAAAGCAGGCCGTCGGGGTAAGAACACCGGTGCGGCCAACTGCGACCTCAATGCTGCGCAGCGTTGTCTCCTTTACCTCTGGCGGATACTTAAACGCAATTGCCCAGCGTGGGAATTTGTTGGTGGAACCCATCAAATCGCGCTGTGCAAAATCGTTCACCTTGATCACTGCACCATCCATATCAAAATCCAGTTTGGCACGGTTCTGGCCGATCTGCTCGATCTCAGCAATGGCCTGCTCAATGTCATGCACGATATGATAGCGCGGCGAGACCGGCAGGCCAAGGCTCTTGAGGTAATCCAGGCTTTCGGCATGTTTGGTAAGCGTTTTGCCGCGGATCTGCTGCACATTGAAAACAAAGATAGAAAGGCCCCGGCTTCCGGTGATCTTTGCATCCTTCTGGCGCAGCGAACCGGCAGCCGCATTGCGCGGATTCTTAAAGGGTGCCGCGCCCTGCAGCTCCTGCTCTGCACACAGCTTCTGGAACGCGCCATGCGGCATATATACCTCACCGCGCACTTCCAGAAATTCGGGTGCATCCTTCAACTTTTTGGGAATGCTGCGAATGGCGCGGACATTGGCGGTCACATCCTCGCCCACCACGCCATCGCCGCGGGTAGAGGCACGAACCAGCTCACCGTTTTCGTATTCCAGACTGCAGGAAAGGCCATCGATCTTGATCTCCACCACATACTCCGGCTCTATGCCGGCTTCCCGCACGCGGCGGTCAAAATCCCGCAGCTCATCATACGAAAATGCATCCAGCAGGCTTTCCATTTTTACCGCATGGGTCACCTTGGGCAGCTTGCTGCTGGCCGTGCCGCCTACCTTCTGGGTAGGCGATGATGCCGTGACCAGCTGCGGAAACTGCGCTTCCAATTCTTTCAGTTCCCGGGTCAGAGCATCATACTCAAAATCTTCAAGCTCCGGGGCATCCTGGTCATAGTAAAGCCGATTGTTTTTCTCAATCACAGCGCGCAATTCTTCCACGCGCTTTTTTGCCTGTTCCAACTCCAAAAGTTCCACTCTCCCGCTATCCGGTTTCTCCCGCGCTGCCGTCCGGCACTACCGCCTGAAAATGCATCGCAGAAAACTATTTTGATTATAACACATCCAGCCGCGCTCTGCAAAGAGAAAGCGGATACAATTTGTATAAGTGCTTTGAAATCTGCACGTGTAATCGTTTTCAATCATCGCTGCAGATTGATTTAAAATCAACGCATGGAGATACTCTTTGTTTATTCTTTTGATAAAGCAACGTATTATCGTGTGATTTCTCCACATCCATGACGAGTGAATCGTCCTGTGGTATCGTTAAGTCGCCAGCCTAAACACACACAGAAAGGGCAACGCATTCGTCGTGAATGCTTTAGGCCTTTGCCCCCCGGCATCGTCCTCATGATGGTCGTGTTCCGTTCGTCACCACGGCAAAGAAAGCCGGTGTGGATGAGCATGTCATTAAAAAGATTGTCGGCCACTGTATTGATGATGTTGCCGAAAAGTCGTATACTAAAAGAGGCATTGAGTGGATTCGTCATTTCATGCAATGCATCGTACCATCCTAGATTTTGTACTATTATTTTAGGAGAAAAGCTGTTCCGATTTGTGAATTAAGTATCATACCGTTTCAAGAGGAGATCAAGCCGCCATGGATTGGGAAACATTAAGATCAAGCTGTCTTGCCTGCACCCGCTGCGAGCTGTGCAAGACCCGCACCAATGTGGTGTTCGGTCAGGGTGTGGAAGATGCCGAAGTTCTGTTTGTGGGCGAAGGCCCCGGCCAGAATGAGGATGAGCAGGGTCTGCCCTTTGTGGGGCGCAGCGGCCAGCTGCTGGACAAATATCTGTTTGCCATCGACCTTGACCGCACGAAGAACTGCTATATTGCAAACATCGTCAAGTGCCGCCCGCCGCAGAACCGTGACCCCCAGCCTGCTGAGAGCGAAGCCTGTATGCCCTGGCTGCGGGAGCAGTTCCGCCTGCTGAAGCCAAAGATCGTGGTCTGCCTTGGCCGCATTGCCGCCCAGCGGATGATCCGAAAGGATTTCTCCGTGACCAAGGAGCATGGCCAGCTGTACGAAAAGGGCGGCATCCTGTTCATGGGAACCTTCCACCCTGCCGCTCTGCTGCGCAGCCCGCAGAACAAGCCTGCAGCCTTTGCTGATTTTACTGCCCTGCGGGACAACATTGAAACGGTATGCAAACATACCTATCATAAAGACTGAATCATTCCCGTTGCAAGAACCAAACACCTTCCTTTTGCATACTCTAAAACAAAAAGAGAGGTGTTCGATTATGGAAACTGCACGACATGATTCCATTGATTTCTTTCTGGGTGCCACAACGCCTGCCGGTTTCAAGGGCTATTTTGAACCGCTGCGCCACGAACCCGGTATGCAGATGTACCTGATCAAAAGCGGGCCGGGCTGCGGCAAATCCACCCTGATGAAGCGGCTTGCCCGTGCTGCCGAACAGCGCGGCGAACTGACGCAGCGCATCCACTGTGCCAGCGACCCGGACAGTCTGGACGGCGTGATTCTGCCCGGGCAGCACAGGGCTATCGTGGATGCCACTGCACCCCATGTGGTGGAGCCGGATGCTCCCGGTGCAGACGAAGTGGTGGTGAGTTTGTACCACACCATCGATGCAGAAAAGCTGCACCAGTGCACCGATGAGGTCAAGGCGCTGTTTGCCCGCAACGCCCTGCTGCGCAGCCGCGCTGCACGATATATTGCATCGGCAGGCAGCCTTTTGCTGGACAGCCGCCGCGCCGAAGCCTGCAGCGCCAATTTTGACAAGGTGCGCCGTTATGTCAAACGGCTGTGCACCCGGGTGATGCCGCGCACGGAAGGCATTGGCAGCGAAGAGCTGCGCCTGCTTTCCGCCGTCACCCCCAAGGGTGAAATGTTTTATCAGGGCACTGCACAGGCATTGGCGGATAAGTTTATCGTGTTCCGGGATGATTACGGCGCGGTGTCCCGCCTGCTGCTGGAGCTGATCCGCGCCGAAGCCCTGACGCGGGGCTACCACATTATTACCTGTCCATGCGCCATGCACCCGGAGGATAAGATCGACCATATCCTGATCCCGGAGCTGAAGCTTGCCTTCCTGACGGATAATCGCTGGCATCCGGTGCATCTGCCCAGTGTGCAGGCTGTGCGGTGCACCCGCTTCCTTGACAGGGAAAATCTGGCAGCGTACCGGGCACGGCTGCGCTTTAACGAGCGTGCTGCCGCCGAACTGCTGGAACAGGCCAGTGCCCTGATGGCACAGGCCAAGAGTTGCCACGATGAGTTGGAGACCTATTACCGTGCAGCGGTGGATTTTGGCAAAGTGGATGAAGCGGCAGCAGAATGCATGGAGATGTTCGGCCTGAAATAATCAGTTTACGTCGACGAACCGGGAGTTTCTCTGAAGACCGTCCGCTGAGGTGGGACCCTGTTGCCGTGAGGCAATAGGGCGGGCGATGGAATGGCCCGAATCGTGTCTGAAGAGAAATTACCGGTTCGTCAGTGTATCCCAAAAGCGGAGGTGAAATGCTTTGGCAACGGTTCATCTGCCCATCCGGCAGCTGGTGGAATTTCTGCTGCGGACCGGCAGCATTGACAGCCGGTTTACGGGGTTTGACCGTGCACTGGAAGGTGCCCACATCCACCGCAAATTGCAAAAAGCTGCCGGAGACGGCTATCAGGCTGAGGTATTTCTCTCCGTAGAGCGGCAGGCAGAGGGCATCACTTTTACCCTTGAGGGCCGGGCTGACGGCATTTTTACCGATGAGACTGGCACGGTAGTCATTGACGAGATCAAGACCACCGCTGTGCCGCCGGAAGAGATCACTGAGGATATGAACCCCTGCCACTGGGCACAGGGCATGGTGTACGGTGCCATTTATGCCGCACAGCAAAGCCTGCCGGAACTGAACGTCCGGCTGACTTATTATCAGATAGACACCGATCAGATCATTCGCTTTATCCGCCGCTTTACGCAGCAGGAGCTGGATGAATTTCTTGACAAATTATTGTGTCAGTATGCTCCGTGGGCGCAGCGCCGGATAGAGTGGGATGTAAAGCGTACTCAGAGCCTTGCGGCACTGCAGTTCCCGTTTGCGCAGTACCGGCCCGGACAGCGGGCTATGGCGGGCGAGATCTACCGCGCCTGCCGCGCTGGCAAGACCGCCGACTGCAAGGGCGGTACGCGGCTGTTCTGTCAGGCTCCTACCGGCATTGGCAAGACCATGAGCGCGCTTTTCCCCGCGCTGAAAGCCATGGGCGAAGGCAACGGAGAAAAGCTGTTCTATCTCACGGCCCGCAACACGACCCAGACTGCCGCCGAGGATGCCTTGACCCGGCTGCATACGGCCCAGCCAGAGCTTGCCCTGCGCAGTGTGACGCTGACCGCCAAGGAAAAGGTCTGCCTGCATCCGGACGCAGAGGGACATCCCGCCTGCCTGCCGGAGCTTTGTCCCTACGCCAACGGCTACTACGACCGCATCAAGGATGCACTGACAGCTCTGCTGGACGGTACCGGCAGCTTTGACCGCGCAGCGCTGGCCGGGGCGGCAAAGCGTTTTTCGGTGTGTCCCTTTGAACTGGGGCTAGACCTGAGCGAGTGGTGCGATGTGGTCATTGGGGATTACAATTACCTGTTCGATCCGGTGGTGCACCTGAAGCGGTTCTTTGATTCTTCCGGCGAATGGTTGTTTTTGGTCGATGAAGCACATAATCTGCCCGACAGAGCCAGAGCAATGTATTCTGCACGCTTTTGTAAAAGCAGCCTGACCGAGGCAAAACGCGCATTGGGCAAGGGCAAAAGTGCTTTAAAGACCGCTCTGACCAAAGCAGACAAAGCCCTGCTGGAAGCCCGGAAAGCCTGCATACAGCTTGCACCCCGGCACAGCAGCCAGACCGATGCCGCAGACCCGGCACAGACCAGTCTTTTGCCTGAAAACACTGCCCCCGCACTGGAACTGCCCGAACCGCTGTATGCACAGGACAGTACTGTATTTTTGCAGGAGCCGCCCTCTGCCCTGCTCAGTCCGCTGCGGGCCGTACAGGCACCTTTGCAGGATTGGCTGGAAGCGAACCCGGATGCCGAAGTACATGCACAGTTGCTGGAGCTTTATTTTGCTGTACAGGACATCGCCCGTGCTGCCGAACGATACGACAGCCACTTTGTCACTCAGCTTACCGCGCGCGGCAGAGAGCTTGAATTGCAGCTGCTGTGTCTGGACCCGGCACCTTTTGTGGATGCCAGCCTTGCCGCAGGGCGCAGCGCAGCGCTGTTCAGTGCAACACTGGCTCCGCCCTCGTTCTACCGCAGTGTTCTGGGCTGCAGCGATGCACGTGCCGTCGCACTGGACAGTCCCTTCCCGGCTGAAAATCTGGGGCTGTATTGCCTGCCGAATATCTCTACCCGCTACCGCGACCGCGAAGCCAGCGTGCAGGCAGTTTCAGATGCACTGGCCCGGCTGGTGCAGGCCAGAACGGGAAACTACTTTGCCTTTTTCCCAAGCTACGCATATCTGCGGCAGGTACACGAAGATTTTGCAGCACGTTACCCGGGCATTCGCACCCTTGTGCAGGAAAGCCGTCTGGATGATGCCGCTCGGGCTGAATTTCTGGCTCAGTTTGTGCCGGACCCGGCCGAAACGCTTCTGGGTTTTGGCGTGATGGGCGGCATCTTTGGTGAGGGAGTTGATCTTGCAGGCAGCCGCCTGATCGGGTGCGCCATTGTGGGTGTGGGCCTGCCGCAGGTAAATCCGCAGCAGGAAATGCTGCGCCGTTATTATGACGCACAGAACGGCTTTGGATTTGATTATGCCTACCGCTATCCCGGCATGAACAAGGTACTGCAGGCCGCAGGGCGCGTGATCCGCACGCCGGAAGACAGAGGTGCGGTGCTTTTGCTGGACGACCGGTTTGCCCAGCAGGAATACATCCGGCTGTTCCCTCCTCACTGGCGGCATATCCGCTATCTGCGCAGCTGCGAAGAACTGGCCGCTGCCCTGCAGGACTTCTGGAATAAATGAGACCCAAACAAAAAGGCACTGCCGCACCCAAAACAGGAGCGGCAGTGCCTTTGATTCTTTTTTGTTTTATTTTGCTGCTTTCCGGTTCTGCAGGCTATCCCACGAGGGCATTTCATTGCGCAGCTTTTCCCACATGGGCATTGCCGTGCCGGTCTGCCTGCGCAGAGCATCGAACGCTTCGTCCAGATACTTCATTTCGGACACTGCGTGCATGGCGTGATCCGAAACGCACAATCTGCCCAGCGATGTTTTTGTCATGGTAAACACCATCGCTTCCATCTTACGGCGGGCCGATGTGCCGGGCTGGAAATTATCGGTGTTGTTGGCATCGTTCACCGGGATGCCCGCATCCTTGAGCATCAGGCAGGCTTCATAGGCGGCATCCAGAATGGCGCCGCGCTGCTGCTTGGTGGCCCGGTGCAGATCGCCGTTGCAGGCATAGCACACATAGCACGCCGGCAGAACGAATGCAATGTGGCACTTGAGCCATTCATCCATATCGCCATAGAAGGTCAGCTTGTATTTTGCACCGTCAAAGGCGGTCTTGAGCCGGGTTCGGAAGGTGCCAGAAAGCGGAGTTGTGGCACCGCCCACCGTCATGCCAGCACTGGCGTACACACTGACCACATGGTCGTGTTCACGGCGGCCTGCCGTGCCCTGAAAGCCGAATGCGATCTTATCCGCCGGGCGCTGCATGAATTCCAGCACCTGCTTTGCCTGCGGGTTGTTGCCCACAAACACAAAATACTGGCTCTTGTTGGCCTTGAGCACAGGAAGCACATCCGGCAGCTGGCCCGCCTGCACGACCACAAAGACGAGATCATAATAATCATCCGGGGCAAGAGTGTCCACGGTTTTGATCCGTTCCGTTGTGGTCTTGCGCTGCACCCAGTGGCGAATGACCAAACCCTTCTGGTCGATCATTTCCTTCCACTCTCCGCGTGCAAGCAGCGTGACAACGTTCTTTTTGTTCTGCATCAGCACATGGGCCAGCTCGCAGCCCAAAACGCCCGCACCGTAAACCAGAATCCTCATCCAGATACGCCTCCCTTATGTGTGTTAAGGTTTGCTTACTTTTTCAAAAACGAGAAAAAGCCTTTTTTCTCGTAAGGTGCACTGCTTACGCCCCTGACCTCATAGCCGGTTGCATTGATGGCATCCAGCAGCTTCTGCTCGTCCAGCGGCTGTTCCGAGTGGATCACCGTCTGGGCTTTTGCCTGCGAGGACGACACCTTTTTTACCTCCGGGAAGGCCTTGCGCACGGCTTCGTTGACATGGCTCTCGCACATGCCGCACATCATACCATCTACTTTTACGATCGTTTCAATCATTTTATTCCCCTCCAGATCTTCTGCGCGCATCGGCCCGTTGACGCGGAATCTGTTAGGAAACGCTAACCGTAGTTTCAAACAAAACGCCGTCGGGAACTGCCCGGCAGCGGTGCGGAGCGGTTCCCTGTTCTGTGGTGGGTCTGCTCAGAAAATGCACGCATGATTTCTTGTCTTCATCATATCACACCAGTGGGCTAAATGCAAGATGAAAAATACCCCATCCCGGTTTTTGCGCTTTTCACTCATGCACCCGGTATCCTGCTGCCGTGGTCAGTATTCAATGCCCTGCCGGGCGGAAATTCCCCTCTGGTAAGGGTGGCGGTGGCACTTCATCTCGGTGGCATAGTCGGCGGCATCCAGCATCCACTGCGGCGCAGCATGGGCAGTAAGCACGCATTCCTGCTCTGCCGGGCGTTCCAGCACAGCCTTTTGCAACAGGGCTTTATCCACCATATCCAGTTCCCATGCGCTGCCTGCTTCGTCCAAAATCAGCAGGTCGGCAGGGTCGGCCATGGCAGCTGTGAGGTTCGCATTCTGCAGCTGGCGGGTGGCTTCCTTTTCCGCTTCGTTCATCTGGAACACGAATTTCTGCCCCGCCTTGCCGCGGTACACCTTTGCACCCAGCTGTTCCAGCAGCGGCACCTCGCCGCTTTTGCCGCCTTTGAGGAACTGCAGGATCACCACCCGCTTTCCGCTGCCCATGGCCCGCAAAGCAAGGCCCATGGCAGCGGTGGTCTTGCCCTTGCCATCACCGTAATATAGATGTAACAGCCCTGTACGCTTCATGGTCATTTCTCCTTTTGTCTTTGCGTTTATGGTAACACAAACCCAGCAAAAAAGGAAGAGGAAGCACCCGAAGGCGCTTCCTCTTTCAAACAATGCGATATTTACTGATACAGAGGGAAATCCCGGGTCAGCTTCAGCACACGGTCACTGATCTCGTCCTTCTTCTCGTCGTAGTGCCAGATGCAATCGGCGATGCAGTCGGCGATCACCTTCATCTCGGCCACGCCCATGCCGCGGGTGGTAACAGCCGGGGTGCCCAGACGCACGCCAGAAGTCACGAACGGGCTGCGAGTCTCGCCGGGGACAGTGTTCTTATTGGCGGTGATGTGCACGCTGTCCAGACGTGCTTCCAGCTCCTTGCCGGTGCACTCCTCGTCACGCAGGTCGATCAGCATGAGGTGGTTATCCGTACCGCCGGACACCAGCTTGACACCGCGTGCCTGCAGCTCTACTGCCAGAGCTTGTGCATTCTCCACGATCTTGCGGGCATATTCCTTGAACTCCGGCTTCAGTGCTTCACCAAAGCAGACAGCTTTTGCGGCGATCACATGCTCCAGCGGGCCGCCCTGGGTGCCGGGGAACACGGCAGAATTGATGCGCTTTGCAAGAATGGGATTGTTGGTCAGGATCAGACCGCCGCGGGGGCCGCGCAGGGTCTTGTGGGTGGTGGTGGTAACAACATCAGCATACGGCACAGGGCTCTGGTGATAGCCGCCTGCCACCAGACCGGCAATGTGGGCCATATCCACCATCAGATATGCACCATAGCCGTGGGCGATCTCAGCGATCTTCTCAAAATCGATGGCACGGGGATATGCAGACGCACCGGCCACGATCAGCTTGGGGCGCACCTTCTTAACCTGCTTTTCCAGCTCAGCATAGTCGATCACGCCGTCGGCATTGACACCGTAAGAGACAAAGTTATAGTTCTTGCCGGACATGTTCACCGGAGAACCGTGGGTCAGATGGCCGCCCTGAGACAGGTCCATGCCCATGACAGTATCGCCCAGATCCAGCAGAGCAAAATAAACTGCCAGATTGGCCTGTGCACCGGAGTGGGGCTGAACATTGGCATATTTTGCGCCGAACAGCTTGCAGGCACGCTCGATGGCAATGTTCTCCACCTCGTCCACATAGACACAGCCGCCATAGTAGCGCTTGCCGGGCAGGCCCTCGGCGTACTTGTTGGTCAGGATGCTGCCCATTGCGGCCATGACGGCGGGAGAGACGATGTTCTCACTGGCGATCAGTTCAATGTTCTGGCGCTGACGGTTCAGCTCGCGATCCATGGCTGCGGCCAACTCCGGATCAACGGTATTGACCAGACCGATGGTGTCCATCATTTCATTGTACATAATATTCTACCCCTCTCAATTTCCGGAGAAAGCCCCGGATCTCTGGATCTCTTCAAGCCACCCTGCTCCGCGCACGAACCGAATTGCTTTCTTTTATCATAGCAGAAAGCTGTAGAATCTTCAACTTCCATTTTGACAAAAGGCTTGCTTTTTTCATCTGAAGTGTTTATTATACTTGTATAAAAATGCAATGTCGTTTTTGTATATTTTTCAAGTCAGTCAACCTTCAGATGAAGCGAGGTGTTCTCTGGTGACGGTCAGTGAAGCAAAGCAGTCCCAGCGCAAAGCGGGCCGTGCCGCACGCAAGGCTCTCGGCCCGGAAGAACGCAAGGCTGCAAATGCCGCTTTGTGCGCATTCCTCTGGCAGCTGGCTGCCGTGCAGAATGCGCAGACCATCCTGCTGTACGCAGCGTTTGGTTTTGAAGCCGACCTTGCTGCCTTTGCCGCCGAAGCAGCAGCTCAGGGCAAAACGCTGGCCTATCCGGTGTGCGGCGAGGCGTATTCCCTTACAGCCGCTGTGCCCGGCCCGGACGGCTGGGAGATGGGACAGTACGGCATCCGCACCCCCATCCTGAGCCGGTCGGAGATTCTGCTGCCGGAAGCGCTGGATCTGGTCCTTGTACCCTGCACGGCTTTTGATGCAGACTGCTTCCGGGTCGGCATGGGCAAGGGCTATTACGACCGGTATCTTCCCCGCTGCAAAAACGCGGTAAAGATCGGCATTGCATTTGAGGCACAGCGGGTGGAACATGCTGCCGTAGACGAGCACGACCAGCGGCTGGATGCCTATGTAACAGAGAGGGGTATTTACAAATGGAAATGACTAAGCTGAGCTGTGAGAAATTTCTCGCAGAGCTGGCCAGCAAAGCCCCCACGCCGGGCGGCGGCGGAACGGCGGCGCTGGTGGGTGCTGCCGGTGTAGCGCTGGGCAATATGGTGGGCAACCTGACCACCGGCAAAAAGAAATATGCCGCCGTGGAAGCAGACATTCAGGCCCTGAACACAAAGGCCGATGCCCTGCGCAAAGAGCTGGAGGTGCTGGTGCAGGCCGATGCCGATGCCTTTGCGCCGCTGGCTGCGGCCTACGGCCTGCCCAAGGACACACCAGAGCAGGCTGCACACAAAGCCGCCGTGCTGGAAAAGGCGCTGGATGCCGCCTGTGCCGTGCCACTTGAGATTATGGAAAAGTGCGCCGAGGGCATTGCTCTGGTGGAAGAATACGCCGCCAAAGGCAGCGTGATGGCCGTCTCGGACGCAGGCTGTGCAGCCGCTCTGTGCAAGGCAGCCTTGCAGGCCGCAAGCCTGAATGTGTTCATCAACACAAAGCTGATGGCAGACCGTGAGCGCGCTGCTGCGTTGGACGCAAAAACAGACAAACTGCTGGATGAATTTGTGTCGCGGGCAGACGCTGTTTTTGCATCCGTGACGAACAAATTGCGGAATAAGTGAGGAAAAATATTATGGCAACGATTTTGAAGGGCGCACCCGTTGTAGCCGCTATGAACGAACGCAATGCGGCGCTGTGTGAGCAGCTCAAGGCAAAAGGCATCACTCCCACGCTGGCCGTGGTGCGTGTGGGTGAGCGGGAGGACGACCTCTCCTACGAGCGCGGCGTGATCGCCCGCTGCGGCAAGGTGGGTGTGGAGGTAAAGCAGTTTCTTCTGCCCGCCGATGCTTCGCAGGACGATCTGCTGAAGGTGATCGCCGAGGTGAACGCAGAGGATACCATCCACGGATGCCTGCTGTTCCGTCCGCTGCCCAAGCAGTTCAATGACCGCACTGTGCGTGCGGCGCTGGCTCCGGAAAAGGACATTGACGGCATCACGGACGATTCTCTGGCCGGTGTGTTCACTAATACCGATCTCGGCTATGCTCCCTGCACCGCGCAGGCCTGCCTTGAAATCCTGAAGTATTACAACATTCCGCTTTCCGGCAGGCGCGCTGTCGTAGTGGGCCGCAGCCTTGTGGTAGGCAAGCCCGCAGCCATGATGCTGGACCGCGAGAACGCCACCGTGACCATCTGCAATTCCCGCACGCAGAACCTGCCCGCCATCTGCAAGGAAGCGGATGTGGTAGTAGTGGCCATGGGCAAGATGGGTGCCGTGGGTGCCGACTGCCTGCGTGAGGGCCAGATCGTGGTAGACGTGGGCATCCATGTGAACGAAAAGGGCAAGCTGTGCGGTGACGTAAAGTTCAGCGAAGCAGAGCCGGTAGTGGATGCCATCACGCCGGTACCCGGCGGTGTGGGCACTGTGACCACCTCGGTGCTGGTGGGCCATGTCGTGCAGGCTGCAGCAAAAAAGGCCGGGCTGTAACGAATGATAGAACTATAAAATAAAAGACGCTTGATACACTGCTGTATGCTTCCCTGCCGGGAAAACATATTCAGACAAGACCAAGCGTCTTTTTTGATTGCTATATTTTAGCCGCGGACAATGAGCAGCAGCAAAGCCGAAGCCACACACTGCATGATCAGCCAGCGGGCCACCACCTGCTCGTCGCTCCAGCCCTTATTCTTGCGGGCGTGGTCGTGCAAAGGGGTGCGGGTGTTCTTGAGGATGGAAATGTGCAAAAAGCGCTTCAGGCTGATCTTCAGGATGCCCAGACTGCCATCCACGATGAACACGATGGCTGCCAGCAGGAAGGCAAACGGATGGCCGCATTTGAGGGACAGCATTGCGATAAAGAAGCCCATTGCGCGGCTGCCGGCATCGCCCATCAGCAGGCTGGACGGCTTTGCGTTGGACCACAGATAGGCCAGCAGCGCGCCCATGAACACAACGCCTGCGGTGCCGTACTCGGCCAGCTCTGTTTTATAGGCCAGCAGGTAGGTTCCGATGGTCACCACTGCAACACTTGCCGAAAGGCCGTCCACGCCGTCGGTGCAGTTGACCACATTGATGCTGGTCCAGATCAGAATAACGATCAGCAGCAGGTACACAGCATACGGCAGAGTGAAACTCCACTGCAGGAAATTCACACCGCAGCCGTTGAAGTTGAGGTAGGTCACACCTGCAACAATGGCAATGGCAAAATCAATGATACCCTTTTTATACTCGTTCCATGCAGTTTCAGCAGCATCATCAAAGTAGCCGGACAGCATGGATGCAATGAGCAGGATGGTGTAGATGACGTATTCCACCTTGAACGGCAGGAATGCCAGCGATACCAGTGCGATGCACAGCACGAAGATCAGGCCGGAACCACGGGCCTTACCCTTGGAAAGCGCACCGTTCACCGCAAACTCGCGGCCATGGTCGTGCGGAAGCTTATCGTGAAAAACGGAGTCCATCAAAGCCGTAAGGGCAAACGCCAGCAGGAATGCCAGAGCATCGACACCGCGCTGTCCTACGACCGAAAGCAGTGATTCGATCATATTCAAAGTTCCTCTTTCTTTTATGTTTGTGAGAGAAGTGTATCACGCTATCCATAAAAAATCAATCATTCCCGGAGAAAAATCCACGTTTGATTGACTTTCTGCAGCACCGCACTTATAATAGTATATCAGTCTGTCGAAAAAGTTTTTGTTTCTATAAAAGGAGAACTCATGTCCATCTCTCTTGAGCAGCTTTCGGCGCAGATGCGCCGGGGCGAACAGGTGCCGCTGCGGCACACCATGCAGGTGGTGCTCACACTGAGCATCCCATCCATCCTGCAGCAGATCGTGGTAACTGCGGTAGAGTACATCGACGCAGCCATGGTGGGGCATATCGGTGCATCTGCTACGGCATCCATTGGCATCGTCAGTTCCAGCACGTGGCTCATGCATGGAATGCTGGCCGGTCTATATATGTCCTTTGCCATTCAGGTGGCACAGTATCTGGGTGCAGACCGGCAGGACGATGCACGCGGTGTATTGCGCCAATCTATGATCTTCAACCTTGTGGTGGGCCTTGCAGCTGCGGCCTTCGGCATTGGCATCAGCCGCTTTCTGCCCGGATGGCTGGGTGCCGACCCTTCCCTGCAGGCGGATGCTTCGGCCTACTTTGCCATCTGGTCGGCTTCCCTGCCCTTTTTGATGATCATGGGAACCTACTCCTCCATGCTGCGTTCCTCCGGCGATGCCCTGACACCGGGCCTTATCAGCGTGCTGACCTGCGTGCTGGATGTGATCTTTAACTTCTGCCTCATCAATCCCACCCGTGAGATGGTGGTGTTTGGCCGCACAATGACCGTCTGGGGCCTTGGCTGGGGGGTACCGGGCGCAGCACTGGGCACCGCCCTTGCTACCGCTATCAGCGGTGTGCTGACCCTTGCCATCCTACTGCTGCGGGACGGCCCGCTGTGCATCCACAAGCCCGGCTCCTGGCACATTACCAAAGCCTGCCTGCAGAACCTGTGGAAGGTAGGCGCACCGCTGGCTGCAGAGCGTGCAGTTCTTTCCTCGGCGCAGGTGCTGCTCATCCGCATCGTATCCGGCCTTGGCACCACCGCCATTGCTGCCAACAGTCTGGGCGTGAGCGCCGAAAGCCTGTGCTACATGGCAGGCTATGGCATTCAGGATGCATCCCTTGCACTGGTGGGGCAGGCCGTGGGCGCAAACCGTCGGGATATGGCAAAAAACTTTGCCTGGCTGTGCACCGGCATGGGCATAGGCATCATGGCGCTGACCGGTGTTGGCATGTACATTTTTGCGCCAAACCTGATGGGTATTTTCACCGCAGATGCGGCAGTTATTGCGCTGGGCGCACAGGTGCTGCGCATTGAAGCACTGGCCGAACCGATGTTCGGTGCCAGTATCGTTGCCAGCGGTGCCATGCAGGGTGCCGGAGACAGCACGGGATGCTTTGTGCTGAACCTTGTCAGCATGTGGGGCATCCGGCTCACGCTGGCTTCCCTGCTGGCTCCGCATTTTGGGCTGATGGGCGTATGGATGGCCATGAGCTTTGAGCTGACCATGCGCGGTGTGCTGTTCCTTGTGCGGCTGGTACGCGGCAGGTGGCTGGACAAAGGGGCATTAGCCTGATCGACCGCTGGCGGATATATTTTCCTCTAAATAACAGCTCCCCGGCCGGGAACCGCACTGCGGGACCTGACCGGGGAGTTTTGCTGTGGTTATATGATTTGAGAAGAAGAAAAAATGGAGAACAAGTTACTTTCTGCCGTGCAGGATGGGAGACAGCGGCTTGTAAATCAGCATGCACAGCACTGCATCCAGCAGGCCTTTGACCAGCGTGAAGGGCATATTGAAGATGACAAGGCACTTGATGAGGCTGTCTGCAGAAGGCAGGATGGCCTGATACATGCCGAGGATGGCTTCCAGCGGCATGTGGTAGAACTGTACATAGGCCGGATAGGTGATGAAGTAGTTGGACGGTACGCTGAACACAGCCATGGCTGCAGCGCCTGCAATAGCACCAATGATGGCGGTCTTGCGGCTCTTGTGGTGCTTATAGATAACGCCTGCCACAGCGGAGAAAACCGCACCCAGCATGAAGTTGCACAGCTCGCCCACGCATGCAGTGGAAGTGCCCTTGATAACGATGTGCAGCAGGTTCTTCATAAAGCTGATGACCACACCGTACACCGGGCCGAGAGCAAAGGCACCCAGCAGAGCCGGCAGGTCAGAAAAGTCCATCTTGACGAAGGACGGAATGAGCATCGGAATGGGAAACTCAATGAACATCAGGATAAAGGCCACCGCACTGAGCATGGCGGCAACAGTAAGATTATGAGTCGTGCTTTTTTTCATGGTAATGATCCTTCCCGGGGTAAGATGCCCCTTACAAAAATTGTTCCGAAAGCTCTTTTCGTATCTTGTTTTTTGGAACGGGAAGGACAAATAGAAAAGCGCCCTGTTGCAACAAAAACACTGCAACAGGGCGCGTAGACAACGATTTGCCTGCCGTTTCTTGCATCCGGACTATACCGTTGGTCCCGGAGTTGCACCGGGTCAGCACCCTTGCGGGTGGTCGCGGACTTTACCGCCAGTGGGGAATCTCACCCCGCCCTGAAACGAACTTTCTGGCACAAAGTATAGCGTGGCAGGCCCAGCTTGTCAAGAGGGCATCTTAAAATTTGTGCAAAAAATGTCAAAGTAACTCTTTCAAGCTCCCTTCTCTGTAAGCTCTTGCCCGGGTGGGTGCGGTATGGTATCATAGATGGGTCGTATAAAATTCAGGAGGTTATCATGATCTTTTCTATTCGTGATCTTTCGTTTGAGCTTGGCTCTGTACTGCTGGAGGGTTGGTTTGCACTGGCTGCGCGCGCAGGGTGCGCGCTGCTCATTCTGCTTGCCGCATGGCTGGTACGCCGCTGGCTGAGCAAAAAGGGCATTCCGGCACTGCTGGCCCGCAAGTGGCACTTTAACGGCACTCCCATCCTGCTGCGCAGCTTTGCGGTACCCATCCAGCGCATGTGCACTGCGGTTGGCGTATATCTGGCGGCAGCTTCCCTGCCCTGGGCCATTCCCGGCATTGCCAAGCTGCTGTTGGTCTGCTTCCGCCTTGTCATGACCCTGCTGGTCTGCGAAGGCCTGTATGCGGCATCGGATCTGGCCGACCTGCTGCTGGCTTCCTGCAGCCCGGAGATCCGCTCCAACAAAACACTCTGCTCTTTGCTGGACACCGCCTACAAGGTGCTGGTGATCGTGCTGTGCGTGGCAGCGTTGGCACAAGAAGTGGGCTTTCCCATCGGCAGCATTGTCGCCGGTGCCGGTCTGGTTGGTCTGACCATCTCGCTGGCCGCACAGGAAAGCGCCAGCAACCTGTTTTCCGGCATCGTGATTCTGCTGGACAAGCCCTTCTCGGTGGGCGACTGGATCACTGTGGGCGATGTGGAAGGCGAAGTGATCGACATCAACTTCCGTTCCACCCGCATCCGCTCGCTGGATAAAACCATCAATGTGGTGACGAACAGTAAGATCTGCTCTTCCACCGTGCAGAACGCCGCCCTGCGCACCATGCGGCCCTACAAGTTCAATCTGGGTGTCACCTATGGCACCACCCGCCCGAAGCTGGAACAGCTGATGAAAGACTTGCAGACCATGCTGGACGCAAGCCCTTACACCAACAAGGGTACCAACATCGTACAGCTTGCAAACTTTGGTGATTCCAGCATCAACATTCTGGTCTCCGCCTACCTGCTGACCAACGCCTACGCGGAATTTTTGCAGATGCAGAACGACCTGAACCTGAACATTATGGACATCATGCAGGCCGACGGTGTGGATTTTGCGTTCCCCTCCACCAGCGTGTATATCGAAAAGAACTGAGCAAACCTGTAAAGGGGCTGTTGCAAAATAGCGCCAACGAAAAGCGGAAAGCAAAAATCTCATCTTTTTCCCTCAAAAAGAGTAGAATTTTTCGGAACTGAAAATGCAAAAAGCTGAGCACCTGCTTTTTCACAGATGCTCAGCTTTTCTATACTCATTTTTTGAAATCTGCCTTTGAGGCCTCAACATTCTGCCCGTTTTGTACGGTGAATGCGGCGGCTATTTTCAATCAGTCAGCTCAAGACTGGCAGGCAGTGATCAGGCTCATCTTGTAGACCTCGTCGGCGTTGCAACCACGGGACAGGTCGTTGATGGGAGCGTTCAGACCCTGCAGGATGGGGCCGTAAGCTGCATAACCACCCAGACGCTGAGCAATCTTATAGCCGATGTTGCCGGCCTCGATGCAGGGGAAGATGAAGGTGTTGGCCTGACCAGCCACCTTGCTGCCCTTGCACTTGACCTGTGCAACTTCGGGAGCAACGGCAGCGTCAAACTGCAGCTCACCGTCCACAGCCAACTCGGGATCCATTTCCTGAGCCTTGATCACAGCGTCATGGCTCAAAGCAACGGTGCCGCCCTTGCCGGAGCCC
Source organism: Faecalibacterium sp. BIOML-A1 (assembly GCF_009679715.1). Classification (NCBI taxonomy): domain Bacteria; kingdom Bacillati; phylum Bacillota; class Clostridia; order Eubacteriales; family Oscillospiraceae; genus Faecalibacterium; species Faecalibacterium sp. BIOML-A1. The sequence goes on from NZ_WKZJ01000004.1 coordinate 154,358, forward strand.
TTGGTGGAGAAGCTCAGCACAGCAACCTTCGGATCGATGCCGAACAACTTTGCGGTCTTAGCGGTCTCAATAGCAACCTCAGCAAGCTTTGCAGAAGCGGCGATCTTGACCTCGCCGGTAGCCTTATCAATGGTATCGGTATAGTCGATGTTAACAGCGCAGTCGCCCATGGCAATGCGCTTCAGGCCCTCTTCACCGCAGTCACGGTCCAGAATGAAGCAGGAGCTGACCAGATGTGCGCCCTTCTTGGTCTTGACCAGCTGCAGAGCGGGACGAATGGTGTCGGCAGTGGAGTAAGTAGCGCCGCCCAGCAGGCAATCAGCCTTGCCCATCTTCACCAGCATGGTGCCGAAGTAGTTGGACTTCTTCAGCAGAGCGGTGCACTCCTCAGCGGTCTGCTTGCCCTTGCGCAGCTCCACCATGGTGTTGACCATCTCATCGAAACCGGCATAGTTCTCGGGGTCGATGATCTCGGCAGCGGAAATATCAAAGTTACCGGCGGCAGCAGCAGCCTTGCACTCAGCCTCGTTGCCCACCATGACGACCTTCAGCACGCCCTCGGCCAGCAGCTTTGCAGCGGCCTCCAGAATGCGGGGATCATTGCCCTCGGTGAAAACGATCGTCTTGGGATTTGCCTTCAGCTGTGCTACCAGCGGTGCAAACATATCAGCCATTGTGATTACCTCCGAATTTACTTTCCAATATTCACATCCAGATATCTGTTGGACACAAGGATGCCTTTCTCTTTTATTCTAGCACATACGGCAAAAAGTTCAAGACAAAATTGGCTTTTTGTGCTACAATTTTTGCCTCACGCATAATCGTTATTTTCCTGCCAAAGTAGTAAAACACGCCCTGCGTATTCCTCCACAATTTCCCGTAAACCACCTTCCACAAATTTCAATTTTAAGCTATGCACTTTTCATTCACGATTTTTCTTTTTTTAACTGCAGAAAGTTCCAGTCAGTTCATATATTTTTTGCGTTAAAACGCAAAAAAAGAGCCATCCTCCCGATTCTTCGAGAGAACAGCTCCATAGTATTGGCTTTATAAATATCAGATAGAAATGGTGTTACACACGTCGATCAGCACCGGGTCAAGCGTCTTGGTCATTTCAAGAGCTTCATCCACAGGGTAATCCACCAGCTTTTCGCCCTTCATGCCGACGATGCGGTTATACTTGCCCTGCTCCAGCAGGCACACGGCATGGTAGCCCATTGCAGAAGCGTTCACACGGTCACGCAGAGTGGGAGAACCACCGCGCTGGACATGGCCCAGAATGGTGGCGCGGGAGTCGATGCCGGTGCGTGCCTGAATCTCGTTTGCGATCTCCTGTGCATGGCCGACACCCTCGGCAACGATAATAATGAAGTGACGCTTGCCGGTCTTCTGAGTCTCAGCGATCTTATCCAGAATATCACGCTGCATGTCAAATTCCTTCTCCGGCAGTAGAACAGCCATAGCGCCGGAAGCAATTGCAACATTCAGAGCAATATAACCGGCGTTGCGGCCCATGACCTCGACCACACTGCAGCGGTCGTGGCTCTGGGTGGTATCGCGCAGCTTGTCGATCATCTCCAGCGCGGTATTCATGGCGGTATCGTAGCCAATGGTGTAATCGGTGCAGGAAATATCGTTGTCAATAGTGCCAGGCAGACCGATCATCGGAATGCCGCGGTGGGCCAGCTCACGAGCGCCGCGGTAAGAACCGTCGCCGCCAATGACCACCAGCGCATCAATGCCCAGTTCGCGGCACTTCTCTGCACCCTTGTCCTGACCTTCCTTGGTCTTGAATTCCAGACAGCGGGCGGTATACAGAATGGTACCGCCTGCAGAGATGATGTTCGACACACTGCGCAGGTTCATTTCAAAGCATTCGCCGTTCAGCAGGCCATTGTAGCCACGCTGAATGCCGATCATGCGGTAACCCTTATGCAGGCCGGTACGGACTACGGCGCGCACGGCAGCGTTCATGCCAGGAGCATCACCACCGCTCGTCAATACGCCAATCGTTTTGATCTGCTTTTCCATACGAGAGTTTCCCTCCAATTTGTTTCTTCATTTACCCAATGGTATCACAGCGTTCTCCGTTTTAACGCTGTCCAAAGCACTTCATTTGCCTTGAATCATTATAACACAAACGCCTTATTTTGGAAACAGCCATCCCGCCGGATTTGCGTTAAGATTCGTGCACGGAAATGTCATTTTGTTGCAATGTTGTCCGTTCCGACCAGCCTTTCCAGCTCTTTGAACAGCAGCGGATGGCCGGATGCGTACAGATGGCGCGGCACACGCAGATACTGCTTGGTATCGGTCAGATACAGGAGCACCGGCATGTCCCCATCAAAAATGCCAAGCAGATTGACCACCTTTGCATATTCCCTGCTGCTGCGGGAAGGCACACGGATATACAGCTTCTTTGCTGCCGTTTTCATCGGGTCCGGCCTGCCGTTATCCAGTCGGGCCGGATCGTAATTTTCGACCGGGACGATGCTCTCTGCCAGCAGCTTGGAAGCTTCATCCTCCCGTACCGACAGTCTGCCATCGATCACGACGACTGCATTTTCGTGCAGTGAATCCCGGAAAGCATCCAGCACCTTTGGGAATACGATCACTTCCATGGTGCCGGTCAGGTCTTCTACGCTGGTAAAAGCCATCATGCTGTTGGACTTTGTGGTCATTATGCGGCTTTTTACCACCGCGCACACAATGCGCACTTTTTCTCCATCCTTCACATGGGCATCTTCCCCTGTAAGATCCTTGATGGTGTGGGATGCAATGCGTGCCGATTGTTCCCGGTAAGCATCCAGCGGATGACCGGACAGATACAGACCGCTGACTTCCTTTTCCTGCTGGAGCAGTTCCTTATGGCTGTACTCCGGCAGCTGCTTTATTTCATAGTTATCCTCGGAAGCACCGCTCTGTGCTTCCCCGCTCATCACCGAGAACAGATCCAGCTGTCCATCCAGATTGCGCCGAGAGTCGGTCTCAATGCTCTTCAGAATGCCCTCTACGGCCTCCACATGGCTGTGGCGGTTGTTGCCCAGATGATCGAATGCGCCGGCCTTGATGAGGCACTCCACTGCCCGGCGGTTCAGTTCATTGCCATGCATCCGCTTGCAGAAATCGTACAGGCTGGTGTAAGGCTTATTCTGCCGCCCCTTCACCACATTCTCGATCAGGTTGCGGCCCACATTTTTGACCGCATTCAGGCCAAAGCGGATCTGACCGCTTCCATCCGCCGTAAAGCCGCCGTTGGAAACATTCACATCCGGCGGCAGCACCTTGATGCCAAGGCGGGCACACTCGCCGGAATATTCAATGACCTTATCCGTGTTATCCAGCACACTGGTCAGCAAAGCCGCCATGAACTCACTGGGATAATGGCACTTGAGGTAGGCCGTCTGGAATGCCACATAGGCATAGCAGGCCGCATGGCTCTTATTGAACGCATATGAAGCGAAACTGGACATTTCATCGTAGATCTCATTGGCCACTTTCTCAGAGATGCCGTTTGCCACACAGCCGGGGCATTCGTTGCCGGGATCGGTGCAGCCGTACACAAAGTGCTCTCGCTCGGCCTCCATGACGGCATGTTTCTTTTTGCTCATGGCACGGCGGACATTGTCTGCCTGACCAAAAGAAAAACCTGCCAGCTCCCGGAAGATCTGCATGACCTGCTCCTGATAGACGATGCAGCCATTGGTCACATCCAGAATGTGGGCCAGCTGTGGGGTCTTATAGCTGATTTTGTCCGGCTCGTGGCGGTTGCGCAGGTAGGTGGGGATCGAATCCATGGGGCCGGGACGGTACAGGCTGATCAGAGCGATAATGTCTTCTAGGTTCTGCGGCTGCAGGCCCACAAGCACCTGCTTCATGCCGGAAGATTCCAGCTGGAACACACCCTCGGTGTCTCCCTGTCCCAGCATCCTGTAGGTGTCCGGGTCGTCGTAATCCAGCTTCTGGATGGAAAACTCCGGGTGGTGCTTCTGCACAGCAGTTTCCGCGTCATGAATGACGGTCAGCGTGCGCAGGCCCAGAAAGTCCATCTTCAAAAGGCCAAGTTCTTCGATCTCGGTCATGTTGAACTGGGTCACAGGCAGGCCGTCGTTGGTGGCCAGCGGCAGATAGTAGTCCGTAGGCTCCGGGGTAATGACGACACCCGCCGCATGGGTGGAAGCATGGCGGGGCATGCCCTCCACCTTCAAGGCCGTGTCGATCAGCTCTGTGACCTGCGGGTCGGTATCGTACATCCGCTTAAGTTCCGGCGATACCTCCAACGCACGCTTCAGCGTCATTTTCAGCTCCATGGGCACCTGCTTTGCCACAACATCTACCTGCTGATACGGAATGCCCATCACGCGGCCCACATCGCGGATGGCGTTGCGGGCGGCCATGGTGCCAAAGGTGACGATCTGAGCCACATGGTCGGCACCATATTTCCGGTTGACGTAATCGATCACTTCCTGACGGCGCTCGTAGCAGAAGTCCACATCAAAATCTGGCATACTGACGCGCTCTGGGTTCAGGAAGCGCTCAAAGATCAGGTTATAACGGATGGGGTCGATATCCGTGATGCCCACGCTGTAAGCCGCAATGCTGCCTGCGCCGGAGCCACGGCCCGGGCCTACCGGGATACCCTGACTCTTGGCGTAGTTCACGTAGTCCCACACGATAAGATAGTAGTTCGTGTAGCCCATCTTTTTGACCACGCCGATCTCGTATTCCAGACGGTCTTTGTTGGCCTGCGGAACATTGGGGCCGTAGCGGCGCTCCAGACCTTCCCAGCAGAGCTTTTCAAAAAACGCCTGATTATCCATACCGTTCGGCGCTTTGTAATATGGAATTTTAGTGTGTCCAAAATCAAAATCAAAGTTACACTGTTCGGCAATTTTGGCGGTATTCTCGCAGGCTTCCGGCACCATGGAGAACAGCTCGTACATTTCGTCTGTCGTTTTGACATAGAACTCGTCGGTCTGGAACTCCATTTTATCCGCATCCTGAATGGTCTTGCCGGTCTGGATGCAGAGCAGGATGCCCTGCATTTTGGCATCCTCCTTGCGCAGATAGTGGGAGTCGTTGGTGGCTGCCATGGGAATGCCGGTCTCCCGTGCAAGCTTGATGAGCTGCGGCAGCACAGTATTATCCTCTTCCAGACCATGGTCCTGAAGCTCGATATAATAGTTTCCCTCGCCGAAGAGGTCTCGATACCACAGCGCTGCTGCTTTGGCGCGCTCATAATCGCCCGCCAGAATAGCCTGTGGAACTTCGCCTGCCAAACAGGCCGACAGGCAGATCAGACCTTCGTGATATTTTTCCAGCAGTTCCTTATCAATGCGGGGCTTGGAATAAAAGCCCTCCACAAAGGCGGCCGACACCATTTTGATCAGGTTTTTGTAGCCGGTCTCATTTTTGCACAGCAGGATCAGGTGGTTGTTGCCGTCGATCTTATTTACCTTGTCAAAGCGGGTGCGGGTGGCCACATACACCTCACAGCCGATGATGGGCTTGATGCCAGCCTTTTTTGCAGCCTTATAAAACTGCACGCAGCCGTACATCACGCCGTGGTCGGTGCAGGCAATGGCGGTCTGTCCGCACTCTTTTACGCGATCCATCAGCTGGTCAATGCGGCAGGCACCATCCAGCAAGCTGTACTCTGTGTGGATGTGCAGATGGACAAAAGGCCGGGTATTGGCTAATGCTTCGCTCATGCTTTTGCCTCCTGTTCCAGATTCTGCCGCAGATTTTCGGCTAATGCCTCCAGCTTCTTCATCCGGTGCGACAGGCCGGATTTGCTCACGGGTGGCTCAAAGCAGCCGCACAGCGCTGTGAGCGAAAGATCCGGGTACTGCATCCGCTTGGCAGCGGCCTCCTGCAGTACCTCCGGCAGAGTGCTAAGGGCATCCTGCTCTTCCAGAAAGCGGATGGCCTTCAGCGTCTGCGCATTGGCGCGGGCCGTTTTGCCGAGGTTTGCGGTGTCGCAGTTGGTCTGTCGGTTGGTCTGGTTGCGCACCTGTTTGAAGGCTTTTTGTGCATGCATTTCCTCTGCAGCGTTTCCAGCGCCCATAAAGCTGAGCAGCCGTTCCACATTGGCCCCGGTCTTGACGTAGATCAGGTTCACGCCGTTGCGGCGGGTGCGGTGTGGTGCAAACTCATGCTCTGCCAGCAGCGCTTCAAAGTCCCGTGCCAGATTGGTGCGGGAGGTAAGAAATTCCAGATTATATTCTTTCTGCGGATCAATGACCGTTCCACTGCACAAAAAAGCTGCGCCAATGTACGCACTGACGCAGGTCTGACAGCGGATAAGGCGGGGATCGATCTGCAGGCTGGTCTCGCTGCCCGTGGTGCCGAACAGCTCATGCACCCGGGCCACCTGCTCCGGCGCGCGGATGTTGAACTCATACAGCACGCCGCTAGGTCGCTGCTTGTGCAGGATCTCGCCCTGCACGCCGCAGCGTGCGAACAGCTGCTGGGCAGCCTGCACCGTCTCCTGCTGCTCGGTCTGCACCACCAGACCCTTTGCATCAAAATATTTGGCAAAGCACGCAATGCCATAAGCTGCCGCACGCACACAGCAATCCTTCTGGATGCTGCGCTGCGCGATCTCCTCCCGCGCGCGGGATGCAAAACTACTCATACTTCCTCGAATTCTGTCAGCGCTTGGCATCGCGGTGCTGCACGCCCGGCTCGTAGCCGAGTTGCGTGCAATACTCCGCGATCTTACGCGCAAATGTAATGGAACGGTGCTTGCCGCCGGTACATCCCACCGCAATGGTCAGCTGGCTTTTGCCCTCCTTGACGTACAGCGGCAGTGCATACTGCAAAAAGTTCTCATACCGCTTGAGCAGTTCCTGCGCTTCCGGGTGGCTCATGACAAAATCCACCACATCCTGATCAAGGCCGGTCTTATGCTTGAGTTCCGGCACGTAGAAGGGGTTGGGCAGGCAGCGCACATCCAGCACAAGGTCTGCCTCCGGCGGGATGCCGAATTTGAATCCAAAGGACATCACGGTCAGGCGCATGGCACCCTTGGCTCCACCATTTTTTGCAAAAAGATCGCAGATGCGTTCTTTGTTTTGTGCTGTAGAAAGCAGAGCAGTATTGATGACGTAATCTGCACGCTCCTGCAAAGGCTTCAATATTTTGCGTTCCTTTGCAAAGGCCTCCCGGGTGGAAATGCCCTCGGCAATGCTGATGGGGTGGCGGCGGCGGGTCTCGCTGTAGCGGCGCATGAGTACATCGTCCGGGGCATCCAGAAATAGAATTTTATAATCCACACCCTGCTCATCCAGCTTGTCGAGCGCACGCTCGATCTCTTCGCTGGTGCGGCAGCCGCGCACATCCATGGAAAGAGCCACCCGCTCCAGCTGGCTGTCGCCCGCTTCCGAGAATGCAGTGATGCTGGGCAGCAGTCCGGCCGGAACATTATCTATACAGAAAAAACCGATATCTTCCAGCGCATTCATAGCCACCGACTTGCCTGCACCGGAAAGTCCGCTGACGATCAACAGCTCCATAATCTGATCTACCGCTCCTTTTTTGCTTTTTCCGTTATCGGACGACCCGGATCTCTTTTTCAAGGTCGTAGCCCGTCTTTTCCTTTACGATGGCGCGCACCTCGTCACAGAGTGCCAGCACATCAGCACAGGTAGCGCCGCCAAGGTTTACCACAAAGCCGCAGTGCTTATCGCTGACGGCTGCGCCGCCGTGGCGATAGCCGCGCAGGCCGCACTGGTCGATCAGCGCAGCCGCAAAAGCACCCGCCGGGCGCTTGAAGGTGCTGCCGGCGCTGGGCTTATCCAGCGGCTGCTTTTCCACACGCTTGGCCATCAATTCATCCATTTTTGCACGGATGTCCGCTGCGTTTCCGGGCTGCAGATGGAACTGTGCCGAGAGGATGCAGCCGCTGTTCTCTTCAAAAATGCTGTGGCGATAGCGGAGATCCAGCTCTGCGGCAGGCACTTCTCTGACCTCGCCTTCTGCCGCCAGATACCGCACTGTGGTGAGCACGTCCTTCATCTCGCCGCCGTAGGCACCCGCATTCATATACACTGCGCCGCCCACCGTGCCGGGGATGCCGTAGGCAAATTCCAGCCCGGACAGACCATGCTTCAGTGCCGCCTTACACAGTGCCGCAAGGCGGACACCTGCGCCTGCGGTCAGGACTGTATCTTCCACCGCGATCTCTGCGTCCAGTGCCGAAACATCGATCACCACGCCGGAAAAGCCTTCGTCCGCAAACAGGATGTTGCTGCCGTTGCCCAGCAGGTAATAGCGGACAGCCTGCTCTTTGCAAAGAGCAACTGCACTGCAGAGCTGCTGCTCGTTTTCCGGCATGACAAACAGCTGTGCCGGGCCTCCGATTTTAAAGGTACAGTGCGCCGCAAGCGGTTCATTCTCCCTGAACGGGATCGCTTCTGCCTGCAGTTTCTGCTTGAATCGTTCCATGATAACTTGCTCCTTTTGCGGTGTGGGATCAATCCATTTTATCGTCCAGACCCAGACGGATCAGCAGTTCACGCGCTGCGTTGTAACCCATCTTCTTCTGGCGGTTGTTGATGGCTGCAGTTTCCAGCACGACAGCCAGATTGCGGCCCGGTGAGACCGGAATGCTGGTGCTGGGAATGCTGACGCCCAGAATGTCGTAGTATTCGTTTTCCAGACCGGTGCGCTGGTAGTTCTTAGTGGGGTCCCATGCTTCCAGCTGAACCACAAGGTCAAGGCTTTCGCTCAGCTTGACCGCGCCCACGCCGTACACACGGGCCACATTGACGATGCCAATGCCGCGCAGCTCAATGAAGTGGCGGATATTCTCCGGGGCAGTACCCATGATCTGGCGGTTGGACACCTTGCGCAGCTCCACCGCATCATCTGCCACAAGGCGATGGCCGCGCTTGACCAGCTCGATGGCAAGCTCGCTTTTGCCAATGCCGCTGTCGCCCAGGATCAGGATGCCTTCGCCGTACACTTCCACCAGCACACCATGGCGGGTGATACGCGGTGCCAGTTCCAGATTCAGCACACTGATCAGGCTGCCCATCAGAGTGCAGGTGGTCTCATTGGAACGCAGCAGTGCAACACCATGCTTCTGGGCCAGCTCCTGCATCTCCGGGAAGGGAGTCAATTCCTCGCTGCGGCAGACGATAACAGCCGGCGGCTGCTGACGGAACAGCTGATCCAGCGCTTCGTAGCGTTTTTCCGGTGAAAGGCCGGACAGAAAGTTCATCTCGGCCAGACCCATGATCTGCAGACGCAGCTTATCAAAATAATCGTAATAGCCCGCCAGAAACAGACCCGGGCGGTTCACTTCGGCGATCTCCACACAGATCTGATCCAGTTCCTTCGGCGTATAGACAACTTCCATGCTGACACGGTCGGTCAGCGTTTTGAGCGAGACATTGAATGTGCCCATTCTTGTTCCTCCTGTGCTCCCTTTTGCTGCACAGCCCTGCCTGCTGTCAGGTACCGTGCAGGATTCCTTCTTATTATTATAATAGAACGATCGGTAAAAAACAATATTGTGCGGGCGGCTTTTTCGCAGCCCGGCAAGAATGCACGCAGCAGCGCAGCCATGTACTGATTTTTTACATTTTTCTTACCTTTACACGGATTTTACATTCCCTCGATTTTGGATTTTACATTGCATCTGTATACTCAAAATCAGGAGAAACACATCAAAAACACGTCAAACCAAAGTGAGGAAATCTTTATGACCATCTTCAATGTCTTTTCCCTGCTTGGAGGTCTTGCCCTGTTCCTGTTCGGCATGGACATCATGGGCAAAGCACTGGAAAAGCAGGCCGGCGGCCAGCTGCAGAAGATCCTGAGCAAGCTGACTGACAACCCCCTTAAAGGCTTTTTCCTTGGCCTGTGCGTCACCGCTGTGATCCAGAGTTCCAGCGCTACCACGGTCATGGTGGTCGGCTTTGTCAACAGCGGCATCATGGAGCTGCATCAGGCCATCGGCGTGATCATGGGCAGCAATGTGGGCACCACTGTCACCAGCTGGATCCTGAGCCTTTCCGGCCTGCAGGGCGACAGCCTCCTCATCAATCTGCTCAAACCCACTTCTTTCAGTCCTTTGCTTGCATTTATCGGCATTTTGCTGTATATGTGTAAGAGTGAGAAGAAAAAAGGCGTGGGCACCATCCTCATCGGCTTTGCCGTGCTGATGACTGGCATGACCACCATGTCTAACGCCGTCCTGCCCCTGCAGAACGAGGCATGGTTCACCAGCCTGTTCACCCGCTTTTCCAACCCTCTTCTGGGCGTTCTGGTGGGTGCCCTTGTTACCGGCATCATCCAGAGCTCCAGCGCCAGCGTGGGTATTCTGCAGGCATTGAGCGCCACCGGCGTGATCACCTACGGCAGTGCCATTCCCATTATCATGGGTCAGAACATCGGCACCTGCGTTACCGCGTTGATCTCCTCTGTGGGTGCCAACAAGAATGCACGCCGTGCTGCCATGGTCCATCTGTACTTCAACATCATCGGTGTGACCATCTTCCTTGTCGGCTTTTACGGCCTGAATACGGTCTGCCACTTTGCTTTTGTGAACACCACCATCGAGGCATGGGGCATCGCTGTGGTGCACTCGGTGTTCAATATCGTGGCAACGCTGGTGCTGCTGCCCTTTGCAAACCTGCTGGAAAAGCTGGCCATCCTTACCATTCCGGATTCGCCGGAAAAGGAAAGCTTTGCGCTGCTGGATAACCGCCTGCTGAACACCCCTGCCGTGGCCGTGGAGCGTGCACGCTCTGCAACTGCTGAAATGGCAGAGCTTGCCCGTGTGGGCGTGATGCAGGCCATGAGCCTGACTCATGATTGGAACGACACCCTTGCGCAGAAAATCCGCGAGGAAGAGACGCAGGTAGACCGTTACGAGGACGCTCTCGGCACCTATCTCGTCAAGCTTTCCAGCCGTGAGCTGAACCATGCCGACAGCCAGAGCGTAAATACCCTGCTGCACACCATCAGCGATTTTGAGCGTATCAGCGACCATTCCGTAAACCTGATGGAATCTGCCGAAGAGATGCACACCAAAGAAATCCAGTTCTCGCAGGATGCCCGCGACGAGCTGCAGGTGCTGGAGGATGCGGTGCAGGATATTCTGAACCGCACCACTGATGCTTTCCGCAAGGGTGATCTGCATCTTGCCAGCAAGGTGGAACCGCTGGAAGCCGTGGTCAACGAGCTGGTACGTGCCATCAAGGCCCATCACATTGCCCGCCTGCAGGCCGGCAGCTGCTCCATTGAATATGGCTTTGTGCTGGACGACCTGCTGACCAACTATGAGCGTGTGTGCGACCACTGCAGCAACGTAGCCGTTGCACAGATCGAGGTTGCACAGGACAGCTTTGATACCCACGCATACCTCAACGAGCTGCGTCACGGCAATGACACCAAGGAAAGTGAGGAATTCCATCGCCGTCTTGACCGTTACCGTGAACGCTATCTCTTCCCTGAAAATCAATCTGCGGAGGATTTTGACAAATGATCTATATTGTTGAAGACGATGCCGCCATCCGGGAGCTGGAACAGTATGCCCTGCAGTCCAGCGGATACGAAGTGACCAGCTTTGAAAGCTCTGAGCCGTTCTGGCAGGCCATGCACGCTGCAGAGCCGGAACTGGTGATCTTAGACGTGATGCTGCCCGGTGAGGACGGTTTTTCCATCCTGAAAAAGCTGCGCAACACCCCTTCCCTGCGCAGGCTGCCCGTCATCATGGTGACTGCAAAATCCAGTGAGCTGGACACCGTGCGCGGGCTGGACTGCGGTGCCGATGATTACATCTCAAAGCCTTTTGGCATCATGGAATTTTTGAGCCGGGTGCGCGCCGCCTTGCGCCGCTCGGCTCCGGAAGCACGTCCCAACGTACTCAGCTTTCACGAGATCCTGCTGGACAATGCCCGTCACAACGTGACTGTGAGCGGAACGCCGGTGGAGCTGACCTACAAGGAGTACAGCCTGCTGCGTTTGCTGCTGGAGAACACCAATCTGGTGGTGACACGCGAGACCATTCTGCAGGTGGTGTGGGGCACCGACATTTCGGTGGAGAGCCGCACTGTGGATATGCATATCCGCACCCTGCGCAAAAAGCTGGGGGATGCCGGCAAATACATCTGCACTGTGCGCAAGGTGGGTTACAAGCTGACCGATGAAGAGGAGGCCGGTGAAGAATGAAGCTGCGCAGCATGGAAGAAAAGATCAGCTACCGCCTGTTCCTGATGGGCTTCCTTGGTCTGCTGTTCACGGCGGCGCTTTGCATCTTTGTTTTTCACAAGGCATTCACGGCTCAGGCATGGACCAGCCTTGAGCGGGAAGCCGATCTGGTAAGCGCCGGTTATGATCTGGTGCAGGACCCGCAGCAGCTTTCGTCCTTTGTTACCAATGATCTGCGCATCACCCTGATCTCGCAGGACGGCAGCGTGCTGTTTGAATCTGCTACCGATCAGCCCATGGAGAACCATCTCTCCCGCCCGGAGATCCGTCAGGCCATGACCGAAGGTGTGGGCCGGGACATCCGCGACTCCCAGACCATGGGCTACGAGACCTATTACTATGCCGTACTGTTGCCCAACGGTGAGATTTTGCGCATGGCACAGGATGCAGAAACGGTCTGGTCTATTTATGATTCGACCCTGCCTGCCATCGTGCTGAGCTGCGTTGCACTCATGCTGGCCGCCGCTGTGCTGGCAGCTCTGCTCACCCGTGCATTGGTCTCCCCTGTGCTGAGCATGACCGAAGATCTGGATCATATTCAGGACAATGTTCCCTATAAGGAGCTTGTCCCCTTTGCCGAAAGCATCCACTCTGACCGCATCCTCCGTGAGAACAACGAAAAGATGCGGCAGGAGTTTACTGCCAATGTCAGCCATGAGCTGAAGACCCCGCTGACCAGTATTTCCGGCTATGCGGAGCTGATCGAGACCGGCATTGCAAAGCCTGAGGATGTGCCGGGCTTTGCCCAGAAGATCCATGTGGAGGCCAGCCGTATGATCCAGCTGGTGAACGATATCCTGCAGCTTTCCAGTCTGGACAACGCCAGCGAAGCCGGTTCTGAGCCGGAGATGGAAACAGTGGATCTGCTTACCGTTGCCAAGGACTGCGTAGAGCGCCAGAAGCTGAATGCCCGCCGGGCTTACATCTCGCTGAACTGTCTGGGCGAAAGTGCTCTTGTGCACGGCAACCGTGCCCTGCTGGACGAGCTATGCCAGAACCTGTGCGATAATGCGATCCGTTATAATCGTCCCGGCGGTAAGGTACAGATCACCACAGCCTGCAGCCGCGACGGACACTGCACCCTGACTGTGGCCGATAACGGCATCGGCATCCCGAAAGAAGCACAGTCCAGCGTGTTTGAGCGCTTCTATCGTGTGGATAAGAGCCGCAGCAAGGCTACCGGCGGTACCGGTCTGGGCCTTGCCATCGTCAAGCATATCGCACGCATCCACAACGCACGTATCAAGCTGGAAAGTCAGGTGGATGTGGGCACTACCATTACTGTCACCTTCCCCACTGCCAACTGAATCACATCGGTAAAAATCTCACGTCTGCCTTCAATTGCGGGCAGGCGTTTTTTATTGTGATCTTTTCTCTGCCCACACCGTTCTGCAATGCACTGCGCTGCTGCAGATGCACAAGGTCGATGCCCTGCTGCCAGAAAGACTGCACCGTCTGCGTGCACAGTTCTGCCAGCTGTTTGCACTGTGCGGCGCTGGGCTGCGGCGTATCATAGCTGCGCTGACAGTCCAGCCGCAGACTGGCAGTTTCTTCCCGCAGGGTGACAGACACGCTGCATCGGCGGACCGTTACCGGCTCACCTTCCAGCCAGAAAGTATGCACGCCTCCCATTTCCAGCAAAAGCCGCGCTGTTTCCGCCTGCCGGGCCTCCAGCTCAATGCTGTTTTCCACTCGCCAGAGGATGCTTGTATCTGCAAGTGCCACTTCCTGTTTCTCTGCCCGCAGCTGCGGCAGAAGCATTCCGTCCTGATACTGGTAAAGCCTCGGCATCTGGTCTGTGCACTGCTTGAGCAACTCAAGCAGTTTGTTCGGAAATTCCTGCTTTTCCGCTGGAAGTTCCTCCAAAAATCCATCGTCCATTTCCAGCACAGAAACTTTTGCCGATACCCTGCCCTGCCTGTTTTCCAGCACCGTACGCTCATACGCTGCAAGCAGCTCTGCCGATGCATCTTGATCGATCAGCAGATAATCGCACAGGCGGTAATCCGCCTTTTGCGGCAGTTGCTTTTGAGCCGCCGCAAGCGCTTTTGCCAGCGTGTCCGCCTGCGCCAACTGCAGCTGCACAGCCCCAGAAGCCTCGGATGCATCGGCGGCGGCTTCCGGAGCCTGATACAGCAGCCCTACGGTGATGGACTGTTCCTTCTGAGCAAGATACAGCGCACGAACCATGCTTTTTTCGGTGGTCTCGCAGCGCAGAAAAATCAGGCACCACCCGATCAAAAGCACCGCACTGAGAGAGCGCAGTTTCTTCTGCTTCATTTTACCGCTCCTTTCCCGCACTGCACCGCGCGCTGCCACACGGTACGCACTGCCGCACAGAGAAAGCCGGTGCGGAAGATCGCGCAGGTGAGCCAGATGAGCAAAAGCAGTGCATCCATGCGGGAGAAAACATCTGCACTCCATGCCCGCAGCAGTTCCTGTTCCGGGTAATCCGCTGCGCCAAATACGAGGCACATCCCGGCAGTAAGACCCGCCTGTGCCAGAAAGGTGAGCCATGGCAGCCAGGACATGCTGCGCGGCTCTTCATAACCTGCAAGAAGCGGCCAGAACAAATACTCCGCATACAGCGGAACACGCGGCCAGCGGGCCAGTTGCACAGCATCTGCCGTCAGCAGGTGCGCCCAGTCCATCTGCCCGGCAAGCCCTGTCAGACAGACCAGCCCACCCAGCAGCACGAACCACCACAGCACCCGTGCCGGAGCATCCCAGCCGGAAGGCGGAATACACCACCCTGCCCAGAGCAAAAGCGGCAGCAGGCCGATCAGCGCCATGGAGCGGAACTCCTGCTGGCAGATGTTCTGGGCCTGCATTACGGTTCCAAACAACTCTGCCAGAAACCATGCTCCTGCGGAAAACAGCCAGACCCACTGCATGGCTGCCCGCTGCCAGCAGGCAGAGAACACCCCACTGATGCATGTGAGCAAAAGAGCCTGAACCGCTCCATGAATGATCATCCCACGCGGAGAGATACCGGTCTGCATTTCTTCTGCCAGCGCAGCTGTCCACACGCTCAGTGCCAGCACGGGAGCAGAAAAGCCTTTCTGTTTTTGTATCATTTTCCCTCCCGTTTCTGCCAGATATTAAAGTCGTGCGCTGAAAGACGGCGGTAGTTGCGGCGGATGATGCCATCCTCTTCCATGGGCCGCTGCGGGAACGGATGCGCCGCCAGATATGGCACCTGCAGGCAGGCTGTGCCGGAAAGACTGAGCAGAACTGCAAAAAAAGCCCCCGCAAGGCCCACCGGCCCGGCAAGACCTGCAGCCAGCACCACACCCAGACGCAGCAGCGTAGCAGGCTCGTACAAAGAGGGCGTGACGAACACCGCGATGGCCGTGATGCTTGCCACAAAGATCACCGGCGTGCTCATAAGCCCGGTGGCAATGGCAGCATCGCCGATGATCAACGCGGACACCAGACTGACCGAATGCCCCAGCGACTGCGGCATCCGCAGACCTGCTTCCCGGATGACCTCCAAAATGAGTATGACCAGCAGCATTTCCGCAAACAGCGGCAGCGGTGTGGCCTTCTCCGCCGCTTCGATCTTGTACAGAAGCTGCGGTGGGATCAGCTCCGGCAGGTAGACCGCCAGACAGACGAATACACCCGGCAGAAATACTGTGAGGTAGAACGAAACATATTTGAGGATGCGCAGAAAAGAGGAAAACACGGCGGTGGATGCATAATCGTCCAAGCACTCAAAATTTTCGCAGAAAAGAGCCGGAAGCACCATGGCAGAGGGACTTCCGTTGACCAGCACCACGATCTTGCCCTCACAGATCTTTGCCGCCGCCACGGCAGGCCGCTCGGTGTAGCTTACCGGCGTGAACAGCCGCGCCTTGCCCGGCAGCAGCCACGGCACAAAGTAACTGGAATCCAGCAAAAGCTCCGGCTTTGCAGCGGCAAGCGCTTTGCGCACACGGATCACCATGGCGGAGTCTGCCCTGTTTTTGCAGTAGCAGATGGCGTATTCCGTTTGCATTTCGGTATCGGCCTGCGCCACCTCCTGCACCAGATGTTCGGTACGGATGAGCCGCCGCAGCAGGCTCAGATTGACCCGCAGCAGGTCGGCAAAGCCTTCGCGGGAGCCGCGCAGATTGCCCTCCCCGGAAGGCTCGTCTACCGAGCGGAACTTCAGTCCCTGCACCGAGAAGGCAATGCCCTTTGCGCAGCCGTCCAGCAGTAAGACCGCCATGCCTGCCGTCATTCGTTTGATCAGATCAGCCAGATCTGTTACCGGCTCACTTTCTGCCGGAAATGCTGAGCCGTGCAGGATCAGCTCAAAGACCTGCGGCCCGGTGCAACGCTGGCCTGCCTGCTGCGGCGGTGCCTGACGGCTGGCCGCATCCAGTAAAAGCTCCCACAAAGAATTCAGGCTTGCCATGCCGTCAAACAGCAGGATGCTTCCCCTGCAATGATAAATCGTGATCTCCTTGGCATAATAATCCGCAGAGGTGCCAAACATTTTGTCCAGCACCGCAAGATTTGCCGCAAGGCTCTGTGATAACTGCCGCATCCAACCACTCCTTTGCACAGCAGTATGCCCGGCTGCAGCGGCATCCATTCCGCCAGAAACGACAGGAGGTCTTGTTACTTGAAGCTTCTGATCTGCCGCACTATCATCATTTATCTGTGCGTTCTGTTTGCCATGCGGCTGATGGGCAAGCGCCAGCTGGGCGAACTGCAACCCGAAGAACTGGTGTCCACCATTCTCATTTCCAATCTGGCATCCATCTCCATTGAATCGGAAGAGGTGCCCATCACATCCAGCCTGATCCCACTGTTTCTCATTGCAGCGCTGGAACTGCTGGGCTCCGTGCTGAGCTTCCGCAGCCAGAAATTCTTCAACTTTCTTTCCGGCAGACCAAAGACGGTGATCTTGGACGGGCAGATCGATCAGAAAGCCTTGCGGATGCTGCGGCTGACCACAGCTGACCTGATGGAAGCGCTGCGCGGTAAAAATATTTTTGACCCACGGGAGGTCTCCTACGCAGTGATCGAGACGAACGGCACCCTTTCGGCAGCACTGCGGCCAGAAAAAGAGCCAACCCGTCTTGCTGACCTGCAGCTGAAGGTGACCCATACCAACGCCACCATTCCCTTTGTGCTGGACGGACAGGTGCTGGAAGACAACCTGCGCTGGTGCGGCAAGGACCGCACGTGGCTGGAACGCACGGCGCAGGCCAACACCCTGCTGCCGGAAGAAATTTTGCTGCTGATCGGCAACGAGACCGAGGATTATTTTTTGCTAAAAAAAGAGAACCGCCGTGCCGGCGGCTCCCATTGAGGTGAGCGGATGAAGCGGATCTATGCATGTATCGCCATTGTGGCCGTACTGTTGAGCGTGGCCTTTTACAGCAGCTGGAAGGTGCAGAGCTTTGCGGATGTGATCTCGGCAGACCTTGACACCGCCGCCGAAGCCATCCGCAATGCCGACTACCCTGCCGCCCGGCAGGCGCTTGCTGATGGTGCCGACCGGTGCGACCAAATGCGCACCAAAATGAACCACCTGCTGCGCACAGCAGATTTTACCGAGCTGGAAGCTGCGCTGCGGGCGGCGGACGGACACCTGGAAATGGGTGCCCCAGAGGAAGCCTTTGGTGAGCTGCGCCGCGCACAGGTACAGGTGGAAACACTGGAATGGCTCTCGCACCGGCTGGTATAAACAAAAACACCGGCCCTGCCCCATTGGGCGAAAGCCGGTGTTCTGATGCGAATTATTTCTGTGGTTCCTTGCGGTCGCCCATCAGCTTTTTCAGCTCATTGAAAAAACTTTCCACGTCTGCAAACTGACGGTAGACCGATGCAAAGCGAACATATGCCACTTCGTCGATCTTTTTCAGTTCCTGCATGGTCAGCTCACCGATGCGCACGCTGGGGATCTCACGGTCGTAGGAGCTGAGCAGCGTCTGCTCAATGCTGCTTACCGCACGCTCCAGCGATTCGTAGCTGACCGGCCGCTTGGCGCAGGCACGCACCATGGCGTTGAGCAGCTTCTGCCGGTCGAACGGCTCACGGGAGCTGTCCTTTTTGATGACCACAAGCGGAACAGTCTCCACGACCTCATAGGTCGTAAAGCGCATATGGCAGCTCAGGCATTCGCGGCGGCGGCGGATGCGCTCACTGTCTTCGGTGGGGCGGGAATCGATCACTTTGGATTCCTCGGCTCCGCAATAGGGACACTTCATGTTCTGTTCCTCCTGTCCGGTCTGACCGGGCTGTGTTTTTAGGCTTTGGTCTTGGGCTTGCGCTCACTCCACAGCACCCACGCAGAGGTGGAAACGCACAGCGAAGTGTACACGCCGCTGATCATGCCCATCATCAGTGGGAACGCAAAGGTAAAGATGCTGTCCAGACCATACAGCTTTGCCACGATGCACATAACGCCCAGCGCCATCACCGTGGTAATGGTGGTGATCAGGGTGCGGCGGGCGGACTGGTTCACCGAGTGGTTCACCAGCTCTTCAAAGGATGCCTTTTTGCCCATCAGGGTGCGGTTCTCGCGGATACGGTCGTAGACCACAACGGTATCGTTGATGGAGTAGCCAAGAATGGTAAGCATGGCGGCAATGAAATTGCCGTCCAGCGCGGTGCGCAGCAGCACGAAGGTGCCAAACACCACCATCAGGTCGTTCACAAGCGCCAGCACTGCCATCATGCCGCCGGTCAGGCCGCCGATGTTCTTGAAGCGCAGGGCGATGTACAGCAGGATCAGCACCAGTGCAAACACCACGGCAACCAGACTCTTCTGCAGGAACTTGGTGCCCATGGCAGCGCTGACGTTGCTCAGCGACAGTTGTTCAAAATTGTTGTTCGGGCAGCTTTCGTTCAGGCTGTCCAGCAGCTTGGCCACCTGCTCGGTAGTCACTGTTTCGGTACCGGGCATCGAGATTTTCAGGGTCTGGCCACCGGTAGCAACATTCTCGCCGGTCTGCAGGGTCAGGCCGTTATTCTCCAATGCAGTGGATGCAACCTTCTGCACATCCGACATGGTAAAGCTGCCCTCGTAGCTCAGGGTGATCATGGCACCGCCGGTGAACTCGGTATCCAGATGGACACCCAAAACCACAGCGCACAGCACGATGGCTGCCATCAGGCAGGAGGAGATCGTCAGGAAGCGCTTGCGCAGGCCCACAAAGTCGATGGGCTTCTTCTCGGCTTTTTCCTTGCCGGGCTTTTCCGCACCGTAGAGCCAAGGGTTGCGCAGTGCCTTGATGGATGCCGCACCGCGGATCATCACACGGGTAGCAAACACGCCAAACACAAAGTTCAGCAGCACGCCGGTGAGCAGCGTGTAACCGAAGGCATAAATAGTGCCTGCGGTGGAGGGGCCAAAGGCAAAGAACACAAAGTGGAGTGCCTTTGCAAACATGCCGTCCGAGGGGCCAAAGGCACCCATCAGCACGATGGCCACGATGACGATGGTCACGTTGCCGTCAACGATGGGGGTCAGGCCGCGGGCAAAACCGCTCTTGAGCGCGCCATCCAGAGACTTGCCGTTTTTCAGCTCTTCCTTGATGCGTTCTGCCGTGATAACATTGGCATCCACGCCCATGCCGATGGCAAGGATGATGCCTGCGATGCCGGGCAGGGTCATGGTAAAGCTTTCAAACACCGGGAAGTAACCGGAAACGAACGCCAGTGTTGCTGCCACCTGACCAGCCAGTGCAATACATGCAAGGAAGCCCGGCAGACGGTACAGCATCGTCATGAACACCACGATCAGTGCAAAGGCGATCAGGCCGGCCAGAACCATGGCGCTCAGGCTGTTCTCTCCCAGACTGGGGCTGACGGTGGAATAGCTGTCCACCGTCAGTGCAAAGGGCAGTGCGCCGGAGTTGATCTGGCGAGCCATCTTGACGACCTGCTCCTGCGTGAAAGGATTGGAAGCCGAGCTTGTAATGATGGCAGAGCCATCGGTAATAGCAGTATTGACCGTAGCCGTGCTCACGTTTTCATCGTCCAGCCAGATGCTGATGGTGCCGCCCGATGCAGCCAGTTTTGTGGTAGCATCGCCAAATGCCTTGGCACCGTCATCGGTGAACTTCAAGGAGACGAAATATTCCGAAGCACCGCCATTGCTGACGGGGCCATACTGAGCTGCGGCGCTCTCAATCATGGAGCCGTCCAGGATCAGCTCACCGTCCGCACTGCTTCCCCCGCGGAAGGTCAGATAGGCGGTGGTACCGATCTCATCGATCGCAGCTTCCGGGTCAAAATCTGTCTCACCGGACTGCCACGGGAATTCCAGGATCAGGCTGTCGGAATTGTTGTCCACATACAGCTCATAGTCGGTCACGTTCAGCGCTACGAGACGGTTCTCAATGACGAGCTGGGCTGCTTCCAGCTGTTCTTCGGTAGCATCGTAGCCATCCGACGGCACAAAGGTGACGTTGACACCGCCCTTGATATCCACACCGAAGCGGATATCCTTTGCACCTTTGATGTAGGTCGTGGTCGTATCGCCGTACTTGGCATACACACCGAAGAACGCAGTATACACAAATACCACGATCAACAGCACTGTGGCGATCAGATGCCATGCTTTTCCTTTTGTTTTCATAAAATTCAGGGAACCTCCAAAAGCAGCAGTTCTTGCAGCTGCCGCCCGTATTCTAGTGCGGACCGCCTGCTCCGGCGGGCCTTATCATTTCCGCAAGGGGGCCGTCGTGCCGGCTTTCTTGCGACAAAACTCCCCTGACGGCCCAAACGGGCCGCACAGAGGAGATAAAATCAAAAAATGTTAGTCTGCCTTGTCAGCCAGCAGTTTTTCTGCCACAGCCAGACGCACACAGATGCACAGCAGTTCGGAAGCGGTTTCCACCTCGTCCAGACTGGGATAGGTGGGCGCAATGCGCAGGTGAGAATCCTCGGGGTCCTTGTGATAGGGATATGCAGAACCGGCACCGGTCAGGGTCAGGCCCGCATCCTTGCACAGACCCGCCACGCGCTTTGCACAGCCGGGCATCACATACAGGCTGATGAAGTAGCCGCCCTTGGGGTCCGTCCAGTGGGCAATATCCCCGCAGGGGATGAGGTTGTTCTTGAACGCGGTCTTGACGGCATCAAAGCAGGGCACCAGACGACGACGGTGCTTTGCCATGTGGGCCAGCACACCTTCCTTGTTCTTCAGGAAGCGGACGTGGCGCAGCTGGTTCATCTTGTCGTAGCTGATGATCATGACCGAGAAGCGCTTGCAGATATACTTCATGCTGCTCTCGCTGCAGGCAATGGCAGAGACACCTGCGCCCGGGAAGGTGATCTTGCTGGTGGAAGTGAACATGAACACACGGTTTTCGTTGCCGTACTTCTTGCTCTCGTTCAGCAGCACCGGAGTCTCGATGATCTCATCGGTCAGGTGATGGACGATATAGGCTTCATCCCAGAAGATCTTGAAATCAGGCGCAGCGGTCTTCATCTTGGCAAAACGCTCGATGGTCTCATCGCTGTAGGTGTAGCCATCGGGGTTGGAATACTGCGGCACACACCAGATGCCCTTGATGTCAGGATCCTCGGCCACCAGCTTTTCCACAATGTCCATATCCGGGCCATTGGGGGTCATAGGCACGCTGATCAGCTCAAAGCCAAACTCCTCGGTAATAGCAAAGTGACGGTCATAGCCGGGCACCGGGCAGAGGAACTTGCGCTTCTCCACCTGAGACCAGGGGCACGGAGACTCCGGGAAACCGAACACATAGCCGATATTGACGAGGTTATACATCAGCTGCAGGCTGGAGTTGCCGCCCACGAACACTTCCTCCGGCTTTACGCCAAAGACATCCGCAAACAGCACGCGGGCCTCCTGCAGGCCTTCCAGCTCGCCATAGTTGCGGGCATCCGTGCCAGCATCGGTGGTGTAATCGTTCATCTTCAGCAGGTCCATGGCCAGATCCATCTGGTGAGGGCCGGGCTTGCCGCGGGCCATATTCAGCTTGAGGCCCTTGGCCTGAAATTCCTTGTACTTTGCTTCAAGCGCTGCCTTTTCGGCAGTGAGTTCATCACGATTCATTGCAAGATAATTTGCCATTGAAAACACACTCCTTTATCGTACTTCCTGTTACCCATAGCGCCAGAGCGGCATTTTGCGGAGCATTCCTGCCAGGGAGCGTTCCCCATGCCATTCCAGACCTTAATATTATAGTACATTTTGCCCTCGGAAACAAGAATAATAAAGCAAAAAGCCCTGCCAAAAGCAAAAAGCTTTTGAAACAGAGCTTGAATGCCGGGTCTTTGCTCCCCTGCTGTACGCTAAAAGCGTCAGCTCAGAGCGACCTGATTTTTATAGCGCTTGCGCACCGCGCCGTATTCCAGATGTGCTTCGCCGCCTTCCACGGTATCTTCATCCACAGTTACGCGGATGATGGTAGCATCGGTGGGCACCTCGTACATGATGGGCAGCAGAATGCTTTCCATCACGCTGCGCAGGCCGCGGGCACCGGTCTTGCGCTCGATCGTCTTGCGGGCAATGGCGTGGAGTGCTTCGTCAGTGAAGTTCAGTTCCACATTATCCATGCTCAGAAGTTCCTTATACTGCTTCACAAGGCTGTTGCGCGGCTCCTTGAGCACGCGAACCAGAGCGTCCTCGTCCAGATCGTCCAGCACGGTAATGACCGGCAGACGGCCGATCAGTTCCGGGATCAGGCCGAACTTGACCAGATCGTGGGGCTCCACCTTGCGCAGCAGAGCCTTCTCCGCTTCGCTGGAATTATCCTTCAGGCTGCTGCCGAAGCCCAGTGCGGACTTATCGGTGCGGCGCAGGATATACTTATCCAAGCCATCAAATGCACCGCCGCAGATGAACAGGATGTTGGTGGTGTCGATCTGGATGAACTCCTGCTGCGGGTGCTTGCGGCCGCCCTGCGGAGGAACATTGCTCACAGTGCCCTCCAAAATCTTCAGCAGGGCCTGCTGCACGCCCTCGCCGCCCACATCGCGGGTGATGGAGGGGTTCTCACTCTTGCGGGTGATCTTGTCGATCTCGTCGATATAGATAATACCGATCTGTGCCTTCTGCACATCAAAATCCGCTGCTTGGATCAACTTGAGCAGAATGTTCTCCACATCCTCGCCCACATAACCGGCTTCGGTCAGGGTGGTGGCATCGGCAATGGCGAAGGGAACGCCCAGCATTTTTGCCAGAGTCTGTGCCAGCAGGGTCTTGCCCACGCCGGAAGGACCCAGCAGCAGCACGTTGGACTTCTGCAGCTCCACATCGCTGCCCTTGCCGCTGAGGATGCGCTTGTAGTGGTTGTAGACCGAGACGGCCAGCACACGCTTTGCCTCGTCCTGACCGATCACATACTGATCCAGACCTTCCTTGATCTCGGCCGGGGTCAGGATGTTGATATCCAGATCGTCCGCAGGCTGGATGTGTGCACGGTTTGCACCGCGGGCCGGTCGGGCGCTTTTGGGCTGATCCGGCTTGTCGGAAAGCAGGTCGTGGCACAGGCCGATGCATTCGCTGCAGATATTGACACCGGGGCCGATGATCATACGCTCCACTTCGTCCTGATGCTTTCCGCAGAAGCTGCAGACCAGATCCTTTTCGTTTTTGTCTCTGCCGGAATTGTTATTTGCCATAGCTGTTTTTCCTTATCCTGGGTAAATTAAATGTCGGCGGCTCAGCGGTGGGCAATGACCTCATCGATCAGGCCGTATTCCTTTGCCTGCAGTGCGGACATATAGTTGTCGCGCTCGGTATCCAGCTGGATCTTTTCCAGCGGCTGGCCGGTGTACTCGCTGAGCATGCGGTTCATCTTATCGCGGATATACACCATGTGCTCGGCATGGATCTTGATATCGGTGGTCTGGCCGGAAAGGCCGCCGCCCTGCCCGCCGATCAGCGGCTGATGGATCAGAATTTCCGAGTTGGGCAGTGCAAAACGCTTCCCCTTGGTGCCGCTTGCCAGCAGGAAGGCACCCATGGAAGCTGCCATGCCCATGCAGATGGTGGAAACATCGCACTTGATATACTGCATGGTATCGTGGATGGCCATGCCGGCGCTGATGGAGCCGCCGGGGCTGTTGATATACAGGCTGATGTCCTTGTCCGGGTCCTGCCCTTCCAGATACAGCAGCTGTGCCACAACAAGGCTGGCGGAGGTATCGTTGACATCCTCGCTCAGAACGATGATGCGATCGTTCAAAAGACGGGAGAAAATATCATAGGAACGCTCGCCATGGGACGACTGTTCCACAACGTAAGGAACAAAACTCATAAAGTTCGCCTCCTGAAATGGAATATAGTATTTGCAAAATTGACCGATACGGTTTCCCTGCCGGTTCTGCCGTATCGGTCAATTTTTACAACCTTTGATTGAAACCGTGCAGCATACTGCCCGCTTCAAAGGAACACAGGAGCTGATTACTCAGCGTCTGCAGCCTTCTCTTCCTCAGCAGCCTTCTCCACGATGTTTGCGTGGCTCTTGATGAAGTCGATGGCCTTGTTGATGGCCAGATCCTTCTTCAGGTCGTCAACATTGACCAGCTCACGAACCTTGTCCTCTTCCATCTTGTACTGGTCAGCGATGCGCTTGATCTCAGCGGAAACTTCCTCCTCGGAAGCCTCGATGTTCTCAGCAGCAGCAACAGCCTCCAGAGCCAGACGGATCTTGACCTGCTTCTCAGCCTGCGGCATGAAGGAAGCGCGGAACTGCTCCATAGTCTGGCCCATATACTTCAGGTAGTCCTCGAGGCGCAGGCCCTGCTGCTCCACGCGGAATGCAAAGTCGTTGACCATCTCGTCCATGCGGGTATCATACATTGCCTGGGGGATCTCACCCTCCATGCTCTCGATGACCTGATCCACCAGAGCGTTCTCAACAGCCAGATCGTCCTGCTTGTCCAGCTGCTCCTGATTGTTCTTGCGGATGGAAGCCTTGAACTCGTCCAGAGTGTCGTACTCAGAGCAATCCTTAGCCAGCTCGTCATCCAGAGCAGGCAGCTCCTTGTACTTCACTTCGTGCAGCTTGATCTTGAACACAGCAGCCTTGCCAGCCAGTTCGGCAGCCTGATACTCGGTGGGGAAGGTAACATTCACGTCGAACTCTTCGCCAGCGGAGTGGCCCACGATCTGATCCTCAAAGCCGGGGATAAAGCTGCCGCTGCCCAGAGTCAGGCTGTAGTGCTCGGCCTTGCCGCCCTCGAAAGCCACGCCATCGACGAAGCCCTCGAAGTCGATATCAGCGATGTCGCCGTTCTCAGCAGCGCCCTCACGGGTCAGCTCACGGGCATTGCGCTCCTGCACACGCTTCAGCTCAGCTTCAACAGCCTCGTCAGAAACAGTATGGACAGTCTTTTCAACCGTCAGACCATTGTAGCTGCCAACCTTGACTTCGGGCTTGACAGCGACCTTGACGGTCAGGGTGACACCGTTGGTCTCATCAGCAGAGTCAACAGTGACCTCCGGACGGCCGACCGGCTCAACGCCAGCTTCCTTGACAGCAGCCTCGAAAGCCTCGGGGAACAGCTCATTGATGGCATCATAGGTAAAGACATCAGCGCCGTACATCTTCTCGATCAGAGCGCGGGGAGCCTTGCCCTTACGGAAGCCGGGAACAGCGTACTTCTTGCCTTCCTTCTTGAAAACATCGGCAACAGCCTTCTTGAAAGCCTCTGCGTCGATGGAGAACTGCAGTTCTGCCATGCTCTTCTCGAGCTTTTCACACTTGATGAAATTCATTTGTTTTTCCTCCACTCAAAAATTCTATTGCGCAGGGCAGGAAGTTTTTGCCCTTTGCAACCGCGCACTGCGTCCTGGATGAACTTGCTTTTGCAATATGCGGGGACGCGCGCGCTCAATTGGGTGCAACAATCGCGTCAAAAACTATTATAGCACGCTCCTGACACAATTGCCAGCCCAAATTGTTAATTTTTATTGGTTTTAACGGTTCAATTGATGCGGTACGGGCAAAAACGCAGCCCATCGGCACTGACCAGCTTGTAGTGGATGCCATCCACATCGCCCTGCACCGCATAGCGGATGGCATTGCCGTGCAGATGGCCATAGTAGCAGGTCCTGATGCTGTATTCCTTTAAGGTGGCCACGATCTCCGGCGCACTGGTGCCGGTATACACCGGCGGATAGTGCAGGAACACCAGCTTTTCCAGCCCGGGTTCGGCGGCATCAAGGCTCATGCGCAGCCGTCCGATCTCGCGGTTCATCACCTTTTCGTCGTGGGCCTCGCCTGCATCAAACAGCCAGCCGCGGGTACCGCACAGTGCATACCCCTCTACACTGTAGGAGTTGTTGTGCAGAATGTGCAGGGTATCAAAGCCTTCTGCTTTGAGGTAGGCATTCATCTTGTTCACGGTAGACCACCAGTAATCGTGGTTGCCCTTCATGATGATCTTCTGCCCGGGCAGGCTCTGCAGAAATTCAAAATCCTTACGGGTATCGGTCAGGCGCATGGCCCAGCTGATATCGCCCGCCAATACAATGGTATCCTCTGGTTTGATGAGCTTGCGCCAGTTTTTCTCAAGGCGCTCCACATAATCATTCCAGCCGGGAAAAATATCCATCGGCTTGGAAGCGCCCAGAGAAAGGTGGGTATCGCCAAGCACAAAAAGTGCCATGTTTTTTCTCCTGTTCTAAATGCAGCAGGATGTGTTATTCCTGATAGCCCAGCGCCACCTCGGCGATCTGCGCAGGATCGATCACGGTGTTAAAGCGCTCCGGCTTCTGGCGCAGTGCGGCAAGGCTTGCCGGTGCGGTATGCGCGGTAGCTGCTTCCAGCTGCTGCATTGCTTCAAAATCATTTTCCGGGGCGGTGCGGCCCAGTGCTTCCAGCACACTGCGCGGGAACTTGAAGGGAGACGCGGTGGACAGCACCACCATGGGCACGCCCTCGCGCTTTTTCTGCGCTGCCACATGGAACGCAACGGCGGTGTGGGTATCACACAGGTAATTGTCCTTCTCGTAGCGGACACGGATCTCCCCTGCCACTTCTTCCTCACTGCTCCAGCCGCAGGAGAAGTTCTCCTGAATGGCAGCCAGCGTCTCCGGACGCACAGTATAGCTTCCGGTCTCGGCAAGGCTCTTCATCAGGCCCGCCACCTCGGCATCACTGCCGGTGACATGGTACAGAAGGCGCTCGAGGTTCGAGGACACCAGAATGTCCATGCTGGGCGAGGTGGTCTTGAAAAACTCCCGCTTTGCGGTGTAGGTGCCGGTGGTGAGGAAATCGGTCAGCACGTTGTTCTCGTTGGAAGCGCAGACCAGCTTGCCCACGGGCAGGCCCATGCGCTTTGCATAGTAGCCTGCCAGAATGTCGCCGAAGTTACCGGTGGGTACGCAGAAGTCCACTTCATCGCCGAAGGTGATCCTGCCCGCCTTGAGCAGCTGGGCATAGGCGGCAAAGTAATAGACGATCTGCGGCACCAGACGGCCCCAGTTGATGGAGTTGGCGCTGGACAGGCGGATGTTCCGCTTGGCAAGCTCTGCTGCAATGGCAGTGTCACCAAAGACCTTCTTCACACCGGTCTGTGCATCATCAAAGTTGCCGCGCACAGCGTACACTGCCACGTTGGCACCCTCCTGCGTTGCCATCTGCAGGCGCTGGATCTCGCTGGTGCCGCCCGTGGGATAGAACACTGCGATCTCCACGCCCGGGATATCATGGTAGCCGTCCAGAGCTGCCTTGCCGGTATCGCCGCTGGTCGCCACAAGGATCAGGGTCTTTTCCGTGCGGCCCAGATTCTTTTTGGCTTCCACCAGAAGCTTCGGCATCAGCTGCAGAGCATAATCCTTGAATGCACAGGTAGGGCCATGCCACAGCTCTAAGGCATAGGTGTCCCCTTCCACCGGGGCAAGATAGCCTGCCTTGCCGCCAAAGGCCTCTCCGTAGGTCTTGTGGGCAGCTTCGGTCAGGAAATCCTGCGAGTAGTCGGTCAGATATTCTTTGATGACGGCAGCTGCCATGGCCGGGTAGTCCAGCTCGCACAGTGCCTTCACATCCACCTGCGGAAAGCTTTCCGGTACAAACAGACCGCCCTCGTTGGACAGGCCCTGTGCGATTGCTTCCGAGGAAGTCACTTTGCGGTTTTGGTCTCTGGTACTAAAAAACTGCATTGTTGTCGCTCCTTTTTCGCCGTAGAACGTGAAAAGCACGCTCTTCTGCTGTGGCAGAGAAGCCCTCTGCCCGTACATTTTCCCACCGGGGCCGTTGCTTTACGTGAGAAAAGCGCCCCTTATAATATGTACCATCCAGCGCCCGCTGTCAAGAGGGAACACTTCTGCCACGTCAAATCGTACCGGTGCATCGCTCAGGCCGTTCTGCTGCAGATAATACTGTGCCGCACAGATCAGGCGGCGCTGTTTGGGCCGGTCCACCGCTTCTGCCGGGCTGGCCAGAGAGCCTTCCGCACGGGTCTTGACCTCACAGATGACAATGGTCCCATCCGGCTCCTGCACCACAACATCCAGCTCACCCATCCGGGTGTGGAAGTTGTGTGCCAGCAGCCTGCAGCCCTGCTTCTGATACCAGCGGGCCGCAGCTGCTTCTCCCCTGCGCCCTGTCTCGGCGCGGTTCACTTTCCGTTCTCCGGCCAGTAGCCCTGCTTTTTGAGGAAGCTGCGGCGGTAGAACGGCTGGATGCCGTACTGGGCAATCATCTCATAGTGGAGCTTGGTCGGGTAGCCCTTGTGCTTTGCCAGCTGATACTGCGGATACTGTCTGTCCAGTTCCAGCATATAGCGGTCACGGCTGACCTTGGCAAGGACGGATGCTGCGCCGATGCTGGCACTGGTGGCATCGCCCTTGACCACCGGCTGTGCCGGGACCAGCAGCCCTGCCGGGGTGCGGTTTCCATCCACGAGAACAAGGTTCGGCACGATGTCCAGCTCTTCCACAGCCTGCTTCATGCCGCCCATGGTGGCGTTGAGGATGTTGTCCCGGTCAATGATCTCCGGCCCCACAAAAACAATTTTGTAGGCCAACGCCTTTTCAATGATCTCATCAAACAGAGCTTCCCGCTTTTTCTCGGTAAGCTTTTTGGAGTCGTTGATGCCAAAGACCGGATTCTCCGGGTCCAGAATACAGGCCGCTACGCACACCGGGCCGCACAGAGGGCCGCGTCCGGCTTCGTCCACGCCTGCAAAGCAGCCGTACTGACTGCGTACAGCGGCATCGTATTCATACAGCGGAGCCGAGATCTCCTCGTCGGAACGGCGCTTCATTCGTCATCCTCCTCGGCAAAATCAGCCAGATCATCCCGCTGCGGCGGACGCTCCAGCGAGATGCGGCCCCACTTGCAGGCGCGGAACTCGTCCACCAGCATAATGGCGCAGCGCTCGGTGTTCACCTCGCCGCCGCGCACCAGCAGACCGCGCTTGCGGCCGATGGCTTCCATCAGCTCGTAGGGCGGCAGGGCCAGCGTTTCGGCATCCAGCTTGTAGCGCTGGGCCACAAGGTCGGGGTAGTTGCGGCGCACCTCGTCCAGCAGGTTCATGGCCAGCTCTTCCACATCCAGAATATCATCCTTGATGGAGCCGATAAAGGCCAGATTGGACGCAATGGTCTTGGAGTCGAACTTCTTCCACAGTACGCCGGGCATATCCAGCAGATCAAATTTGTCGGTGCTGACCCACTGTTTGCCCTTGGTTACGCCCGGGCGGTCTGCCGCCTTGGCGCGGGCAGAGCCTGCAAAGGTGTTGATGAAGGTGGATTTGCCCACATTGGGGATGCCGCACAGCATCACCTGTGTTTTGGCACCGCCCATGCCGCGGTTCTGGCGGCGTTCCAGCAGGCCCGCCAGTTCTTTTTCAATGGCAGCCTTTACCGCATTGGCACCGCCCTTCTGCTTGGCGCTGATGGCCACACAGCCAGCATCTGCCGCACGGAAATACTTGATCCACTCTTCCGTTACAGCCGGGTCTGCCAGATCGGCCTTGTTCAGCGCGTATAGTTTCGGCTTGCGGGCCGTGATGCGCTCGATCTCCGGGTTCAGGCTGGAAAGCGGGATGCGGGCATCCAGCAGCACAAGGCTTGCATCCACATGCTGGATCTCCTGCTCCATCATGCGCAGAGTCTTGGTCATGTGGCCCGGGAACCACTGAATATTGTACTGGTTTGCAAAGCGGGTATCCATTTCGTTCATTTTACCACCCCAAAATCTGTAAAGGGCATAAAGCACACAAGCACCTTGCCCAGAATATCCCGTTCGTCGATGCAGCCCACATAGGTGGAGCGGCTGTCCAGCGACTGGTTGCGGTTATCACCCATCACGAACACCGTGCCCTCCGGCACCGTATACGGGAAAGTTACATCATAGCCAAGATAGGTAGGTTCTGCAATGTAGTCCTCCTGCAAGACCTCACCGTTCACCGCCACGGTGCCGGTCGCATAATCGATGGAGACCGTATCGCCGCCTTTGGCGATGACACGCTTGACCAGCGGTTTACCGTAGGAGGTATAACTGTCCACAATGACCACGTTACCACGCTGCGGTGTATAGCCTGCTCCCCACACGATGAGCTTATCACCGTTCACCAGTGTGGGCACCATGGAGCTGCCGTCCACCTGAATGATGCGGAAGAAAAACGAAAAGATCAGCACCAGCACCAGCGCTGCCGAGATCAATGCCTCGTACCATTCCAGCAGGTTCTGCCCACGCACGGGCTTTGCCTGTTCCTGTTTTTCCATATCCGGTACACCTCACCTTCTGGTTTTACACTGCTGACCCGATTATACCGCAGCCGACAGGCTCTTCGCAAGAACGGTGCCTGCAAAAAGCCGCATTTTTTCCGAAATTTTGATAAAGAAAAAAGGGACAACAAGGTTGTCCCTTTTCTCCCGTTTCAAATCGGGGATAATCAAATATCGCTCTTGACCTTGGCAGCCTTGCCCGTACGACCACGCAGGTAGAACAGCTTTGCGCGGCGGACCTTGCCCTTGCGGACAACGGTGACCTTCTCAACGAAGGGGCTGTTGATGGGGAAGACACGCTCGATGCCAACACCGTAAGCAACGCGGCGAACGGTGAAGGTCTCAGCAACGCCACCGTGCTTTTTTGCGATCACAGTGCCCTCAAAGGCCTGAATGCGCTCACGGTCGCCTTCCTTGATACGAACATCAACGCGGACGGTATCGCCAACGTTGAACTGGGGCTTTTCAGCCTTGATGCTGCCTTCAGAAATAATCTTCAGTGCGTCCATTTTTGAATCCTCCATTTGTTTTTAGACGTTCATACACGGCACTTTGCCGTCAGAGGACCGCCCGTTTAATGATATTGTCATTAACCCCGCTGTGGTCTCAGCGGACACTAACGCCTAAATAGGATATCACAAAACCTGCGTAAATGCAAGCGTTCTGACCAAAATAAATGCAAAAATTTTCTGTTTTGCCCAACAGACGGTCTTTCACGCTCCGATCAGACAAACAGCTGCTTATCTGCCGTCAAAAACTTTTTGCGCAGGATGTTGGCGCTGACGGCAGGCAGACCGAATTTTTCTTCCAGAAAGCCGGTGAGCAGCGAGGGGTTCAGGTTCAGCTCCTGCGCAGCGGGCAGGCACAGCTCAATGTGCAGGCTGTCCCCCTCCGTGGTGTACTCCACCTGCGGGATGTGATCCTTCAGCTCAATGATCTTGTTGCCTTTTTTGCCGTGCTTTTCCACCGGAGCGCTTTCCAGCGCATTGTACGCATCCAGCGCCGCAGCCGCTGCCGCCGGGTAGGTGATGCGATAGCATGCGTAGGCAATGAGGTCCGCCTTCATCTGCACCGGGCCAACGTGCGTGATCACGATGCCTGCGGGCATGATGGCATTGAGGGCCGCTTTCCACTGTTCAAAATCCGGGGCTTCCGCTTCGGTCTTGACGTCCACGCACTCGCACTCGCTCTCCTGCCCCAGCGAAAGCGGGCAGGCAAAGGTCATATAGATGTGGGGATTGAAACCCAGCGTATGCCACACCGGCAGGCCGCTGCGCTTGAGCACCCGCTGCATCACCCGCTGCAGGTCCAGCAGGGAGATGTAGGAGGCCTCATTCTTTTTCTCAAACGAGATTCTGACTGTAATCAAAGCAGGGACCTCCTAACAGGTGATTTGCACCGCAGCCGTGGCAGGCACGGTTGCAGGGCTGGGTGGTCTGGGCGGCAAGAGCCTTTTGGTACTCCCGCACCAGATATTCATGGGTGACACCGTAATCCATGTGGGACCAGGGCGTCACTTCGTCCAGACCGATGGGACGCTGGCAGTAGAACGCCGGGTCGATGCCCAGATCAGCAAAGGTCTGCAGCCAAGTATCGTACTTGAAGCACTCCTCCCAGCCGTCAAAGTAGCAGCCGCGCTTGTAGGCTTCCACAATGACCGGTGCCAGACGGCGGTCGCCCTTGGCAAACACGCCCTCCAGAAAGCTGGTGGTGCTGTCGTGATAGTTGACCTTGATCTTGCGGCTGCGCACACTTTCCAGCAGATGCTTCTGCTTGGCGCGCAGCATTTCTTCGGTGTCCATAGGCACGAACTCAAACGGCGTATGGGGCTTGGGCACAAAGCAGGCACAGCTGATGGTCACCTGTACACCCTTGCCCTTGCCGCGCTTGGGCAGCGAATAATAGAGGTCTACCACCTTCTGCGCCGTCTCTGCGATGCCCTCAATGTCCTCCATGGTCTCAGTGGGCAGGCCCATCATGAAGTAGAGCTTGACCGAGGTGTAGCCCGCATTGAATGCAATGGTGCAGGTCTTTTCGATCTCGTCCCATGTGACATTCTTGTTGATGACGTTGCGCAGGCGCTGGGTGCCGGCTTCGGCGGCGAAGGTCAGGCCGCTCTTGCGCACCTTGGTGGTCTTTTCAATGAGGCTCTGGGAAAAGTTGTCCACGCGCAGCGAAGGCAGCGACAGACTCACATGCTCCTTGGGTGCCCACTCGTTCAGATCGTCCAGCAGCTCTTCCAGCTGGCCGTGGTCAGAGGTGGACAGGCTGGAAAGGCTCAGCTCCTCATAGCCAGTGTTAGCGCACAGCTCCTGCGCCGCCCTGTTCAGAAGGCCCGCGTCACGCTGGCGCATGGGGCGGTACAGAAAGCCCGCCTGACAGAAACGGCAGCCACGCACACAGCCGCGCAGCACCTCGATGCTGGCGCGGTCCTGAATGGCACCCACCATGGGCACCACGAAATTCGTGGGCGGGGCAAACTCGTTCAGGTCCTTGATGATCGCCTTGGTGATGCGCGCCGGGATGCCCGGCTCATTGGGTGCGATGGCCTTGACCCGGCCATCTTCGTAATACTCCACATCGTAGAATGCCGGAATATAGACGCCGGGGATCTTTGCAATGCGCAGCAGCAGCTCCTTTTTGGAGACGCCGCCCTCCTTCTTGGCCTTTTCGATCTCGGCGCAGATGCCGGGCAGCTGGTTTTCGCCCTCGCCCAGCTGGACCACATCAAAAAAGTCCGCAATGGGTTCCGCGTTGCAGGCGCAGGGGCCACCCGCCACGATCAGCGGCCAGCTTTCATCGCGATCCTTGGAATAGAACGGGATGCCTGCCAGATCCAGCATAGCCAGAATATTGGTATAGGAAAGCTCGTACTGCAGGGTGAAGCCCACTGCATCAAAAGCGGTGAGCGGGTCCTTGCTCTCCATGGTGTAGAGCGGCAGACCAAGACGCTCCATCTCGGCCTTCATATCCAGCCACGGCATAAAAGCACGCTCGCACCACCAGTTTTCGTGGCTGTTGAGCAGCTCATACAGGATCTTTTCGCCGAGGAAGGACATACCTACCTCATAGGTGTCCGGAAAGCAGAACGCAAAGCGGACATCCACTTTTTCTTTGTCCTTATATACACTGCCGGGTTCTCCGCCGGTATAACGGCCGGGCTTCTGTACCCGTCCCAGTGCTTCTTTCAGTTTTGGATCAAACATCGAGTCCTCCAATAAACAGTCCATTTTTACACGTCATTTTATTGTACCCGAAATGAGCTGTTTTTTCAATCATTTCCCTTAAACTTTTTGCCTGCACGCCGCATTTCACACAGGCAGGATGCCAGCTGCGCCCCATCCAGCGGTGGAACGGGCAACAGATTGAATCCCCCGGTCAGCAGATTTGCCGCCCAGAAGGCACTGCCGCGGATGGTCAGTTCCTGTTCCAGCCGCAGTGCCCAGATGCCTGCCAGCATGAAATTGACCGCCGGGCCTACAGCAGCCAGCCAGAAGAGCCGCCCCGGTGAAAGGCCCCGGGCCGGAGCGTCCATCCGCATACAAAAGCCGGTCATGGTCACCTCAATGACCGGAAAGCGGCGCAGCAACGCACAATACACCAGAATGTGCCCGCACTCGTGCAGGAACGCCGCCAGCAGCCCCAGACGCAGAAAGCCGCTTGCATCAAAGTAGAGCAGAAAATACAGTGCGCTACACAAAAGCAGCGGGTCGCGGAACACCAGCGGCCCCAGCTGCCGGGAATCATGCAGCTTCATGAGGAAAGGCCCAGCGCATCCGCCGGGTCACAGGCTGTTCCCTGCCGGTACAGTTCAAAATGCAGGTGCGCTCCCGTAGCGCGCCCGCTGCGCCCTGCTGCGCCCAGCAGCTGCCCTGCTTCCACCACCTCGCCCGGGCGGACATAGGCGTACTGCAAATGGGCGTAAAGTGACCCGCTGCCATCTGTATGGAGAACACGCAGACAGGTGCCATAGCTTGTGCTGCGGTATGCCTGCACCACCGCACCGCCTTCCGCAGCAAGCACTTCTGTTCCCTCTGCACAGGCAAGATCAATGCCCTTATGGAACGTCCTTTCCCCGGTAAAAGGATCCTGCCGCCAGCCGTATCCGTCCGAAACACGGTACTGTGTGGTGTCCAGCGGGAAACAGAGCTTCCCCGTTTTTTTCTGCGCCCGCACCGGAAGCACCAAGCACACCAGCAGTCCGGCTAAAACTGCCAGAAAAATCACCCTCCGTCTGGGCTGCTCCCTGCCGTGCCCGGCTCGTCCCCATCGCTTTGCCCGCACCTTCTGCCTCCCGCCTTCCGTTTGCTTTTTATTTATGCAGGCAAACACGCAAAAAGACCCGACAGAGGGTTTGCTCTGTCGGGTCTTGCAAATATTATCTGCGTAACTTGAAAAAATCCAAAATCCGTTTCAGGCGGCTTCTGGGGGCGGGTGTCTCCACCACCACCGGCTTTATCGGCTTGGCTGCAGGGGCAGGCTGTGGCTCTGTACGCTTTTTATGATTGACCATCTGTTCCAGCTGGTCAAAATGGTCGCCGCTTTCCGGTGCCGCAGCAGATTCCGGGTGAGAAGCTTCTGCCTGTTTTGCAGCGGGAGCCGCTTCCGTTTTCGCAGGTTCTGGCTTTGCTGCTTCGGCAGAAGGTTCAGGCTGTTTTTCCTGCACAGCGGCAGAAAGCTTCCAAGGCTCCGGCTGCGTCCAGTCATTTTTCAACAGCTCATACATGCCCATCTGGCCGTTCACCAGTGCTTCGCCCTCAGCGGGCTTTACCTTCTGGTAGCTGCCGTCCGGGCGCATCTCGCGGGCATTGACGTTATCCCGCAGCTGCAGCTGCAGAATGTCGGTAAGCTTCCGCACCAGCACGGGATCCTCCACGCGCACGCCCACCTCCACGCGGCACTCGGTGTTGCGGGTGAGAAAATCGCCGGATGCAATATAGATGCGGGTATGTGCACCATCGAAGAAGCTGTAAATACGGCCATGCTCCAGATAACGACCCACAAGGCTGCGAATATGCAGGTTCTCCGTCTTGCCGGGCACACCGGCGCGCACGCAGCAGATGCCGCGCACGATCATATCAATGCGCACACCGGCACAGCTGGCTTCCTGCAGCTTGAGGATGATATCCCGGTCGCTGATGGAATTGTTTTTCAGGATCATGGATGCCGGACGGCCCATGCGGGCGGCGGCAATGACACGATCCATCTCTTCCAGCAATACGCTCTTGAAGCGCAGCGGTGCTACCAGCATCCGGTCGCTCTCCTCAGTCAGCTTCTGCACGGCAAGGTTCTGGAACACATTGGAAGCTTCCTCGCCAATGCCATGGTCTGCCGTAATGAAGGAGTAGTCCGTGTAAAGCTCACTGGTTTTTTCGTTGTAGTTGCCGGTGCCGATCTGGGTGATATAAGAGTAGCCCTCTTTGCTCTTTTTGGTGATAAGGGTCAGCTTGGAGTGCACTTTGTAATCATCAAAGCCATAAATGACCGTACAGCCTGCGCTTTCCAGCTGCTTCGACCAGTCGATATTGTTCTGCTCGTCAAAGCGGGCGCGCAGCTCCACCAGCGCCACCACCTCTTTGCCGTTCTCAGCGGCTTCCATCAGCGCCTGCACGATCTGGGACTCCCGCGCCATACGGTACAAGGTCATTTTGATGGAAATGACCTCAGGATCATGAGCAGCCTTTTTGAGCATGGCAATGAAGGGCCGGATGGACTGGTACGGGTAGCTGAGCAGCACATCGTGCTTCTGCACTTCAGCGGCAAGGTCGTAGTCCGGCGGCGGCAGCATGGGCCGTGCAGCCGGGTAGAACAGTTCCGGCCGCCCCTCCGCTTCCATGCGGCCGGTGAGCTTGTAGAAAAAGCTCAGATCCAGCGGGCTTTTCTGCTCGAACACCCGTTTATGGGTGAGCAGCAGACGGTTGCACAGCAGGCGTTCTACCTCCGGGGCCGGGGCAGGCGTGATCTGCAGACGCACCGCAGCCAGCTTGCGGCGGCGCTTGAGCAACTCGGTCATGATCTCGCGGTAGTCGATATCATGATCCATCATGCCCTCTTTTACGTCGATATCCGCATTGCGGGTAACACGGAAGAGACATTTTTCCTGAATCGTCTCTTTGCCAAAGATGCTGGCCGCAAAGTGCAGCACCAGCTCTTCGGTAAGTGCAAACTGCGTTTCGCCGTCTTTTTTTACAACGTGCATCCGTTCCATCTGGCTGGAAATGGGAATGATGCCAAGGCTCTGCCCTGCCGGGTGTTTTTCCTTGAGCAGAACGCCAAGGTAAATCTCCTTATTGCGCAGGAATGGGAACGGATGGCGGTTATCCACGATCTGCGGGCTGAGGATGGGGAACAGCTCCGTTTGGAAGTACTTCTTCCAGAAGTGCTCGTCCTCCTTGGACAAGTGGTCAAGATCCACCTTGCGCCAGCCGCACTCCGCCAGTGCTTCCAGCGCCTTTGCGTAGTATTTATCGCACTCCTCCTGCAGCTGTGCCGTTTTGGGCATGATGGCAGTCAGCTGTTCCGCCGCGGACATGTTGGTCTTGTTTTCCCTCTTGACCTTTTTGCCCTGTTCCTGTTCCAGATTGGCGCGCTCCTGCAGAGAACCCACGCGCACCATAAAAAACTCGTCCAGATTGGAGCCGTAGATCGCAAGAAATTTGACCCGCTCTGCAAGCGGAACATTTTTATCTTTGCCCAGCGCAAGAACGCGCCGGTTGAAATCCAGCCAGCTCAGTTCCCGGTTGATAAAAATGGTATCGTCACTCATAATCATTCCCCTTTTTGCTGCGCCGGGCCGCCGGCTGCGGCTCAGCTCACGGTTGCCATTCCTGCCCAGGAATCCACAATGGTCTGTGTCAGGCCCGGAACATTGGCTGCATCTTCTACCCGTTCAAACGGGCCATTCTGCGTCCGGTAATCCAGAATCGTCTGTGCGCGCTTTTCCCCTACGCCCGGCAGTGTGCACAGCGCAGAGAGATCAGCAGTGTTCAGATCCACCAGCACATACTGTTCCAGCCCGGTCGTATCCGGCAGGACCTGCGGTTCGGCAGCCTGCAGCGGCACGGCAAAGCCAAAGGCCAGCACTGTGCACAAAACCACCGCCGCCAGCGACAGCGCAAGAAAGAGTTTTTCCTTCTTTTGCAGGGCCAGAAGATGCGTTTCTCTCATTGTACCTGACTTTCCTCCAAAAAGAAAGGCTTCTGCGAAAGAATTTGCAGAAGTCTTGCACAAATTTTACGCCAAATTTTCAGCATCCCGCACCATACGGTACAGCACTTCCACTGCAGAACCTGCCGCAGCATCGGTCAAAGTGACCTTTTGGGCAGCAAGACGCAGCTCAGCCGGGGCATCCGCAGCTGCGGTGCTCTGGCTGGAAGCGCGCACCATGTCCAGCATAGGCAGCCCTCCGGCAAGTACCAGCACATCTTCCGGGTCGATGCCCACCGGCATACACACGGCATCCAGCATTTCACGGCCAGAGACGGTTCTGGGGGTCAGGATCAGCGTATCCGCTGCGGCACGCTCGCCCAGCAGCACCGCTGTGCGGTCGCCCAGAGATTTTTCCAGCAGCGAGATCATGGGCACTGCCTTGCTGTCCTGATACAGCAGCACCCGCAGCACTTCTTCCCCCTTGATGTCTGCCGCGTTTGCCAGCAGATAAGGGGTCCATTCCTGCCGCAGATGACGCTCCAATGCCTCGCTCATGCGCAGCACGCGGGTAGTACCGTCGGTCATCTGCAGGGCAATGCCCACGCCCTCTGCCACCGGCAGGCGGGCGAACAGGTCGGCATCCTGCCCGGCAAAGGTGCACAGCGGCTGACGGGTGCCATCGGAAAAATGGTAGGCCATGGCACCGCCGCACACCAGCGCAGGAGCGCTGAGCCGCACACTGCCCAGAATGGACCGCACTGCCCGCGGCGTGCGCTGGGAAAACACCGTAAAACGTCCGCCGCGGCGGACGAACAGCTGCAGCACATCCCGCACCACCTGCGTCAGGTTGCCGTCGGCACCCAAAAGCAGATGGTCCAGATCACACAGTACAAGCGTTGAAGAAAGATGGTTCATACCGTTCCCCTCCTGAGCGTTGCAAGAAAATGAGTGAAGTATTCCGGCAATTCCGAATCGAACCGCAGATGTTCGCCGGTGATCGGGTGCACAAAGCCAAGCGTTTTGGCGTGCAGGCACTGGCCGTGCAGGCTGGTGATGCAATTGTGCGGGCCATACACCGGGTCGCCCGCCACCGGGTGCTGGATGGATGCCATGTGCACGCGGATCTGATGGGTGCGGCCGGTCTTCAGGCGGCATTCCAGCATGGTAAAGTTGTTCAACCGTTCCAGCACCTGATAGCCGGTATAGGCATATTTGGTGTGCGGCTCACTGGCCGGGTAGACCGCCATCTTTTTGCGGTCGGTCTTGCTGCGGCCCAGATTGCTTTCCACAAAGCCCTCATCTTGTGCAAAGCCGCCGTACACGATGGTGCGATACGCGCGCTCCACACTGTGCACCGCCATCTGCTGGGAAAGGCCGATGTGCGTTGCATCGTCCTTTGCCACCACCAGCAGTCCGCTGGTGTCCTTATCGATGCGGTGCACGATGCCGGGGCGGATCTCGCCGCCGATACCGGACAGGCTTCCCTTGCAGTGCCACAGCAGTGCATTTACCAGTGTGCCGTCCGGGTTGCCGGGAGCCGGGTGCACCACCATGCCCTTGGGCTTGTTGACCACCAGCAGATGCTCGTCCTCATAGACGATTTCCAGCGGGATGTCCTGCGGCACGGCCTCAATGGGCTTTGCGTCCGGAATTTCCAGAACGATGGTGTCGCCTGCCTTGAGCTTCAGGCTCTTGGCCACCAGCCTGCCGTTGCACAACACATGACCGTCGGCCACCAGCGCCTGCAGAGCAGACCGGGAAAGGCCGGTGTCCTCGCCGCTCAGAAAGCGGTCGATGCGCTGGCCTGCCGTCTCCTGCTCCACCACAAATTCACGCTGTTCCATGGCTCACTGCTCCTTCGGGGACTGCCCGTTCTCAGCGTGCAGCTCTTCCAGAAAAATTACCAGCACCCAGAGGCCCACGCCCACACACACGCAGATATCCGCAAAATTGAACACCGCAAACTGCATGAACAGCAGATTGATGTAGTCCACAACCTCGCCGTTGAGCACACGGTCGATCAGGTTGCCGATGCCGCCGGCAAGGATCAGCAGCAGCGCAGCCTGCTGCAGGTATCTGCCGCGGCTGCGGAAGAACAGCCCATAGGCCACAAAGATCAGCGCTATGCTGGTAGCGATGATGAGGAACAGCTGCTTGCCGCTGAGCAGGCTGAACGCCATGCCCGGGTTGAGCACGAACCGCAGCTCCACCACATGGGGGATCAGCGGCATTGCACCAATGGGCTGCAGCACATTGGTGGCCCACAGCTTGATGGCCTGATCGATGCCAATGAGTGCCGCAGCCGCGAGCAGATTAAAAACAACAAATGCCATAGGATACTCCCAAAATCATTCAGTATAAAAAACGGCGCTCCCCGGTATAAGGGAGCGCCGCCCTTTAAAACATTGTTTTATGCGGAACGCTTAGGCTTCCACAACGCTGGCGCAGCGTGCGCACAGGGTGGGATGTGCGGCATGGCTGCCGATGGAAGAAGAATACTTCCAGCAGCGCTCGCACTTTTCGCCGGTGGCATGTGCAGCAGCAACGCCCAGGCCTTCAACAGCACTTGCAGCGCCGCCTTCGCCCTTGACCAGCTCTACCTGAGAGACGATCATCAGGTCGGCCAGCTCGTCCATGGGGATGCTGTTGAGCAGGCTGTACACAGTATCATTGCAGTACAGGGTGACGGCAGCCTCCAGAGAAGCACCGATGACCTTTTCGGCACGGGCCTGCTCCAGAACCTTCTTCACCTCGTCACGGACGGCGATCAGCTGAGCCCACTTTGCCTTGAAGGCTTCATCGGCGGCATACTGGCCGGCCTTGGGCATCTCCTCAAAGACAACGTACTTGTTCATGCCCTCAGTCTTGGGGATGAAGTCCCAGATCTCCTGACTGGTGAAGCACAGGATGGGCGCAATGATCTTGTCCAGAGCCACAAGGATCTTGTACATGGTGGTCTGAGCAGCCTTGCGGCCTGCGCCGTTGGTGCAGTACAGACGATCCTTGGTCACATCCAAATAGAAGTTGGACATTGCAACAACGCAGAAGTTGTATACTGCATGATAGACCTTGTTGAAGTCGTACACAGCGTAGCCTGCGCTGGTATTGACCATCAGGTCATCCAGAGCAGCCAGTGCCCAGCGGTCGATCTCCTGCAGCTGATCGTCAGCCACACAGTCGGTGTTGGGATCAAAGCCGTCCAGATTGCCCAGAATGAAGCGAGCGGTGTTGCGGATCTTGCGGTAAGCCTCGCTCAGCTGCTTGAAGATATTCTTGCCGGCACGCACATCCACGGTGTAGTCGGAAGAAGCCACCCACAGACGGATGATATCAGCGCCGTAGTCCTTGATGATCTCGCTGGGCTCCACGCCGTTGCCGGCGCTCTTGTGCATCTGCTTGCCCTGCTCATCCACGACCCAGCCGTGGCACAGAACAGACTTATAGGGTGCGCAGCCCTTGCTTGCAACGCTGGTCAGCAGGCTGGACTGGAACCAGCCGCGGAACTGGTCGCCGCCTTCCATATACATATCAGCCGGGAAGCGCAGTTCCGGACGCTCCTCCAGCACAGCGGCGTGGGTGGAACCGGAGTCGAACCAGACATCCATGATGTCGGTGTCCTTGGTCCACTCGGAAGCACCGCACTTTTCGCACACTTCGCCTGCGGGGATGATCTGCTCGGCTTCGTACTTATACCATGCATCGGAACCTTCCTTGCGGAACAGGTCGCTGACAGCCTTGATGGTGGCATCGGTGATGTGGTAGGTGCCGCACTTCTTGCAATAGAATGCGGGGATGGGCACGCCCCAGGTGCGCTGGCGGCTGATGCACCAGTCGTTGCGGTCGCGCACCATGCCCTTCATGCGGTCATGGCCCCAATCCGGCATCCAGGTAACGGTGTCGATGGCCTTGTAGACATCCTCGCGGAACTTTGCGATGGAGCAGAACCACTGTTCCGTTGCACGGAAGATGATGGGGTGATGGCAGCGCCAGCAGTGCGGGTACTGATGCTTGATGTGCACCTGACCCATGACAGCACCGGACTCGGTCAAATCGGCCAGAATGGTCTTGTTGGCAGCCCACACGCGCTGACCTGCATACTTACCGGCCAGCTCGGTCAGATAGCCGCCATCGTCCACGGGGACGGTGATGGGCACCTGCGGATACTTCTGGCAGACGTTGAAGTCGTCCACGCCGTGGCCGCCTGCGGTATGGACACAGCCGGAACCGCTTTCCAGTGTGACGTGATCGCCCAGAATGACCCAGCCCTCCTTGGGCAGGTAGACGTGGTTGT
This sequence comes from Faecalibacterium sp. BIOML-A1, assembly GCF_009679715.1. Classification (NCBI taxonomy): domain Bacteria; kingdom Bacillati; phylum Bacillota; class Clostridia; order Eubacteriales; family Oscillospiraceae; genus Faecalibacterium; species Faecalibacterium sp. BIOML-A1. The sequence continues at coordinate 196,681 of NZ_WKZJ01000004.1, forward strand.
AGCGCATCAGCTCAAACTCGGCACCGGAGACCGGCTCACCCACGATCTCGTAGTTCTCGATGTGGCAGGCATCCATGACGCTCTTGACCAGTTCGGTGGCCATGATGTGGAACTCATCGCCGATTTTGACGAAGGAGTACTCGAACTGGCCGTTCAGGCAGATCGCCTCGTTAGCGGGCAGAGTCCAAGTGGTGGTGGTCCAGATGACGAAGTAGGTCTTGTCCATCGGGATGCCGTGCTTTGCCAGCACACCGTTGGGGTCCTGAGAGACGTGGAAACGCACGAAGATGGAATCGCAGTCGTCCTCGCCGTACTCGATCTCGGCCTCTGCCAGAGCCGTGCGGCAGTCCGGGCACCAGTACACGGGCTTCAGGCCCTTGTAGATGTAGCCCTTCTTTGCCATCTCGCCAAAAATCTCGATCTGGCGTGCCTCGAACTCAGGCTTCAGGGTCAGATACGGATGCTCGAAATCGCCGATAACGCCCAGACGCTTGAACTGGTCGCTCATGATATCGATGTGCTCGGTAGCAAACTTTTCGCAGATCTGGCGCAGTTCCAGCTTGGAAATGTCCTTCTTCTTATCACCGACGGAGGACAGAGCCTTCAGCTCGATTGGCAGGCCGTGGGTATCAAAGCCGGGCACATAGGGAGCCTGGAAACCCTCCATGTTTTTATCGCGGATAATGATATCCTTGATGATCTTGTTCAGGGCAGTACCCATGTGGATATTACCGTTTGCGTACGGAGGGCCGTCGTGCAGGATGAACTGCGGCTTGCCCTCGTTGTGCTTCATGAGCTGATTGTACAGGTCGTTGTCGTCCCAATCCTTCAGCATGACCGGCTCCTTCTTGGGCAGGCCGGCACGCATTTCAAACAGGGTCTTGGGCAGGTTCAGAGTACTATCGTACTGCGATTTGTTCTTAGCCAATGGTTTACACTCTCCTCTATATTTCCTTATGGGGTTGCCTTACTCGCTGAACTTGACACCCTGAAAAGCATCGTAGTCCGGCTCGTCCGGCTTAAAATCAGCAGGAGGCGCGGGCGGCGGGTCCAGCTTGAGCTGGCTCTCATCCTTTGCCCAGAAATCCTCGCTGCTGTCAGCTGCCTTGTCGTCGTCATTTTCAACAACGGCAGCAGGTTCTGCATCTTCCTGTGCGGGCTGTGCAGGCTCTGCTTCCGGCTCCTGCACGTCCGCTGCCTGCGGCTGGGCTGCAGCGGCAGGCTCACTTTCCTCTGCAGCAGGCTCTGCCTGTTCGGCATCCTGTGCAGCCGTTTCCTTCTGGAACTCCGGCAGACGGCTCAGCGACTCCACATGGCTGCGGTACAGGTTGAGCACATCAGACTTGAAGCGGGTCACTTCCAGACGCACGCGGTCATACTCGCGCTCCTCTGCAAGGCGCTTCTCGTTTGCTTCGTTCTCGATCTCGTCTGCACGGTCGTTTGCCTTCTGCAGCAGTTCGTTGGCATCGCGGATGATATCATCACCGCGCAGATTTGCACGATGGATGATCTCTTCTGCTTTCTGGTTTGCTTCGCGGATGACATTTTCGCCCATGCGTTGTGCATTGATCAGCGCGCTCTTGAGCATTTCACCATCTGCCTCAAAGCTCTTCAGTTCATCGTGCAGCTTCTGGTTTTCAGCAGTCAGGTCCGTAATCTGCTTGCGAAGCTGTTCCGCCTGCGCATCGTCGTCCCGCAGCTGTTCTTCCACCTTATCCAGAAAACGGTCTACGTCCTCTGTGCGGTAGCCGCGGAGGTTTTTCTCAAATTGCACAGAACGGACATCCTGCGGAGTCAGCATAGTCATTTCCTCCCGTTGCTTTTAATATTGAAAAAATTCGATGATTGACCGATCTTTTCTGCTTTTGCCGGGCAGTGCAGTCAGGTTGAAGCGGCCCTTGCCGCGCACCGTGAACACATCGCCCTCATATACCTGCGCATGAGGTTTATCCGCCGGCAGGTGGTTGATCTCCACCCTGCCCGCCTCGATCAATTCCGAAGCCTGTCCTCGGCTGCAGTGCAGCATAGCTGCCAGCACAGCGTCCAGCCGCAGGGACGATACCGTTGCACTGTGCATCTCACGCTCCGCCTGCGGAAACTGCGGCACCTCGTCCAGCGTCAGCAGTTCCGTGGTCAGCTCCGTGTGTCCAGCCTGAAACAGTTCCCGGCAGATCAACTGTGCTGCCGGTTCCAGTGCAAACACATAAGCTGTGCCCGGCTGATCCTCCGGCAGAACGATATCTCCCAGCGCCTCGCGCCGCAGCTCAAGGCCCATCAGACTGCCCAGGTAATCCTTGTGGGCGGGCAGCGCAGCCCCCGCCTGTGCACGGCATTGCAGCCGCACACAGCAGATGGGTGCTTCGCCGCAGCTGTACTCCGGCTCGATACAGAGCACCCTGCGCTCCGCATTCAGCCAGCCGCCCTCAAACCGGAAGCCCTCCTGCACACCGGCACGGCCCAGTGCCGCGCGGGCCAAGTCCTGCTCGCGGTCACTCAGGAAAGCCGAATACCGCGCAATGTCCCGGGAAAAGGCCGTGTGGGCCAAGTCCTCGATATGGCGCATGAGATAGCGTTCTTCATCGGTACGCGCAGGGATGAACCCGCGCGCCGCCTTGGGCTGCGGATCAATAGAACGCGCCATTGTTCTCCAGCTCGTCCAGCAGATCGCCCATGATATCCACGTTGTACGGAGTGATGATGAAGGTGCTGTTGGCCACGCGCTTGATCTGGCCATTGTTTGCATATGCAACACCGGACAGGAAATCCACCAGACGGCGGGACACTTCCTTGTTGGTAGACTCCAGATTGAGCACCACGGTGCGCTTGTTGTTCAGGTGGTCAGCAATGGTACTGGCATCCTCAAAACGCTCAGGCTTGACCAGAACGACCTTGAGCTGAGTGGTGGCATTGATGTTGACCACCTTGCCGTTCTTCTTGGCACCCTCAACAGGCTCTTCATTTTCGTCATCAGCACCAAGGCCGATGCCATTGTTATTGTTTACCATCTGGGGGCCATCGTCAATGTACTGATCCTCGTAATCGTCTTCCTGGTCAAACAGACCTTTCTTAATGCTGTCAAGCAAAGACATACAATCTGCTCCTTTCATTCGGGCAGCATGGCGCTGCCTGGCGTTCTTTGCAAATAGATGCAAATAATAGCTTTATCTATTATCGGATTTTTTGCCTCAGATGTCAATAACTACAAAAGCTTTCCATCATACAAATTTTGTCCGGAAACGATTATTTCGTCATAAAGCCTCACCTTGCTGACCGAGCCCTCGGTCCCTTCGGGCAGAACAAGGATGTAATCGCCGTCCGTGATGAGGGGATGGTCTGCGTCCACCGGGTCGATCGGGCAGAAGCGGGCAATGTTGCCAAGTTTCACGTACACACCGGGAAGGTAGTTTTCGCCCTGCGTTTGTGCCTCGGTGCCATCCTCTTTTAAATAGTGCACAGCCGCAGCAGGCACCCGCAGGCCGCTGCGCTCTCCTACCGAGATGCGTGCTGCAGCCCGGTTCAGGCAAAGCACATCGCCGTTGATGGAGTTGCAGGCAAGCACAAAGCGGGCAAGGCCGCTGTCCTGATCGATCTCCACCTCGGTGACGGTGGCCTTGAGGCTGTTCTCCACCTGACCCGGGAAGCTGATCTCCACCGCTGTGCTCAGCGGCTTGCCGTTCTGACCCAGCAGCTTTTCGCCCTGCTTTGCAGTGCACACGCCCACATAGCGCCATGTGAACCCTGCCACGATCTTACCGGCGCAGCCGTCCAGTGCCAGCACTGGGTCGGACTGCAGATAGCCCTGCAGCTCCTGTGCGTTCAGTGCAAGGATATCATCGGCACTGGCATTGAGCCGTCCGCTGCTGGAAGAGCGCACAAAATAGCCGGTCTGCGGTGCAGTGATCTGCGCCGGGCTGCCCAGCTGCGCCTGCACGCTCTGGGACTGCTGGACCAGCGCAGTGATCTGATCGGTAAAGTTTGCAGCTTCGCCCGTTACCACCCAGAGCTTGTTCTGGGCCAGCAGGTAGGCATTGGCATCATCATCCACCGCTTCATAATCGCTGTCGTCCAGCGTATCCAGCAGGTCATACAGCGCAGAAGAACGTTCTTTTAAAAGGGTATCCAGCTGCAGCGCAGAAGTGTTCTGCGATTTCTGCAGCAGGTCGATCTGATCATTCAGCTGGTTCAGCTGCAGGCGCAGCGAAGCCTGCGAAGCGTTGCTGTACACCTCTGCCACTGCGGTGCCCGCTGAAACGCGCTCGCCGTCGGCAGCAAGATATCCAAGGTTTCCGCTGCCTGCCACATAGCTTTCGTCGAACAGCAGAACTCCGTCGGCTTCCACCGTATCCGAAATGACCGCAGGCAGCGCAGTCTCATAAACATTCTGCGGGAACAGGATATGTGCGGCCTGATACACCACATAAATTGCTGCCAGCAGCAGAAACGCGATCAGCACGCCTGCCAGAGTGGTAAGCACATGCGGCGCATGGCGTTCCTTCTGGGTCTCATCCGGCATATCGATCATCCTTTCGCTAAAAATTCGCTAGTTTTGCGGATGGCAGTCTGCACTGCATCCGGTGCACCGGCATCCAGCCAAACCACACCGTCCATATGGCGGAACCAGGTCAACTGGCGCTTGGCATAGTTGCGGGACGCCTGCTTGAGCTTTTCCGTGCAGGCTTCCAGTGGAGCCGTCTGCTCAAAATACGGAAAGAGCTCCTTGTATCCGATGGCCTGCGCTGCCGTGCGGAAGCTTTCCCGGTTCTGCCAGACATGCTCCGCTTCCTTTATAAGGCCCGCTTCCAGCATTTTGTCCACACGCAGGTCAATGCGGCGGTAAAGTACCGCGCGCTCTGGGAAATCCAGACCGAGGATCAGGCTGCGGTAGGGCCGCTCCGGTGGGAGAGACTCCGCCTTCTGTTCGCTCAGCTTTTTGCCGGTGGCACGATAATGTTCGAGTGCGCGCAGCACCCGCACCTGATTGTTCGGGTGGATAGCCGCAGCAGCTTCCGGGTCGGCCTGCTTCAGTTCTTCGTACATGGCAGCACCGCCTTTTGCAGCCAGTTCCGCCGCCAGCTGCTCCCGCAGACCGGCAGGTGCTTTTTCCTCTGTAAAGCGCACCCCATACAGAAAGCTCTGAACATACAGCCCTGTGCCGCCCACAAGGATGGGCAGCTTCTTCCGGGCAGAGATCTCTTCTTCCAGCTTTCCGGCCATGGCGGTAAAGTCTGCCACGCTGAAAGCCTTGTCCGGCGTAAGGATATCCACGCCGTGATGCGGGATACCGCAGGTCTCCTCCGGTGTCACCTTTGCCGTGCCTATGTCCAGACCTTTATAGATCTGCATGGAATCACAGCTGATGACCTCGCCGGAAAAATGTTTTGCAAGCTCTACGCCCAGCGCTGTCTTCCCGGTTGCGGTAGGTCCGACGACGGCCACCACGGGATGTTTATACGATGCGTCCAAACTGCTTTTCCAGCTCCTTCCGGGTCAATTTGAGTACGCAGGGGCGGCCATGCGGGCAGAACGGCGGCACCTCGCCGGAAAGGATCTTTTCGGCCAGCGCCAGCAGTTCCTGCGGCGAGGACTTGTCCCCCGCCTTGATGGCTGCACGGCAGGAGATAGAATGCAGCACCCACTCGGTGTGCTCGTTCAGCGCATCATGGCCGCCCTTGAGCAGCTTATTTGCGATCTCCACCAGCAGGCTTTCGGCATTCTGCGGCTCCACATCTGCGGGCACCGCGCGCAGCACCACGGTATTGCCGCCAAAGTCCGCGATCTCAAGGCCCGCATTTTCCAGCAGAGGAATGTTATCCAGCAGGGCCTGCTTTTCCTCCGCAGCAAGGTCGATGGCAGCAGGCTCCAGCAGCATCTGGCTGGGCACATTGCCGTAGTTCGCGGCCAGTTTTTCGTATAGCTGGCGCTCGTGGGCAGCGTGTTTATCGATCAGGCACAGCTCGTCGCCGCGTTCTGCAAGGATATATGTTCTGAACACCTCGCCCACATAGCGCAGCGGTTCCGGCTGATCCGCCGTCGGATCAAAGTTCATCTGTTCCGGCTCGGCCAGTACAGTTTCCTGTTCTGCCGCTTCCGGCGCATCCGGTTCTGTTTCTGCACAGGGTGCACTCTCAGGTTCTTCCTTTGGTGCTTCCTGCGCAGGGTTCCACGCTGCCATATGGTCCTGAGGCGAATGCAGTTTTGTCTCTCCAAATTCCGGTTCCACATCCAGCTGCGTTTCACTTGCCGCCGCACGGAACGGCTCTGGTGCCTTTGTCGTTTCCAGCTTCGGGCTGTGAAGGGTCACGAACGGATCCAGCATATCCTCGTTCTGAACACTGCCTTTCCAGCGCGGCACACAGGGTGCTGTCGGTATTTGCATTGCAGCAGACGGGGCAGGCTGCTGCGGTGCTGCGGCGGGTTTTGCCGGTTCCCAGTGCTGCTGTGGCAGAACGCCCGGGTCTGCCTGCCCCCGAATGATCGCAGAAAGGCCTGTAAAGTTATTGTTCTTTACATCATTTTTGATTATATCAGCGTCTTTTTTTGAATTTTCAGCTTTTTCTTCTTTGTCTGCTTCAAAGGTAAAAAGCCGTTCACCGGTGCCGGGCTGAACCAATGCCAGCTTGACGGCATGATACACCACATCAAAAACATCATTTTCGCGGGCAAAGCGGGCTTCGATCTTGGCCGGATGCACATTGACATCCACAAGGTCGGCCGGCATTTCCAGCAGCAGAATGCCGCCCGGGAACTTGCCCTGCATCATGGTACCCTTGAACGCCATCTCCATACCGGCCATCATGGTGCGGTTGCGTACATAGCGGCCATTGATGTAGAAATGCTGCATACTTCGGCTGGCGCGGCAGCTTTTGGGCGGGGTGACCAGACCGGTGATGCGGTACACGCCCTCCTGATTTTTCAGCTCAATGAGGTCCCGGCTGAACTCCCGGCCCAGCACCGCATAGGCTGCACCGCGCAGCTGGCCGTCGCCGGGCGTGACATACTGCAGCTTGCCCTCACGGATGAACTTGACGCTGACTTCCGGGTGGCTGAGCGCTACATGGGTAACTGTATCCGACACAAAGGTGCCCTCGGAGGAGTCCTTTTTGAGGAACTTCATGCGGGCAGGCGTGTTGTAAAACAGATCCTTTACCCGGATGGTGGTGCCCACAGCTCTGGCACCCGGCTCACGGGAGACCTCTTCCCCGCCCTCAATGCGGTAGACTGTGGCAAACTCGTCCACCTCGGTTCGGGTGGTCAGCTCTACACGGGCCACGCTGGCAATGGATGCCAGTGCTTCACCGCGGAAGCCAAGCGTATGGATGTTGGTCAGATCGTCCGGTGTTTCAATTTTGCTGGTGGCGTGGCGGATAAACGCCGTGGAGATATATTCTGCCTCGATGCCGGTGCCGTTATCGCTGATCTCGATCAGCTTGACGCCGCCGGATTCAATGCTGACGGTCACCTGCGTGGCACCGGCATCAATGGAGTTTTCCAGCAGCTCCTTAACAACGGATGCCGGACGCTCGACCACCTCACCGGCTGCGATCAGCTCGGCTGTGTGCTTATCCAGAACATGGATCACTGCCATGGTGTTTTCCCTCCTTGTATGGTCTGGGTCAGGTAGAGCAGTTTCATCTGTTCAGGCTGCCCTTCAGGGTCTTTTTCAGCTCGTAGAGGAAGTTCAAAGCCTCAATGGGGGTGAGCGTTTCCACATCCAGAGCTTCCAGCTTGTCCATCATCTCGCTGGGCACAGCCGGAGAGTTATACTCCTGCAGGGCATCAAAATCCATCTGCTCTACTTTATTTTTAGGTGCAGTTGCTTCCAGCGCGCGCAGCACCTCGTGGGCGCGGCGGGTCACGCTGCCGGGCAGGCCTGCCAGCTTTGCCACCTCGATGCCGTAGCTGTCATCCGCCGGGCCGCGCACGATGCGGCGCAGGAAGGTGATGTCCTCGCCGCGTTTTTTTACTGCAATATTGTAGTTTTTTACGCCGTCCACGCCGCCTTCCAGCTCGGTCAGCTCGTGGTAGTGGGTGGCAAACAGAGTCTTGCAGCCAAGGCCCTTGGCGGGGTCTGCAATGTGCTCCACTACGGCGCGGGCAATGCTCATACCGTCAAAGGTGGAAGTGCCGCGGCCGATCTCGTCCAGCACCACAAGGCTTTTGGCGGTAGCATTTTTCAGGATCTCCGCTACCTCGGTCATCTCCACCATAAAGGTGGACTGACCGGCAGACAGGTCGTCCGACGCACCGATGCGAGTGAAAATGGCATCCACCACACCCACATGGCAGCTGGAAGCCGGTACAAAGGAGCCGATCTGCGCCATCAGCGCGATCAGTGCATTCTGGCGCATGTACGTGGATTTACCTGCCATGTTGGGGCCGGTGATGATCAGGCAGCGGTCTGCACCACAGTTCAGGGTGGTATCATTGGGTACAAACATGCTGCCTTTCAGCATCTGCTCCACCACAGGGTGACGGCCCTCGGTGATGGTCAGCTCGTCACTGTCGTCCACGATGGGACGGCAGTAGTTGTTTTCCGCTGCCACCTGCGCCAGCGCCGTGAGCACATCCAGCTGGGCCACCGCATTGGCCGTGCGCTGGATGCGGTCCAGCTGAGCGCTGATGCTTTCCAGCAGTTCGCTGAACAGGCGGTGCTCCAGCGTGATGAGCCGTTCGTGGGCACCTAGGATCTTGCTTTCCAGCTCTTTCAGTTCCTGCGTGATGTAGCGTTCGCCGGAAGTCAGGGTCTGCTTGCGGATGTAGGTCTCCGGCACCATGCTCTTATAGGAGTTGCTTACCTCGATGAAGTAGCCAAACACATGGTTATAGCCGATCTTCAGCTTGGGGATGCCGGTCTCCTGCCGCAGGCGGGCTTCCAGCTGCGCCAGAACGCCCTTGGTATTGTCGCGGATGGAACGCAGCTCGTCCACCTCGGCATGGTAGCCTTTGGCAATGACACCGCCATCCTTGAGGGTAGAGGGCGCTTCCGGGTCCACCGCCGCATAAATACGGGCCTTGATGTCCTCCAACGGATCGATCTGTACTGCCAGTTCAGCAAGCTCCGGGCAGCCGCAGGCCTCAGCCTGCCTGCGCAGGCCGGGCAGCCGGTCGCAGGTCTGGGCCAGCGTATAGATCTCCTTGGGTGTGGCAGAGCCGTAAACCGTGCGGGTCATCAGGCGTTCCATATCCGCAATGTAACCCAGCTCTTCGGTCAGGTCGCCGCGGGCCATGGTCTGCTTGACAAGGCTCTCCACAGCGTTCAGGCGGTGGTTGATGAGTGCACTGGAAATAAGCGGCTGCTCGATCCAGCTGCGCAGCATACGCTTGCCCATAGATGTACTGGTCTTATCCAGCACCCAGAGCAGCGTGCCCCGCTTTTCGCGGCCGCGCAGCGTCTCGGTCAGCTCCAGATTGGCGCGGGTCACGGGCGAAAGACGCATGAACTGGGCCTTATTATAGGTTATGACCGTTTTCAGACGTTCCACGCCCTTGATCTGGGTATCGTGCAGATATTCCAGCAGTGCCGCCATGGCAAAGCGCACAAGGCCGTCCGCTGCAATGCCGGTGGTCTGCGCCCAGTCGCGGCCAAACTGGTTTTCCAGCGATGCCGCCACAAGGCCCGGTGCATAGCGCTCCTCTTCGATCAGCTCCACCGAACAAGTCATATTCTTTTTGATGTACGCCGTCACCTCGCGGCAGTCCAGCAGACCCGGATTCATCAGCACTTCGCTGGGATGGTAGCGGCACAGCTCCGTAATGACCGCCGGGGCAATCTTGTCTGCATTCAGCTCTGTGATATGGGCCGTACCGGTAGAGACATCCGCAAAGCACAAACCTGCTTTCTTTCCTTTGAGGAAGATACTGGCAATGTAGTTATTGCGGTCATCCTGCAGCATACTGCTCTCAATGACCGTGCCGGGTGTGACCACGCGGATGATATCCCGCTTGACAAGGCCCTTGGCCTTGGCCGGGTCTTCCACCTGCTCACAGATGGCTACTTTGTAGCCCTTGGCGATCAGCCGCGCCACATAGCCCTCGTAGCTGTGGAAGGGCACGCCGCACATGGGTGCCCGCTCTTCCATGCCGCACTGCTTGCCGGTCAGGGTCAGATCCAGTTCCTTGGATGCCGTCAGGGCATCGTCAAAGAACATCTCATAAAAATCGCCGATGCGGTAAAACAGAATTTCGTCCTTATGTTGTTTTTTGATCTCAAGATATTGCTGCATCATGGGCGACAGCTCTGCCATGGTTTACCCTCTCTCCCGTTCTATGGTTCTGTGCACAAGTTTGCGGCTTGTAACCGCTTTTGCAAACAAAACGCGGTCTGTTTTGCACAGCCGCGTTTTGTTTTTGCCGGTTTTAGTGGCAGCCGCCGCAGGTGGAGCAGCTGCCGGTGCAGGAAGCAGAAGGCTCCTGTACCGTCATGGGGTCGCCGCCATTCATGGCAGTGTTGATGATGGCATCGATATAGTTCACGAGGTTCTCGCAGTCACGCTTGGCCTCGTTGTAAGCCACCATGCCCTCGTTGCCCATGATCTGGCCGTACAGGCTGTTCACCTTTTCGTTCAGTTCGGCGATGCGGGCATCGTTGCGCTCGCTCTTGCCGATCTCATTGTTCAGATCCATGCGGGCGAGGTTGAACTCGCCGATCAGGTTCTGCAGCTCTTCGTCCTTATCGTTTGCCTTGCGGGTCTGATCCAGAACGAGGTAGCGGCTATCGGTCTGCAGCGCAACGGCTGCGCGCTTGAAAAGATCAATGCAATCCATTTGAATGGTCTCCTTCTTATTTATACGTTCAGGGGCACTGCCCCGGAATCACTCAGGCAAGCTCACCCAGCAGCACAGTCGCCCGTGCGCCCGTGAGATGTACGTTGGCATAGCTGCCCATCAGGGAAGCGTCTGCCGTGAACTCCACCGTCAGGTTGTTGTCCAGACGGCCGGAGAGGGTGCCCTCATTGCGGCCAAAGCCCTCTACCAGTACCTTCACAGTCTGACCAACCTGCGCCTTGACCAGCGCCATGGCGATCTCGTCCTGCACCTTGAGCAGGCGGGTCATGCGGTCGGTCTTTTCCTTACGGGGGGTGGGGTCCGGCATTTCGGCAGCCTTGGTGCCGGTGCGCTTGGAATAGATAAAGGTGAACAGCTGCATATAGCCCACCTTCTGCACCAGTTCCAGCGTCTTTACAAAGTCCGCTTCGGTCTCGCCGGGGAAGCCAACGATGATGTCACTGGAAAAGGTGATGCCGGGCACCGTTTTGCGAGCGTATTCGATCAGTTCCATGTACTGCTCCACCGTGTAGTGGCGGTTCATCTTCTTCAGCAGTTCATCGGAGCCGCACTGCACCGGCAGGTGCAGGTGCTTGCACAGCTTCGGCTGGGCGGCAATGGTGTCGATCAGCTTGTGACTGGCATCCTTGGGGTGGCTGGTCATAAAGCGGATGTGATAATCGCCGGGCACCGTGCACAGCAGGTTGAGCAGATCAGAAAAGTCCACCTTTTCTTCCAGACCCTTGCCGTAGCTGTTGACGTTCTGTCCCAGCAATGTGATCTCCTTATAGCCTGCCTCCACAAGACCGCGGAACTCGGCAAGGATATCACCAGGCTTGCGGCTCTTTTCGCGGCCGCGCACATAAGGCACGATGCAGTAGGTACAGAAGTTGTCGCAGCCGTACATGATGGGCAGCCATGCGCGGAACTCGCTCTCACGCCGGATGGGGATATTCTCCACGATGACCGGGCGCTGGGCGGGCTCCATCAGCACACGCTTATGCTTCTGCAGCTTCTGGGCAATGAGCTGCGGCAGGGTGTCGATGCCATCCACGCCAAACACAAGGTCTACATAGGGGTAACTCTTGCGCAGCTTTTCCACCACATGCTTCTGGTTGGCCATGCATCCGCACAGGCCGATGATGAGATCATGCTTTTTTTCCTTGAGTCCCTTCAGGGCACCCACATTACCGAATACACGCTGCTCGGCATGCTCACGCACGGCGCAGGTGTTGAAGAGGATCAGATCTGCATCCTCGGGCTTGTCGCACAGGCCGTAACCGATGTCCATCAGCACGCCCTTGATCCGCTCGCCGTCGTTCACGTTCTGCTGACAGCCATAGCTGTGCACAAAGGCCAGCGGCGGCGTATCATAGGCCTGTTTTACCAGCTCAGCGGCAATGTTATTATGTTCAAAACTAATGTATTCCAATCAAACCATCCTTCTCCGCCGGGCCGAAGCGCCCTGTGCGGCGAAAATCTACTTGCACTTTCTGAAAAGAGCCTTCTCTATAGTATACCCTGTTTATACGCTCCGGGCAAGAGGTTCCGTGTAAATTTTATGGTTCAGTGGGCGTTTTCCTGCGCCTGCTTCTCGCAGCAGGCCTCGCATACGCCGATCAGCACAACAGCGCAGTCCTGCACATGGCCCTTCTGGTTTTTCACCAGCTTCATCACCTGCTTTTCGTCCACCTCGGCATCGGCCACGCTGCCGCACACGGTGCAGTACAGATGGCTGTGCCAGGGCAGCGTGTGGTCAAAGCGGTCAGCCTTGCCTGGAATGGACACCCGGCGCACCCGGCCCGCATCCACCAGACTATTCAGGTTACGGTATACGGTGCCAAGGCTCAGGCCCGGGCATTCCTTGACCGCAGCATCATAAATTTCCTCGGCGGTGGGGTGGTCGCACAGGTTCTGCACCGTCTGCATGACCAGCTCACGCTGTTTGGAATATCGCATATCGTTCTCCTTTTTCTTTGTTTTTGGGTTTTGGGTGTAAGGCGTGGTTCAGACGTTCTCTTCGCCCTTGATCTTTGCCCAGTAGGCACGGGCCGCCTGCTCATTTTTGTTATCGCCAAAGGTGTAATATTTTACGTCCTTGATGGCATCTGGCAGGTACTGCTGTTCCACCCAGTGGTGGGCGTAATCATGGGCGTATTTGTAATTCTGTCCCTTTACCAGCGCATCCTCACCGTCGTAGTGCTTGTTCTGCAGTTGGCGCGGGATCGGCCCGGTACGGCCCGCCTGCACATCCGCAATGGCCGCGTTGATGGCATCATGGGCACTGTTGGACTTGGGACTGGTGGCCACCAGAATGACGGCATCTGCCAGCGGGAGCCGTGCTTCCGGCAGGCCCACCATGTTGGCGGCATCAATTGCCGCCTTCACAATGGGGATGATCTGTGGATAGGCAAGGCCCACATCCTCGCAGGCACATACCATCAGGCGACGGCAGGCCGAGGGCAGATCTCCTGCTTCCAGCAGACGGGCCAGATAATGCAGCGCCGCATCCGGGTCGGAGCCGCGCATGGACTTCTGGTAGGCTGACACGATGTCGTAGTGGTCATCGCCCTCCCGGTCATACCGCATGGCAGTGCGGCGGGTGACCTGCTGGATCATTTCCAGCGTAATGTGCTTTTCCCCATCCTCAATGGGAGCTGCCGTCACCGCAAAATCAAGACAGCCCAGCGCCTTGCGCAGGTCGCCGCCTGCGCTCTCGGCAAGGTAGGCACAGGCATCCTCGTCCATGCAGACCTTTGTGCTCTCCCCTTCCGAAAGCTTTTTCAGTGCATTGTGCACCCCACGCTCCACATCCGCTGCCGAAAGTGATTTGAACTCAAACACCGTACAGCGGGACAGCAGCGCATTATAAATGTAGAAGTATGGATTTTCGGTGGTGGATGCAATGAGCGTCACCGAGCCGTCCTCAATGCATTCCAGCAGGCTCTGCTGCTGTTTTTTGTTCAGGTACTGGATCTCGTCCAGATACAGCAGGATGCCTCCCGCACCTGCCAGCGTGCCGATATCCTTGAGCACCGCCTTGATGTCCCCGGTGCCGCAGGAAGTGCCATTGAGCTTATGCAGCGTCATACCGCTGTTTTCTGCAATGATGCGTGCCACCGTCGTTTTTCCGGTACCGGACGGGCCGTAGAAGATCATGTTCGGGATGCGTCCGCTCTCGATGGTACGGCGGAACACCCTGCCCGGTGCCAGCAGATGCTGCTGACCGCAGACATCTGCCAGTGTTTTGGGCCGCAGACGCTGTGCCAGTGGTTCGTTCATCGTGTTTTCCTCCTCCTGTACCGAGGCGCGATTCCCCCAGCATTTTTCTATAGTATATCGCATTTTGGCAGTAAGAGCAAGGTTTTATCTGAAAATCATTCTCAGATAATTTTTGCCCGCAGTTTACAAAAAACGCAAAACATGGTATTATCGTATCAGCTTTTGTCGATGGGAGTGGATGAAATGCCTGTTCGTAAAAAAGCACCAGAAGACCTTACTGCAAAAAAGGCGCTGGCGCTGGAAGTGATCGACCGGTTAAAAAAAGAATACCCAGATGCCGGCTGTACATTGGATTATGACCATGCCTGGCAGCTTCTGGTCAGCGTGCGTCTGGCAGCCCAGTGCACCGATGCCCGCGTGAACATTGTGGTGGAAGACCTGTTTGCCAAATATCCCAATGTTGCTGCGCTGGCTGCTGCAGAACCCGAAGACATTGAAGCCATCGTCAAGCCCTGCGGGTTGGGACACTCCAAAGCGCGGGATATCTCCGCCTGTATGCGGGTGCTGCGCGATAAATACGGTTGTCAGGTGCCCACCACCTTTGAAGAGCTGCTCGCCCTGCCCGGCGTAGGCCGCAAGAGCGCAAACCTTATCATGGGCGATGTGTTTGGCAAGCCTGCTATCGTAACAGACACCCACTGCATCCGGCTGTGCAACAAGATCGGCCTTGTGGACGGCATCAAGGAACCGCAGAAGGTGGAAATGGCCCTGTGGAAGATCGTTCCTCCGGAAGAAGGCAGCGACCTGTGCCACCGCTTTGTGATGCATGGTCGGGCAGTGTGCAATGCGCGCAAACCAGAATGCGAAAAATGTTGTTTGAAGGATATTTGCCGCTTTGCCCGGGAAACCGCCGGGCAGAGCGCAGAGCTTTAAAACTCAGGAGGTAGAATATTATGTTTGGTTTTATTTTCAGTCTGCTGATCGGCGCTCTGGCTGGTTACATCGCCGGCCGCATTATGGGCAGCGAAACTTCCACCGTGCGCAATATCGTGCTGGGCATTCTGGGCGGTTTTGTAGGCAGCATCGTGTTCGGCCTGATCGGTCTGAGCGCTACCGGCATCGTGGGTGAGATCCTCGTTTCCGTTGTGGGTGCCTGCATCTGCATTTGGATCGGCCGTAAGCTGTTCAACTGATTATTCTTGTGTGCAAAGCTGCTCTTCGAGTTTTTCTCGGAGGGCAGTTATTTTTTTGCGTCACAGACTATTTGCACCTGTTCTGCCGCAAAATCAAATCTTGACAGCGCACAGGAAGTATGATAGAATATTTCTCGTTGCAGAACATGCAAGAAAATTTTATCTGCTACTGTGGCTCAGCTGGTAGAGCAGCTCACTCGTAATGAGCAGGTCGCCTGTTCGAATCAGGTCAGTAGCTCCAAAGAGAAATCCCCAAAAAGTGGCTTTGTGCCTAGCTTTTTGGGGATTTTTCTTTTTATAGCCGTCCTTCGGTTTTTAGAAAAAAACGCCTTAATTACCCTTATTTTACCACAACTTCCCTAAATCAGTGGCGCAAAAAGTGGCGCAGAATGGCACACAGCATCAGATTATTTTCGTGCTCTGTATCGCTGTGTATACTTTCCCTGCGCCTTCAGCTTGTCGTAGGTCTGGCCTGCCTGAAGGGCTGCTGCTATACTATGACTTTGTTGGCGTTAACATTTTCGTGATGCCGCGAAAACATCACATATAGGTTTTCTGGCTGCGCACCTGTGCTTCGATCATCGGCTTCAGGTAGCTGTCGAGGTCGCCAAAGGTCTCCTTGATGAACGTGATGGTCTCCTGCGTCAGGGCTTTCTTCGCTGCAGCCAGTGCGCGGTTGTAGGCAATGCGCTGCGCAGCCTCGTCGAACTTGTCCTGTTCCTTCAGGGCATCAACGTAGGTCTGGTTGACGTACTGGACGGCGTTGAACACCGCGTTGGCGGCATTCTGGAGACAGGTCTGCGCAAACTTGTTGTTGATGTAGCCGTTTGCAATGCTGACACCTTTGTTCAGGCCCCAGCCGAAAATGACGGTCATTGCAGGGATGCAGGCAGTAAGAGCGACTTTCAGGAATTCATTCATAAGAGCTTATCCTTTCTGCTCGGTTTCCGAGCGCTGCTTTAAAATGTCCACGGCCTTGGTGATCGCTGCCGGGATTGGCAGTCCCATCAAGCCCGCGTTTTCGATGATGGAAATGGTCTCGTTGCAGATAAAGCCGATCACAACGGCATCCCGCACAAAGGTGGAACCCATCACGGCATCCAGCCTGCAGGCCACCAGCACGATCAGCAGCGTTTCGCCCTTGCGGCACAGGCCCTTCCAGCCTGCGCGGCTTTCCAGCGTGCCGCTTTTGGTCTTGGGGCTTGCATGGAACACTCCTGCCACGATCAGCCCGGTGATGTAGTCGATGGCCATAAAGATGATGAGCGTCTGCAGCGCTGCGTCCCACCCGCCAAACAGGCTGGAAAACGCAGCGCCCAACGCACCCACCGCCATGCAGAAATAATCTTTCAAAACGTCACCCCCCTCACAGTGTCCACCGGCTCTTGTTCGGGCGGGTGTCTACATGCACCCAGCCCTTTGCCCGGCCTGACTTGACCGGGTAGCGGCCCACGCCGCCCCAGCCGGGCATCAGGCTTTCGGCGTAGGCGGCCACAGCCAGTGGGTCGGTGTCCTGCACCTGAATGTCAGCGGCCCGGCCCAGCAGGTGCTGGCTGGATCTGGAGCCGCCCACCTTGGTGTTGTGGCTGGCGGTGCGGTAGCCGCTGGTGATGGTCACCGGCTTGCCGAAGTGCTCCCGGATGCACTGCAGCAGCACCACAAGACCCTCGTCAATGAGGATGGTGTCGGTGCCGTCGCGGCAGCGGAATTCCCGCACACGGAACGCGGGAGAGAGCTGCTTTGCACCATCATTCTTCAAACTGTACTGCTTGATTGCCATATGTATCACGTCCTTTCATAGGATCAAGCCACGGGCTTATTTTTCCAATTCTGCCTTGATGGCTTCCAGATCGTCCGTGGTCAGGGACGGGTAGTCGGCGGCGATGTCTTCAAAGACTTCACCGGCGGCAATGCGGATTTTGAAAGCGCGGGTCATAATGCGAAGTTTGAGTGCGTTCAGGGTTTTCATAAAAATCAGCCTCCAATCAAATCAGCCATCATCAAAATAATATCGTTGTTTGCGGCTTCCAGCGCGTCCACGCGCTCCGGCAGCTTCTTCCGTGCTTCGGCCTTTTTGCGTGCTTCTTCCTGCGCGGCCAACTCTTCGTCCGTATAACGGATGTATCTCTGCACCGGCACCTGTTCGGTCCATGCGGCCTGCGCAGGCACGCCCGGCACATCCACCACCCGCTGCACGTCCTTGCCGCCGTTGGGGTACTCCGCCACCGTCTCGTAGTGGCTCACTTCCTCCACGCCTTCCACGGCGGGATGCTCCACTGGCTCGGTGTCGTCCACCAGATACCCAAGCGTCAGGTCAGGGTTTTCAATGGCTGCACCGTTCTCGTCAATGATCTTCATGGTTCAAAACCTCCTTTCTCAGGCCACGCGCCGCCAGATGTGCACATAGTAGGCGGCAGGCTGCACGGTGGCGCTGCGGCCGTAGATGGCATTAGACTTGGACGCATCCAGACTGAACTTATATACATCAGAAAAGGAATTGTATTCGCCCGTAGATGCGATCAGATCGCCGGCAGTGAATGCGCCGGATACCTTATGTTCACCCTTTTTTACATCCGCGACAAAAGAGCCTGTGATGTTCGGCAGTCCGGCCTCCACGGTGGTGCCCGCTGCGTGGCCGCTGCCAGCACCCATCAGTACCCGGTTCTGCGCAATCTCCTGCCATGTACCGCCGAACAGTGCGGCAGGGCTTGTACGTGCGGTGCTCTGGTAGATGCTGCCCACGGGAAAAGGATCCACGCTTTTCAAGCTTTTCAACAGCGCATCCACCTCGGCACGGGTATAAAAGCTGCCACCCCTCATGGATTCGATCACGGCCTTCCACTGCTGCACCAGCGTGCCGGTGGGGATGCNGACTGAACTTATATACATCAGAAAAGGAATTGTATTCGCCCGTAGATGCGATCAGATCGCCGGCAGTGAATGCGCCGGATACCTTATGTTCACCCTTTTTTACATCCGCGACAAAAGAGCCTGTGATGTTCGGCAGTCCGGCCTCCACGGTGGTGCCCGCTGCGTGGCCGCTGCCAGCACCCATCAGTACCCGGTTCTGCGCAATCTCCTGCCATGTACCGCCGAACAGTGCGGCAGGGCTTGTACGTGCGGTGCTCTGGTAGATGCTGCCCACGGGGTAAGGGTCCGGGGCAGTACCGCCCGCCAGATGCAGCGTGCCGTCTGCATCTGCCGTGAAGTCGTCACTCAGCTTGACACCGCCCAGCGTGGTGGTGGTGGCGGCGGGGAGGGTGTAGTGCACGGTGTCGCCGCTGCCAAAGGTCAGCACCAGTTCTCCGTTTTGCAGCTCTGCACTCTTCAGGTAGTCACCGCTTCCCTTTTCCACCGCACCCACGTCGTCCGCAGTCAACGGGGTATTCTTTCCGGTGCCGCCATGTGCTGCGGGCAGGATGCCGGTCATGTTTTCCAGTGCCGTGGTGTCCTTGGTCTGCATGGTCTTCGTGCTTCCGTCGCCGAAGGTCAGTGTCAGGGTGCGGTCTGTCAGCGAAATGCTCTTCACGTAGCCCGCGCTGTTCGCTCCCACCGCACCAAGATCCTCCGCCGTCAGAGTCACAACGCCGCCCCTGCCGTTCACGCTTACCACCGCGCCATCTTCGGGCGGCGCAAAATTCTCGGCACGATCTGCAGCCCGCTGCGCCCGCTCCGCATCGCCTTGGGCGCTGCCTGCCGCTTCCTGTGCCATTTTTGCCGCCCTTGCCGCGTTCGCTCCGGCTGTCGCTGCAGTGTCTGCGTCCTGCTTTGCTGCTGCGGCCGCGTTCCGCGCTTCCTTTGCGCTTTCCTGTGCCCCGGTCGCATATCCCAGCACCCGCGCCACAAAAAGCTCGTACTGCGTCGGGCTGATCTCTGCATCGCCGTCTGTGTTCAGTGTTTCATAGCAGTCATACCGGGCCGGTCGGGTCAACGCCCGGTATCCGTCCTCACCCAGAGCCAGCAGCATCCAGCTGCCGCAGGGGCTGGCGGTAAATTCCTTGCCCACTGCTGCGCTGTGCTCCTCGTCCAGCAGGATCGGTGTCGGCAGTGTGCCGTCCTGCCGCTGGATGTGCAGCGTCACGGCACATCCGGCCCACTCCTGCGGCAGCTCAAACTTCAGCCTTTCCACATTGGCGCTGCTCTGCCCGCCCAGATGCAGCACCCGCATCTCCGGGCCAAACTCCACACCGCCAAAGTTTTTCCGAATAATTTTCACCCGCATCCCGCTGCCTCCTTCCGTCCTTCTCAGCCTATCACACAAACGTCCGTAATAACACTGCGGACTTTTTTCAAACTTTTCCATTTCAAAAGAACCACATATACAAATCCCACGGCGTGAAATTCATCGCGCCGGGGGATTTTTCTTTTCTTACCTCACTGCCGCATACGGGTCCGGTTCCGGTCCTTCCTCTGCTTTCTTTTCTGCCTCCTTCACCCACTGGGCAAAGTTTTTCTCCGTGTACAGCTCTTTGCCGTCCGCGTCCTTGAGCGCCAACAGCATTTCTTCCATCTGCTGCCGGTCTGCATCACTGCCCGCAAGGTATTCCGGCTTTGCCGTCTCGGTGATCTTGCTTTTAAGTGTCGTCGCGCTCTTGCCCGCCTTCGCCAGCCTGTCATATTCTTCCTGCACAGCACCTGCGTCCCAACTGTCCACAGCTTCCACAAGGTCATCTGTCGCGCTGGCGTTGTCGCCCTTCAGCTGCGTTTCGGCCAGCTGGTTCACCGCGCCGGTCACGCAGTCCACCACATCCCCGCGCTTTCCCTTCGGCAGGCCCAGCACTTCGCTCAGCTGTTCGATCATCTCGTTTTCCAGCTCGTACCGCTTCTGGTCGTTTCCTGCATTCTGCTCTTCAGCAGCCTGCCGCACCCGCACGTCGTACTTTACAAGGCGGCTCTTCAGCTGGCTGTACATTTTGTTTTCCGCAATGGTTCCCGCTTCCACCATAGCGTTCAGCTTCTCCACTGCGGCCTTTGCTTCGTCGCTGTCGCCGCCGGCATAGGCGTTGTACAGCCGGTCATACTGGCCGGTGGCGCTTTGCGGCACAGAATTAAAGCTGAACTGTCCTCCGTGCGCAAGATTTTCAAGGTCACCATAGTAGCCCTTTACCGCTTCTACAATCTTCCGTCCATTGCCGTAGGGTACACCCGCCACTTCAAAGCTGTCCTCCAGCAGCGTCATGCTGCGCTGCATCAGCTTATTGTGGTGCTTTTGCAGCTGTTCTTCGTCCATTTCACTGGTGTCTTTCCGGAACTCCGCAAAAAACTTCTGCACATCTCCGGCCAGATCATTCACCACGCTGATGCTTGCTGCACTCAGCACGTCGTAATCCTTACCGTTCACAGCATTGTCGATCAGACTGTATAACTCACTTCCGTACAAAAAGTTTCCCGCAAAACTTTCTGTGTACAGGCTTGCAAACCGTTTCCACATGCTCTTCACGGTCACATCGCCGTTTTCGTCCTGCTCCCGGTCCCACCGGTGCAAAAGGAAATCTGCGCCAATCTTCATGATCGCAAACACCGCCGTCTGTGCCGCCTGGCTCACAACAGCCCGGTTTCGCTGTGTTTTTGCCCGCTGCAATTCCGCTTTGTTTTCATCGCTCTGGTTCTGCCGGTAGCGTTCCGCCTGTGCCCTGTAATCGCCAATGGCATCCGCCAGAATGCCGTAGTTCTGGAAACGTTGGGTGGTGAACATGGTCAGCTGCTTCAGCAGTTCGTTAGGGTTGCGCTGAATGCCCGCCCGCTGCATCACGGTGTAGTTGGGCTGTGTCTGCTCGATCACCTTCTGATAGGTGCGGTTCACCGCTTCCCAATAGGCCGGGCTGCCTGTCACCTCCGCGCCTTCAAACTCGGCCGTGTGGTTCTGCACGTATCGCTTGCTGCCTTCCCACAGGGCTGCTACCGTCACTTCGTCCATCCCGTTGATCCAGCCGGTCAGCCAGTTCGGCAGCTTGTCCATGCCCTTTTCCGCCAATGTTTCCTGCTTGCCAATGCTGGCAAGCTCGCCGTTCTGGCTGCCGCGCTTGCGCCAGTCCAGCAGCACGTCTCCGTGCTCTTTGATCTCCGTTTCCAGCGCTGTCCGCGCCTTGGGCGAAAGGTTCTTCACAAAGGGTACCACTGCCGCCATGGTGTCGCCGCCCAGTACGGCCGCTGCTGTGGGCAGGCTTGCCGCCTGCGCAATGGCAACGCCCGGGTTCAGCGTCAGCACTGCGCCTGCATAGTTTCCGCGCAGGTTTCCCAGTACTTTGTTAAAGGTGCTGGGCCGCTTGCGCTGGGTAGTCTGCAGGTCGGTCAGCAGGTCATCGATGTAGCTCACCGCATCCTTGCCCCACTGTTCCTTGATGATGCCGTTCTTCAGGTTTGCAAGCCTTTCCCGCGTCTCCACGCCGCTGTTCAGGATCTTCTGCACGTCCCGGATGGGCGCGGCCAGGCCCGCATACGCCGCCGTGTCCCGCAGGCTGCGCTGCACCACATTTGCGCATTCTTCCAGCAAAACGGGCTGTCCGCTCTTCACGCGGTTCTTCAGGAAACCGCGTCCCTCAATGGTCGCGTCCAGATTCAGGCCGTCGATCTGGGTCGCCAGCACCGATTTATCCACCGCAATGGGATAGTAGTTTTTCACGGTTGCCCGCTGGTAGCCCACCAGCTGCAGGCTCGTCTCGTTGATGAGCTTCGTGGTGTAGTTGTCGAAGAACTCTTTCATGTCCGCGCACCATGCCCGGTCATAGTCAGTCATGGCCGCTTCCACCGTCTGCAGGATGCTATCCGCTGTCGGGGTCCCGTCCGCATCCGTCAGCATTCCCAGATGTACGGTCTGTCCCTTCTGGTAAGCCTGCTCAATGTCACCTTTGTTGTACAGCTTTGCATCCGGAATCACAAGTCCGCCGTTCATCAGGTGGTTCAGGCTGTCGGTGTTGTGCAGGTGCATGTACAAACTGCACAGCTGTGCATGGGTCAGTTCGGCTTTCTTTCCCTTCACATCGGTCAGGCCCACGTCCACAAGGTCTGCGCCCGGGCCTGCAAAGTTCTGCATTTCCTTCACGTGTTCTTTTCCGGTCACGTTGGCAAACAGCTTTTCGCCTTCCACGGTGATCTTCGTCTGCCGGTACTGGCCGTCGTTCAGCATTTGGGCCATCTTTTCCATCTGGCCGTTCTTCGCGTAGCCGCCCAGCATACGGAACACCCGCTCCGCGCCCAGCATATCCAACTGATACTTTGTCAGCAGATTGTGCACGCCGTCCAGCTTTCCGCCGGGGTGGTTGCCCTTGCTGGCATTCACCTCGCTGGCTGCGCCTTCTGCGATTGCGCTCACTTCTTCAGCCTTTGCAAGACTCACCGTCTTGTTTGCATTGCGGATCACATGCAGCGTCGAGCTGGTAATAGCCTTCAGCATCCGCATCTGATCCACCGTCATGGGCAGATAGGTGCGGTTCTCCGTCTCCTTGATGCGTTTGCGCAGCCGTTCCTGCAGTGCCCATGCTTTCTCGCTGTCCGGTAAAACTTCTGCCTCGGCCAGCTGCTCGTGCAGTTTGGTCAGCTTTGTGTCCTTTGTCGTCTGCAGGTCGTCCCGCAGCGTCTGGATCAGGGTATCCACGCCGGTCTGCTTCCATTCTTCGGTCATGGCGTTGGGGCTGTTCTCGCTGCCCGCACTCTGCCGGATCCGGTCCTGCAGCCTCGTCAGCTGGTTCACGGCCCGTTCGTTCAGAATGGTCATGTCCGCCAGCTTTGCCACCTGTGCTGCCGCATCGATCAGCCCCGGCTGTACATACTTGTCCTTGCTGGGCCGCAGCAGCATCTGGTTCAGCTGTGCCGCGTTCTGACGGATGCTGCGTTTCAGTTCATCCATCTTCCGTGCATCCCGCGCCCGCTGCACTCGCTTTTCCGCTACTGCCTTCGCAACGGCAATATCTTCGTCCCGCTGCTGTCGGGCTGTTTCAATGGCAAGGGCATTCCGCTGCGCCTGTTTCTGCTCCCATGCGGCCCGCTTACGTTCGTTATCCGCCTCCCATTCCATGATCTCATTTTCCTGCACGATCAGGCTGTATTCTGCCTTGTCCGCGCGCCGCTGCTCTTCCCGTAGCCGCATACTCAGATCTGCATTTTCCTCCCGCAGTTCTCCCATGCGTTCCCGATACCACAGTTTTGCTTCATCCAGCATTTCCTGCCGCTCGGCCTTCAGGCGTTTCACTTCCTGCTTCATTTCCCGCTCATAGCTTTCCCGCAGCACTGTCAGCTTTTCGTTCAGGTTGCCCACATTGGAAACATCCACACCAAAGGTTTCAAGGTTCTGGTCCAGCAGCTTTTCCGCTCTTGCGTTCTGCCGTTGCAGTTCGGTCATCTGCTGTACTTCGGCGTTCTGGTTTGCAGTGCGCCGGTTTTCCTGCATTCTGCGGCCAAACTCCCGCTGCTGTGCTTTCTGTACGCCGCGCAGTTCCTTTGCCACCTCTGCAGCACGTTCTTTGCTGCCTGCTGCGGCTCTTGCCACATCCATATTGTGTCGCTGGATGCCCTCAAAGATAGCCTGCGCGTCAGTCATCTCCGGTGTCGCCATAATGTCACCGATGATCCTGCCCGCCAGTTCGATCTTTGCATCCTCATACTCTGCATCGTCTGCAAACCGGCTCATAGTCGCAGGCTTGATGGCATCGTGCAGGTTCATCAGCACATTCAGCCACTCGGTGCTTTCCATGCTCATTGCACCATCCACACCCGCCTGCTGCGCTGCAGCTTTCCACAATGCCTTTGCACCGTCGCTGGTGCCGTCCACAGCGCGGTTGTCGTTGATCACGCTTTCGTACTGCTGTGCCGGGTTGCCGTCCCGCACGCTTTCGGCCTGCCGCAAGGTCACGCCGTGCCTGCGCGCTTCGGCCACTGCTTCGCTCCAGCTGCCGTATGCTTTCACCAGTTCTGCCTTTGCCTGTCCGCTTCTGTTCACGGTATATTCCAGCTTGTGCAGTTCCGGGTATTCGTCCCACAGCTCACTGTTGCGGTAAACTGCCCCGTCCAGAATTTCTCCCGCCAGCGTTTCGGCCAGCGCATTGGCTTTTTCCATGTCCGCACCGTCGGCTTTCAGGTAGTCCACCAGTACCTCGGTCTCCCTCGCAAGCTTGGCCCGGTCCGCCTTACTGCCGTTCGCCTTTGCCCAGCGGCTGGCCAGTCCTTCAATGGCCGTCCGGCTCACCTTCACACCCCGTGTCAGCCCAAAGAACTGGCTCAAGGTGTCCAGTGCTGCAGCCTTGTCCGCAATGGTGCGGCTTGCCATCTGCTGGTCGTTCCGTTTTGCATCCCGGTCGGCCTGCTCTGCCAGCTGATAGCGGAACTTTGCAAGGTCGCTTTCTTGTGCCAGTTCACCGGTCTGGTAATATTCCCGGATCTCCCGCACTATGCGGTCAGCATCCACACGTCCGCTGTATTCCTTGCCGGCTGCCACCCGACCATCTGCTGTGGAGATGTCCAGTGTGAACTGCCGTTTCTCGCCGCCCAGCTCCTGCACCATTCGCCAGATCTGTTCCAGCTGCTGCGTGGTGGGTGCTGTGTCTGCCGAGAGATCCACTCCCGGTGCTTCAGCCATCACGCGCACATTGCCGTCCAGCAGAAATTCGTTCAGCGCTTCCGTTCCATTTTTCACCTCTGCCGAACCGAACACGCTCATGATCTCCCGGTGATCGGTATCTCGGGTTCGGTCATTCTGGGCAAAGTCCAGCATCTGGCCGTCCGGCAGAATGTACCCGGCTCGTCTGAAGTCCTCTGTCGTGCCAAACCGTTCTTTTGCCAGTACGCGGCGGTATTCTGCCTTTCCGCCGTGGGCTTCGGCCTTGGCATCATATACCGCCTGTTCTGCTTTGCCTTTTTTTGCGTTCTGCTGCTGCATCCGGGCACCGGCCTCTTTGATCCGGCCGTTCAGCACAGCGCTCTGGTCTTCCAGCTGCGCCATACGGGCATTGTAGTCTTTGCGCTTTGCAAGATAATTCTGGTATTCTTCGCTGTCCCGGTAGGCTTTTGCTTCTGCAGAAAAAATCCCCAGTGCCTTCTTCTTCGCCTCGATCTCTTTCACGGCGTCGCTTCCCAGCCAGGCACTGCGTTCTTCCTTCAGCTCCCGCCGCTGCTCGTCCAGCCGCTGCTGTTCGTCGCGCAGCTTCGTCAGCTCGTCTGCCTCGCTCAACTGA
Organism: Faecalibacterium sp. BIOML-A1; assembly: GCF_009679715.1. Taxonomy (NCBI): domain Bacteria; kingdom Bacillati; phylum Bacillota; class Clostridia; order Eubacteriales; family Oscillospiraceae; genus Faecalibacterium; species Faecalibacterium sp. BIOML-A1. Next base: position 222,026 of record NZ_WKZJ01000004.1, read on the forward strand.
TATCGTACATTTTTCTTCAGCGTCCCGTCATTTCCCTTGTTTTCAGCGGCTTCCTGTGCTATACTCTGGTTAGAGATCTTCGACCCGCTGCTCCCCGAATCTTCGGATTCCATGTGGGCTTTGCCGAAGGTCTCCGTAAAGCTCTCCGGCAATCTACTCCTTGAATCTTCGGATTCTACGTGGGTACCACCGGAGGGCTTTATTTTTGTTTCTTTGATGTTAACAATATCATAAAAAATCTCCCGTGTATCCGGTTTGATGGCTGTCAGCACATCTGCCTCATACGCGTTTTCGCCCACGCGGATTTTAATTCTTCCGCGGTTGAAGGCTTCCGCATTTTTGTGATTTGCGGGCTCGCGGTACACCTCATCCGCAGTTGCAATGATTTCATCAAGATTGGCAGCCATGCGCATCTTGTCCGCATACGCTGTGGCATTTTCCCACTGTAATGCCTTTGAATACTTCGACCAGACAAACTCATTGCGTCCATCTTTGCTGTTCAGAATTGTCCAGCCGTTTCTTACAAAGCCATCCGGGAAACGTTCTCTGATTGCCTGCTTGACTACCGATTTCCAGTTTTCCTGCGGGATTCCTTTCAGAATATCCTCGTCGATCTGAATGTAAGTTTCTCCCTCGGCATCTTTCTTGATTTCAAACCTTGTCCCTTCCGCCGCGCCCTTGTTCTCAAGGGCTGCGGCGTTTTCTTTTGCGGCGCGCAGGCTGTCCATAGCCCTCTCCGCATGGGCAAAGTATTCGTCCTGCAGCACCCGCTTTTCTGCCACCGCAAGGCGCTGTGCTTTCAGAGCGGCCTTGTTCTCCGGGTCTCTTGCCAGCACTTCCTTTGCGCGGCTCACGATGTCGCTCAAAAGCTCCTTCACCTTGGTCATCACCTTGTGGATGCTGCCTGCCTTGCCTGCGTTCTTTTCAGCCTGCCCGCGCTGGAACTCCACCCAGCGCTTAAAGCTCGCTTCATCGCTGAAGATGCCGCGCCATGCGTCCGCCACAAGTTCTTCTGCGGCTTCCTCGTAGCTCAGCCCCTGCTGTGCATAGTCGGAAAGCTTCCCCCGGATCATCTCGTCAATGCCTTCAAAGCCCTCGCTCTTTGCCAGAAATTCCAGTGCATGCTGCTGCAGTGCCTGCGCACCCTCTGCATCAAGTGAGTTGTACCAGTGGTAGTCCTCGTGCAAGATTGTGCCAAACACATCCTCTGCCCGGTCGCTGAAGAAAATGCGCGCCGTCTCGGTGTCCACATAAGCCCTCACCCGGTCGCTGCCCTGCAGTACCGTTTTCAGCACCGCATCGGTGTTCGTGGCCTTCGTATTCAGTTCGATCAGCTGCGTGCCCACCTCGTTTGCCGTGCGCATCGTTCCCTTATACAGCACCCGGCCGCTGCCGCTGGTGCTTTCCGCCGTCAGCCTTCCGCCAAGGCTTGCGCGCTGCATCTTTCCGGCTTCCAGTTCTCCGTGTCCCTGCAGCCATGCCAGCTGCAGCGCTTCCCGTCCACCGTCCTGTGCCAGCACGTAATCGGTGTTCACAGCAAGGCCGCTCATGCCTTGCGCCAGCTCCATAGCCTTGTCAAAGGTGTGCACATCTTCCATCTGTCCCAGCCGGTACAGGCTACTGGCTGCAGCTGCATACCGCCCGGCATCTCCAATTTCTGTCGGCATGTTCCTGCTGATGGTCGCACTTGCCCCATCCGATACCTGCCATCGGGTCAGCTCATGCTGCACCTCCCGCTGCTTTGTGGTCAGGCTCTGCTGTTCAAGGCCGTAAGTTTCCCGCATCCCGCCAGACTGTTCCGCCGGGCTGCTTTCCACCCTTTCCCCGGTGTTCTCCACGGCAGCTCCGCTCCGGCCCAGCTCACTTTCCGTCTGTGCCTGCCGCGCAGATCTGTCAGCTTCCATTTTTTCTACAATTGCGGCCGTATTTTGTGCTTCAACTGTCGCATTTTCGGTAGCTGTGGCCGGAGCCTGTGCTGCCCGCTGCTGTGTTGTCATTTCCCGCAATACCTGCCGGGTCTTTGCTTCCGTTTCCGGCAGCTCAACACCGTATTCTTCCGCAAAGGCAGCGCGGTTCGCTTCATTGGCCGCATTCGGTGTAAATAGGTTGATGGTCTTGCTCGTAAGCTGCCCATCCTGCACAGCTGCGGCAAGCTGCTGCACAGCCGGGTTTTCGCTCTGTACCATCGGCGCAGTATCCTGCATGGTCGCAAATCCGCTTGTCGTCCCCGTCACTTCCGGCTGCACCGTTTCCTGTGTAGCAGCCGCAGGTTGTCGGGTGCCTGCCGCAGCTTCTTCCGGTGTCTGCTGCATCGCCGTTCCCGGCTCCTGTGCCCGCACTTCGTCCTGCAATGCCTGCCGTGCCCGTTCCATCTGTCCTTCGTAGTATGCCCGCTTCACATTACCCACAATGCTGGCATCGCCGCCGTTCGCCTTTGCAAGCCCTGTGCCCACAGCACCGCCCAAGGCACCGGATGCGCCGCCCGTCAGGCCGCTTTCCAGCGCCGTTAAAAAGGTGTCGCTTTTAAACAGGTCTGCCGCCGCTTCGCTGTCGCCCAGCGTCGCATCAATAGCCTTGTCTGCATAGGTCTCCACAAAGGCCTGCATGGCATTGTCCACGCCGCCGGAGATGGCATTTGCCACCGCCGGGTACCGCTGTGCCAGCGTGCCGTCCGCCGCCACGCTGCGCACCATGTCAGCCAGTTTGCCCGCCAGCGTATTCTTTGCGTAGTCACTGCCCATGGTCTTTGCAAGGTCTGCTGCGCCCACACTGTTAATGGCCCAACCCGCGCCAAATTTTGCAAGGCCCCCGGCCAGCGTCTTGCCTGCACTTTCGCCCTTTTCAACGCTCTGGCCCATAGCTTCCGCACCGCCCTGCGCACTCAGCACCGGCAGCACCCATGCCGGGTCAATAGCCGCCACCGCAAGGTTCTCGCCAGCACTGCTCACGATGCCCAGCGCCTGCTTTGCAATGGGGCTAAGGCCCGCCTGTGCAGCTGCGGTCAGATCCTGTCCTCGCTTGTACAGCTGGTAACCAAAGCTCTTCTCCGGGTCTACGCTGTCATGCACTTCCGTTCCGGCAATGCGCGCCCGCATGTTGTCGATCTCCTGCTGCGTGTAACCTTTCTCGATCAGCTCTGCATCCGTGTAGGCATCGCTCTGCGTTGTTTGTGCCGCCGGGGCACTGGCCATTGCACCGCTGCTCTGTGCCAGCTGCAGCGTGTTGTCCCGTGCTGCATACCGTGTCTTTCCGCCGGTCATCAGGCGCAGCAGCTCCTGCTGCCGGTCGTCGCTCTGTACATCCTGCTGCAGCTGCTTCCAGTTGCTGCTGGTCGCTGCTGCATTCTTTGCGCTCTGTACGCCGGTCTCACCCGCCAGAAAAACCGAGGATGCCACCGTGTCTCCAATACCGCCAATGGTATTGGCCGCGCGCCGCGCTGCACGCTGTCCTGCAGGCAGCGCATCAAAGTCGGCAATGTACTGCCGCGCTTCGCTGATCTCCTTGCGGCTGTATCCCTTTGCCAGCAGTTCCGCATCGGTGTAGTCCCGTCTGCCCGCACTCTTTTCCGGCACTGCTGCGCTGGCTGCAGCACCGCTCACGCTCTGGGGCTGCATGGCGTTGTTTTTCTCGGCATAGCTCTGTCCGCCGGTGCCAATGCGCATCAGCGTCACAAGTTCCCGGTGCTTCGGGTCAGCGTCCATCCACTGGTTCAGCCGGTCAAAATCGCTGAAGTCGTCTGTCGCTTTCAGATCTTCCGTGTACTGCTTCACCTTCTGCGCAGTCTGTGCATATCAGCCTTCATCTCCGCTGGCAATGCCTGCAATGCGCTGGCGCTCAGTGGGCTGCACCGTTCCCGTCACCTTTGCCGCCGGAGCTGCAGTGCTCTTCGCGTTCAGCCATTCCGGCTGCGCAGTGCTGCTGCGTGTACCTGTACCGCTGTCGGTCACAATGCCGCTTTTGCCCGGATATGCCTGTGTTCTGCCTGTTTCCTGCGGCACTGCCAGCTGCAGCTTGTGGCCGCTGTCCGCGCCCGTCATCTGCGCCAGCACCCGTGCACCAAGGCCCGTGCCGGTGTTCTGCCTTGCAGCCGCAGCCGGGCTGGCAGCATTCTGTCCGCTGCTTTTCGCTTCCCAGCTTTCCCGCGCTTTTGCAATGCGTTCCGGTGTCCACTTGTCCGTAGTGTTTGCTGTTCCCGCAGCTGTACCGGTGCTTGCCGTCCGGTTTGTGGTGCGGCTGTTGTTTTTCGCTTCCCAACTTTCTCTGTCTTTTTTCAGTCTTTCCGGTGTCCATTTGCTCATAACTGCCGGTCTCCTTTATCGTTCCGCTTCCAGAATTTTCATAATGGACGACAGCGTGTTGTCCGTAATGCCGTCTGCAGAAAGTCTGCCCGCAATATCGTCCAGACTGTAACCCCTCGCCTGCATGCCGCGCGCCGTTGCAAGTCCGCTGCGCAGCGGACTGCTGCGGGTGTTTGCCTGCCCACTGGTGCCGTTGCTTCCCGCCGTGCTGTTTTTCAGCCACCCCGCGTCCGTCAGGGTCTGCTGGTAGAAGTCATACAGTGGGTCTGTCTTCTTCATCCCGGAGAATTTTGTTGCCATCGTCTGCAGCTGGCTGTTGGTAAAGCCGGTCGTTCCCGTCTTGCCGCTGCCAGAGCTTGTGTTTCCGCTCTTCGTTCTGCTCGTTCTGCTGCTCCCGCTGCCGGTCGTCCTATAACGGTTATTCAGTGCCAGCTGGTTTGCTGTGTAATTCAGCTGCCGCTGGTTCAGTGTGGGCGAATAGTCAATGCTGCCGGTATCTACGCCCGCCATCTGCAGGTAGTTTTTGGCTGCAGTGTCATTGCCACTTCCTGCCAGACTTGCACCCTGCAGCAGTGCCGCCATCTGATCCTGCTGTACACTGCTCATGCCCTGCCATGTATCCAGCATCGTCTCGTCCAAACCATATTTCGTCAGCACTGCTTTCGCTGCATCATCAAAGCCTGCCTGTTTGTATGCGGTGGCCTGCTGCAGCGCCGCCACCTGATCGCTCAGCTGAGTGCGTGCCAGACTGTCATTGTACTGTTTTTCCTTGAACTCGTTTTCCCACTTCTGCTGGCTGTACCCCTTGTACGCATCGTATCCTTCCATCACCGTGCTGCCAATGCCCTTCACGGCGTTCCACACATTGTTCCAGAAGTCGCTGTTCTCCTGCCGTGCCTGCTGGGTGCGGTCATAAAGGTAATTGCGCCAGTTTGCTGCATTGCTCACGCTGCTGTCATACTCGCCGCGTTCCAGTGCGCGCTGTCCCAGCAGGGTGTCCAGCTGGTCGCCCGCACCGGCAAGCTCCTGCTGCCACTGGGCCAGTGCGTCCGCCCGTGCTGCAGCAAGGGTGCTGCCGGTGTTTGCCGTCTGCGCCGCTGCTGCCTGATCTGCCGCGCTTTTTGCATAGTCCGCGCCATACCCGCCGGAAAGCGCATCTGCGGTCGCTGCTGCCGCATCTGCACCGGCATTCGCATTGCCCACCATCCGTGTCAGTGCGTCCTTGTAGCCGCTGTCTGCCGTGGTAAAGTCAAATCCCGCGCCGCTGGCCGTGCCCATCTTGTCCAGCGTGTCGGCAATGCCCTGCGCATACTGGTCATCGTAGGCCCCCGGCATGGCGTTTTCCGCGTCCTGCAGGCGCTGCTGCGCGTCGTTCAATCTCTTGATGGTTCCCATTCTTTTCTCCTTTCCTTAAATAAAGAACAGCGGCAGGATCTTCGCTGCAATGCCTGCCACCTGCAGCGCCCCGTTCATAAAATTCTGCCACCCGTTCTGCTTTGCGCTGTAAGCGTTGTCGTACTCGTTCTTTTTGTACTGTAGGCCTTCGGTCCAGTTGGCAAGGTCGTTCTGGTACTGGCTGTAGTCCTGCTTTTCCGCGCTCTGCAGCCCGCTCAGCTGCTGCTGCAGGCCGCTCTTCTCCGTGTTGTACTGGGCCTTGCTCTGGCTGTATAGGCTGTCCAGCACATTGTCCAAGCTGTTCATCGTGCTGGCATAGGCGTTCTGTCCCGCCTGCGTACCGTAGCTGGAGCCGTAGCCGCCGGTCATGGCGGCGGCATTCGCCTGCGCATTCTGGTTTGCCAGCTTTGCCTGCCGGGTGTACTGGTTCTTGTACTGCTGGTAGGCTGCATCTGCATCCGGGTCGTAATCAAAATCGCCCATGTTTTCCAGCTTGTCCATCACATCCTTGATCTGGCCCTGATACTTGCTCTGGTAGTCTGCAGGCTTCGTTTTCTCATACTGTTCCAGGTTGTACCGTGCCGTGTTCAGGCGGTCATTGTTTCCAAACAGTCCCATTTTTTATGCTCCTTCCCCGTTCATCCGTTCTAAAAATTCTTCCGAGCAGTTCTCCCGGTCAATGTTCGTCAGCACATAGTTCAGCTGTTCCGTCAGCTGGTACAGGTAATTCCGCAGCGCACGGGCATCTTCTGCCGGCATCTCACTGCTGAAGGAAGGCAGCGCAATGCCTTCCAGTCCCGCCAAACTTGCCATTTCTACGCTCCTTCTCTCATTTCCTCGGCTGTGCCGCGCTCACGCGCCCACCGGTCGCCGCCGCCAGCGTAAAGGCCACACTGCGCAGCACCATCTGCCCGGTGCCATAGATCTTCAGCTGCAGCGTATCTGCCCGCCGGGGCACAAAGGGCAGGTTGATGCGCTGGTGGTCCTTCCCTGCTGCGCAGGTGCCCAAAGTTTCAAAGGCTCCGCCGTCATAGCTTGCAGCCACCGTTACCACCGTGTGGGCCAGCGCATCCAGCCGCACCGTCACCCGGCTGATGTACTTGTCGTCCGGTACGCTCAGGCCAATGTCTCCGCTCACCGCTTCAAACTGCAGCGCCGTTTCCTGCCCTGCTTCCTCCGTGCCGCTTTCCCGGTCAGGATCTGCGGCCCACAGTACGCTGCCGTCCCACAGGTACAGCTGCTGCCCGGTGGATACCATCTCGGTGCCTGCAGCGCTTTCCTCGTGCCACAGGCCTTTTTCCGTGTCGTATACCAAAAGCCGTCCGGCCTGCGGGCCGCCTGCTTTCTGGTGCAGGTACAGGTAATACCGCATGTCCATGCTTCCCGCCATGGCCCAGTCCACCGCAGTCAGCCCGCTGGTGTCCAGCGCAGCGGATACCTTTGTCGGCAGGCTTCCGTCCCATGCCATCACCCCGTCCGGCGAAAGATAATACAGCGTCTCTGCGATCACGCACAGGCTGTTCGCTGCGTTTGCCGCCACGCCCCGGCAGCGCACGCTGCTCATCTGGTAATCGCTGGGCTTTGTGCCGTACAGTTTGTGGATGCAGTTTTCCTTGAAGAATAGCAGGTATCCCAGACAGCTTGCAGCGCCGGTAAATGCGCCGTCACTGCCTACGCTCACGGCATAGCTGTCCGCTGCAATGCCCTGATAGCTGTACCAGTTGGTCGGGTCGCCCAGAGCACAGGCGTAAATGGTGTTTTCCTTCCGGCTGCATCCCCACACCCGGTTTCCCTGTTCCGTCACAAAGTCCAGTTCCGGCACCCGCCGCTCCACCTTCACCGGTGCGGCCGCTGCGTCGTTCTCGGTCACGGTGCCGTCAGCGCTCTTCCATGTCACACTGGTCTCCGTCATAGTCCAGCTTCCGTAATACCGGTTGCTGTCCTCGGCCCGTGTCAGCACTGCCACCATCTCGTCGCCGTCCATGGTCTGGATCATCACCTCACCGTTCAGTCCTTTTGCCACTGCATTGCACACTGTGTCCGGCATCCCGCTTATGGTCACAGTGTCCCCCTCCCGGATCACTCCGCCGATCCCCGGACACCGGATCTTCACCGCGCTCAGCAGCACTTCCACCCACTTTTTGTTTTTTGCACTGTAGCGTAGCAGCACCGCATTGCTGTCATAGGCTTCGTTGCTGTCACTTTTCAAAAACAGCTGTCCGTCCTCCGGCTCTTTCGGTTCGGTCTTGCCTGCGCCCGCCGGGGTGTATGTCCGGCCTTCGGCATCGCAGGGGGTCACGGTCACGCTTTTCCCGCCCATCTCCCACTGTGCGCCAAGGCGCGTCAGTTCGCCGGTGCCCGTGTCAAAAGCCACCTTGTCAGGCCAGATCAGCACTTTCGTGCCCATGCCCGCCATGGCCTTGCGGTCATCGGTCAGCACGTTCTCCAGCACCACCGCACCGGTACGTACTTCTTCGTCCGGGGTGTATTCCAGCGTCTTTCCGCGGCAGATCAGCAGCCCATTCAGGTGGTACATTCCGTTCACACCCTGTACCGTCCGCACATTCCTGCGCATTTTCCGCGTCTGCAGCGCCGGGTATCCCCGGCTGGAAAAATTCATTTCCCCGCTGAACTCTGCCTCGCTGCAGCCGTATCCTTCGTTCAGCCCGCCAAAGGCCCGCAGCATCTGGCGGCTCGTCTGCAGCACGTTCAGGTTCGTTCCATCCATCATCCCTCAGTACCTCCACTGCGCACCAGCGGCCGGTGCGTACCGCTTCCGCATCCATACGGCAAATTCCTGCAGGTAGTCGCTGTACACCTGCAGCTCATTCATGGCCCGTGCTGTCTCGCCCAGCGCCAGATCCATCTGCGCACACAGCCAGTGCACATACAAAGGGCAAAAGGCTTCCGGTGCCAGCAGCACCGTTTCGTATTCCAATCCTTCGTTCCAGTTCACATCCGCACCCACAGCATCAAAGTCCGCCGTCCGGCTGCGCTGCACAATGCTCGTGCGCATCCGGGCATCGCACTGGTGCAGCCAGCTCTGTTTCAGGCTGTCCGTAAACTGGTTGTTCGGCCGCAGTTCATCGGCCTGTTCTATCGCCTGTCCGGCTGTCATCTTATCAAGTCTCCTTTCCGGTCAGCTCCTGCTGCGCAGGTCACGGCTCCCTGCGTTCTTCCTGCCGCAGCCAGCAGTCGCCTCTGCTGCAAAAACACCCGGCACAGCCATGTGCCGCTGTACCGGGTGTCTGTTTTCATTTTGCAAAATGCTCTTTTCTTTGCAAGAGCTGTGCTCTTCGGCCTTACACGCGCTGCGCCTGCTGCACAGCAGCGCTTTCCGCCGCCACGATCTTTGCCATTGCCTCGCCGTCCATCTCTTCGCTGTGGCGCAGCACCTCAGCAACCGCCTTCGGTACCTCCACGTCCACACCGCGCTGGATCAGGTAGGTCTCACCGTTCACGCCCACGAACACCGGCGTTTTGTAGCGCTGGTTGTCCTTGAACAGCCGGATCACCTCCGTGTCCTTTTCCGGTGCTGCCTGCACAGCGGCTTCGGTTTCCTGCTTCTTTACTGCCATGTTGGTTCCTCCTTAGTTTGCCAGCGCCTTTGCGCTGTAGCGTGCCGAGCAGCTCTCAATGCGCACCATGTACTGCTCGCTCAGCCGTTCCGCCGTCTTGGTGGCCTTCCAGCCCACAGAAGCACGCTGGTTCAGCGGGTCATCGCCGTAGCCCAGCTGCTTCACAATGTGCTGCATACCGCCGCCTTCCAGTTCGGTGGTCGCGTAGGCGTGGGCACCCAGTACCAGCGTGCTGTACACAGCCAGCCCCGCCGGGCAGCCATCGCCCTTCCACACCTTTGCCTCGCTGGAAACCACGAACCGCACGTTGTTGATCTTGCCGATCTCGCCGTTGAAGATCTCCTCCGGTGCCGCATACTTGTGCGCCTCGATCCAGTTCGGGTCCTTGCGGATATCGTAGCTGGTGTGCGGGTGCACAATGGCCACAAAGCTGTCGCCAATGGTGTCTGCGTTCTGGGTCTGCAGCAGCGCCACTGCCTGGTCGATCAGATCCACCGTCAGCTGTGCAGTGGCATCCAGATCCGCACGGCTGGTCACGGCGGTCTCCGCGCCGCCCGTTCCGATCTTCGGTGCATAGATCACGTTGGTGCCGCCGTTCAGGATATCGCGCACAATGGTGTCCATGGTACGGCCGCCCTGGCTTGCCAGCACATTGGTGGCCTGCACGATGTTGTTGTCAATGGCCGTCAGATCCAGCATGTCGGTCAGGGGCACCCAGCCGCCGTACTGGTGCACCTCGGCGGTCACGGTGGTCACGTTCAGCGCCTGACCTGCCGGGGTCACGCCCTCGGTCAGCGGCGTGGTGGCCTTGGGCAGCGCATCATACTTGCGGAACTCAATGGTCTTGCCGTTGTTCGCCGGAATCGGGTAACTGTCGCCGAACTGGTCATGCACCAGTGCAGGCTCTGCCAGATCCAGCAGGGTCTTTTCGTAGTAGGTCTTCATCTCAGCCGTCATACCGGCTGCGCCCGTGGTGTTCTGCAGCTGTGCGCTTGCATCCGCAAACATCTGCAGATCCAGTCTCTTCTTGCTCATTTGTTTATCCTCCTTCAAAAGGGTTTATCTTTCTCGCATTCTTCGCGCGGGAAATCTCTCACAGCACAATGCGTTCTCCGCGCTGTGCCCTGCGTGCCAGCTCTTTCCGCTGCTGCCGTGTCATGTGGGCCACATCCACCTTCATCTCGGCCGCGCCGCCGGGGTGTGTCCCGTTCTCAGCCGGGCGCTGGCTGCGCTGCTGGATGCGCGTCGCCACGCCCTGCTCCACCTGTTTTGCCGTGCGGGCCGTCTGGTTTTCCATCAGGCGGTCAAAGTAGGCTGCACGGTATGCCGCTTCCAGCCCCACGCCCCGCCGGATCATATCCGCCACGGCAGGGTTGTTCAGCACTTCGTCCAGCTCAAAGTCCGGGTAGCTGTTTTTCAGCTTTGCCGCTTCTGCTTCCCACCGGGCACGCACTGCCGCTGCACGCTGCTGGTGCTCCGCGGCCAGCCGCAGCTGTTCGGCCTGCTGCTTTTCAGCATTGGCGCGCTGCAGCTGGCCCTCCATGCGGTCCATCTCCCGCGCGGTTTTCACGCTGATGCCCCGCTGCGCCGCCAGCGTTTCATAATATTCATCGTTCTTCACCCGGCCGTTTTTCACGGCATCGATCAGCCCGTCCATGTTGCTCATGTCAATGCCGTAGGCTTCGGCCAGCACCTTGCCCAGCTCGTTCAGCTGCGGGTTTTCCCGGATGCTCTGCACCGCCATCCGCGCAGCATGCTGCATGGCCTCTTCAAACTCTTCCGGGTACTGCTGCATCGCCTTCGCAAAGGCATTCCGGCGCTGTTCCGGTGTCAGCTGCACGTTTTCTTCGGTTTCGCTGCCCTGCTCCTGCTCGTTGCCCTTGTCCGGTTCAGCTTCCTCCTGCGCCAGCCGTTCGGCATCGACTTTGGCTCCCTCATTGAGGGAGCTGCCGCCCGCAGGCGGCTGAAGGTTTTTTTCTGTCGTCACTTTTGCTGCTTTGCCCGGCCTGCTGCGCTTCGCAAGCCGCTCCTGTGCGGGCCGCAGGGCAGGCGGTGCCACCGGGCTGCTTTCGCCCTCTGAAGCTTGCGCACCGTCACCGGAACTGCCAGCTGCTGCACCGTCACCAAATAACTGCAGATCCATGTTGTCTGCATCGTTTGCATGCAGGTTCATGAGCTGCACATTCTCAGGGTACTGCTGGGCCAGCAGGTACAGCCCATCTATCACCAGCTCAAACTTCGCCAGAGTGTCAAGGCTCCGGTTCGCCTGTACACGCAGGATGTTGTCCCCGCCCGGGTCGCAGGTCACAGTGCCGCTATCCACGCTGTAAGCCAGGCTCTGCATCAGTGTGCTCACCGCCGCGCACACAATGTCCTGTCCTTTCGGCGCATAGCCCGCGTGTCCCGATGCCTGCAGGCTCATGTCCTTCCCTTTTTCGTCGTAAATAATGGTGATCATTTTATTCTCCTTCCCCGGTCACTTGTTCAGATCGATCTGCTCGATCGCCGCCCGGATCTCCATCGTTTCCAGATACATTCCCATGCGTTTCTGCTGCTCCCGCAGCAGTTCAAGCGGGCAATCATGCCTCGGCTCTTCCCTTCCGGTCCTTTCCGCCGCCTCGATCCGGTTGCAAAACCCTTTCAGTCTTTCGTACCGTTCCTTCGTCTGCCGGTACTCCGCTTTAAAGCGTTCCCGGTAGTCGTTACTGATCATGCCATCGATGGTGTCTTTCAGCTCCATGCCGTTCCTCCTTCACTTGTTCGGGTTGTTCACGTCCATGGCCCGCTTTGCGGCCTGGGTCGCCATGCTGTTGCTCCCGCTTTCGCCCACCACATCTCCCAGACTGTTGGTGGTGCTCTTCGCGTCCGCGGTCCCGCCGCCCCCTGTTCCGGCAGCACCGGCAGCCTGTCCGGCCGCGCTGGCTGCTGCGCTCACGTTGGTGCCGTTCTGCTGGTCAATGATGGCGGCCATCTTCTGCATCTGCTGTGCCATCTGCTGCAGCTGCTGGTACAGCGTGCCGTTCTGGCTCACCCTCTCCCGCACCTTCTCAATGCCTTCAAAGTCCATCATTTCCAGCGCAGCAAGGGCAGCATCGGCGTTGGCCGGTGCAAAGAATCCCAGCTGGTAGCACTCCTTTGCCGTCTCGTTCTGAGAAAGGCGGCTGAAAGTGCTTTTCTTTGCCGCGCTTACCGTAATGTCGAACACCGGCTCATGGTCGCCCAGCTGCACACCGCCCACATTGCCGCCGGGCACGGCCTGCAGCATCGCATTGCTGAACGGCACATACTCCACGCCGCCGCTCTCGCCGGTAATGCGGTATACCCGCTCTTCGTCGTAGAACTGCCGCATCAGCTCGATCACAAGGTAGCATTCTTTTGCAAACGTCCGGTACGCGCTTTTCAGCATATCGCGGCTAAGTTTGCTGCCCGCCTCCTGCAAAGCCGCAATGGCGCTTGCCGCTGTCAGGCCGCTGGTGGTTCCGCCCTGGCTCACATCCCGGTTGCCGCTGATTTCCTTCAGCTCGCTCACCCGTGCATCCCGGTAGCTGATGCAGTTGCCGCTCAGTACATTGGTCTGCAAAGGCCGGAAACTGTCGTCCGTCAGCCTGCCCACCACGTGCACGATGTCCTTGCCAAAGTCGGCCAGCTCTTCTTCGTTCACACCCGCTGTGTCGCTCAGCACATAACGGGCCTTTGCAGCCAGTTTCACGTTTTCGTCCATGGCGTGGTTCATCTCGTCAATGGCGGTCTGGGTGTCCTTCATCACATCAATGTATCCAAAGCCCGCCGGGCTGTCCTCTTCCCGGAACAGCGGGTCAAACACAAAGGGGTATTTCCCGTGGTCGTAAAAGCCCCGCTGGGCATACTGCGGGTCGTTCTCGCTGGCATACAGCACCACACCGTTGCAGTATTTGCAGTAATGCAGCACCGTCTGCCCGCCCTCAAGGGCCTTTTTGTAATACCAGTCCACCACAACGCTTTTGTCGCCGGTGTCAATGCTGTCGTCGTGGATGTACTTTGCCACATCCATGCTGCTGCCCGTGTGCCCGGCCATCTGCGGGTATCGCCCTTCCAGCTGGTCATTGTCCATAAGGCTCAAGCTGAACAGGTGCGGCGTGTCCTGAATATCTTCCACGCCCGGCTCCCAGTACAGCATCAGCAGGTTCACGCTCCGGATGCAGATCTCGCCAAGCCCGCCGCGCGCCTCCGGGTCCCAGAACACGCCCTTCACGCCGGTGCCGGTCTTCAGCTTGCGCCACCATGTGTCGCTGTACACGGTCTCGTAGTCGCACTGCTCCAGTACCGTGGGCAGGATCTTGGAAAGCGCTTTTGCTGTTTTCTCGTCGTCCTCTGCCCGCGGCAGCACGTTCGGTTCCGGGTAGTTGTCCATGGCATCGGCGTGCTTGTTGGCAATGCTGTTGAACAGCCATCCGCTGGAAGGCTTGGGCTTGCCCTGCATTTCCTTGTTTTCGTAATTTTTCCAGTGCCCCATGCGAAACCACAATTCGTTATCCACAATGCGCTTGTCAAGGGCTGCTTTTCCGGCCTTGTATTTCTGCAAAATGTCGTTTGCCTTGCGGATGTCCTCTTCCCCGATCACCTGCTGTGCGGGCAGTTCCGGCTCTGTCGTCAAGCCGTTTTCCCCCACCAATGGTGCTTCATCGAAGTGGTTGATAAACTGTTCAAATTTTCCTCCGTCCACGTTCCCGCTCCTTTTTTCTGATGCCGTTTATCGCTAGGGTCTCTTCTCGTGAAAATGCATTCGGAGCGGCCCACAGGCCGCGACAAATGCGAAAAATAAAAATCAAATTCCGCTGCATATGCCCAGAGCGCACGCGGTGGGCATTCAAATCGTTTCACACCCTCATCACCCGCGTCCGGCTCTTGCGTCTGTCCATGTCCAGCGGGTCATCTTTCATCGGCTGCACCGGTTCGGTCTTTCTGGGGCTGATGGGGTTTTCCATCAGCACATACCGGCACTCGTCGTAAATGTGGTCTTCCTGGGTGGTGTCAATGTCTTCCACCCGGCTCTCGTCGTACACAAGGTTCGGAATGGTGCGGATAAAATGCCTGCAGGTATCAAATACCTGAAACATCGGCCTGCCCTCGCCGTCAAATGCCAGCCGGTAGTGCAGCTGCATCTTGCCTGCAAGTCGCGTGTGGTCGCCCGGTGTCCAGAAGATGTAATTCGGGTGCTTTTCCTGCATGGCCGCAATGCTCTCGCCCTGACTCTCGTTGAAGATAGCCGGGTCTGCCACGCCGGTAATTTGCCGCCCGCGCAGCATTGGGTCGTTTTCCTCCGCTTCCTTGATGCGCCGCGCCTGCTCTACCGGGTCTATCTTCAAGCCTTCGTTGGGCACGCCGGTGCAGCCGTACAGCTCCTTGATGCGGTAAAGCCGTCCTTCCTCGTCCGCTGCGTACCAGCCAACGGAGAAAGGCTTTGCATAGCCAAAATCGTACCCGCGCCAGATGCGCCAGTGTGCCGGAATGCGGAACGGCTTGATCACATGCGTCCACCGCTGATCCTCGTAGTGGGCCGGGTCGTTGCGCCATTCGGTAAATACCTGCCCGTTAAAACTGTCCCAGTCGCCGTAGAGCAGCGCCTGCTTTTCCGCTTCCGGTAAGCTTGCCAGTGTGCCCAGATATCCCGGGTCGTTTTCCAGCAGCTTTTTGTTGTCAAACACCGTGGACGGGATAAACACCCTTGTCCGCCGCAGCTTTTCTACACTGCCGTCCGGTTTTTTCACATCCACCAGCTGCACCATCCTCGTGCCCGGTGGTGCCGGTGTAATGAACCGTGCCTTCACCCATCCGTGGCCAATGCCGCCGGGGTTTGCCGTGGCCCGCATGTACACTGCCGTGCCCGGCCCGGTAGGTCGGTTGCGGCTCATCAGGTAGCTGTATTCCTCCCAGGTAAAGTGGGTCAGCTCGTCCACGCCGATAAAATCAAAGGCTTTGCCCTGATAGTTGTATTTGTCCTGCGTGCGGAACATGCTGCCAAAATAGATCTTCGCCCCGCTCGGAAAGGTCCATACGTGGCTGGAGGCGTTGTACCGCGCTTTCGGGAATACCGGCTTGTAGTACTGCATCGTCTTGTCGATCAGCTCCGAAAGCTGCGGGTAGGTTTTCCGCACGATCAGCCCGCGGTAGTGCGGAATGTCCACCTGCCGCAGCGCTTCGATCACCAGCGCATCGCTCTTTCCTCCGCCTGCTGCCCCACCGTACAGCGCTTCGTCCTCGCTGCGGCGCATAAAGGCTGCCTGCTTGGGCTGCGGCCGCCAGATGACCAGTCGGTTTTTATACAGTTCCGCTGCCATCCAGCACCACCTCCTGCTGCCCACCCTCGTCCTGCCGCTCCATCAGCACCGCCGGGGCCGCGCTCTGGCCGCTGCCTTCGTCCTTCGGCACCAGTGCCGCAGCCTTTTCTGCTGCTGTCAGCAATACCGCTGTCACCTTGGCCGCGTCTTTGTCGCTCATGGCAAGGCTCTCGTATCGCTCCAGCTGCTTTTCCAGCTCGGTGCGCTCTTCGTCCGTCAGCTGCCGGTCGTAGGTCCCCGGTGCGCTGCGTATCACAAGGCCTGTCTCGGCAGCGTCCTGCAGGTTTTCTTCCTCGCTCTTCAGCAGCACGCCCAGCTCATAGTTTCTGGCCCGTGCATCCTCATCCAGACGCTGCTGCAGCTTTGTCCGTATCTCGGCGGCGCGCTGGTTCTCTGCTGCGCGCTGCTGCAGGTAGCTCACCTGTGCTTTTGCGCCCAGCGCCGCTCTGGCTGCGATCTCCCGCGCCGCTTCGGCCCGTGCTTTTGCAAATTCTCCGTCCGGCTTCTTTGCTTCCTCTGCCACCCAGCTGCGGATGGTGCTCTCCGGCACGCCGTATTTTCTCGCCACCGCACAGATGGAGTTTGTGCCGATCATGGCCATCACCACCTCGGCCCGCACCTTTGCCGGGTACTTTTTGCCCCGGCCCTGCCTGCCCGGCACGGTGTTTTTGCAGTATCTGCGCTCAGCCATGCCCGGCCCTCCTTCCTGTGCTGTTGCTTTCAGCCTACCACCAAACAGCCTGCAAAAACACTGCGGACATTTTGCGGTCGTCGCAGCGAGTACGGGTTGTGGCTCCCAGCGTCTGCTTCGGCCCTTGGGGCGGGCCTTGCATCCTGCTGGCCACGGCCCCAACAACTCCTCCCTGTTTCCGCCACTGGCGGCGGTCGTCGTTGTTGCATCACAAAACCACCGGATGCATCCGCACCCAGTGTTTCAGATCAGCCCTGCTTTTGCAGCAAACACCGCTGCCGTGCTCAGCGTTTCCAGCTCCTTGTGGTAGTAGGTCGTCCGCCCAATGTGCAGCCTTTCGATCGTTTCCGCCTCCGGCCGCTCTTCCAGATACCGCAGCCTGAGCAGAGCCGCACAGGTCCCGTCCGCCTCGGCATAGTAGTCCAGCACCTGCCGGATCACCCGTCCCCATGGGTCCGGCCCTGCGGCCGCACAGCCTGCCGCGTCCGCTGCTTTCTGCTTGCGCCCGTACTGCCGCAGCGCCTTTCTCACAGCCTTCTTCTGCTGTCTGGTCACTCATCCACCGCCTTTCACGGCTCTATCTGCTTTCCAAAATTTCCCTTCATTCGCAGTTTCGGCCCGTTTCCGTCACTGTCCGCGCATTTTTACGCTGATTTTGTGTATTTCTCCGCGTTTCGCGCAATTATTACACGCAAAATAAAATAATTTTATCTGTCAGGTGCGAACTTTCGCAAACCCTCTCCGCCGCAGGATCAGATACGCCTGCGCTTCGGTGGCCTCCCATCCGTCTGGTCGCGGCCTGTCCGCTTCGTACAGCTGTCCGGGGTCATAGATCATCACCTGTACCACCTCAAAACCCGGATAGTGCTGCTCCCACCAGTAGGCATTCTCTGCGCATTCGGTGCAGCCCTTGCGCAGCTGGCGGCGGCTCCACTTCGTGTCGCTGGGTGCCAGTTCTTCCGGCTGGCTCAGATTGCGTGTTTCAATGCAGGCCCGCTCTTTGTGGCCGTATATGTAGCCTATGGTCCCGTTCTTGCCCTGTCCGTCCACGCCCAGCAGCTTCTTCATGTCCATGCGGTCGGCGTTCATGGTGCCCAAAGGCTCGTACTCACCTGTTCCCGGCACGCGCCGCCGCCACAGATCTTCCAGCATTTCGCGCCATTCCCGCCGGTCGGCAGCTCCCATCCCCACACATTCGGCAAAGCCGTGCATGTGCAGCCGTCCAGCTTCGCCTTTGCGCACCGCCCATAGCATCATTCGTATCTTGTCCCGGTTCACACCAAAACGCTTTACCGTGGCACCGATCACCCGCCGCTTGTAGTTCTCCACATCTCGCCTGCAGGCTGCAAAGTCCTCCGGCAGATAAAGCTCTTCGTATGTTCCGGTCAGGAAAAAGCCGTCCCGGCCAAAGTTCGCAATGGCCTTGCGCTGCTTGCGGCGTAAGCTGGCGTGCTTGTTCCGCTCTTTCTGGCCCCGGTCGCTCTCCTTGTGCTTCTTGCCGCGCCTGCGGTGCTCCTGATCTGTCACTGCATAAATGCCAACGGCCATGTACTCGCTGCCGCACCGGTATTTCTTTTCCCGAATGTAGCTCTTCTTCATCTGGCCGTCCTCCTGCATCGGTATGCTGCCGGTGTTTGTTTTCTCTTCTGTGCCCATCACCGTCACAGAAATAACGGGTATACTAGCTCCCCAAAGCGCCCACCCCGGACGCTGTAAAAAGCGGTTCATCCTGCTATAAAATAAATGGTATAAAGGCTCCCGCCTGCCGCCGGTACGCTCCGGCAGCACCCGGCAGACTTTATCCTGCTGCGCTGTCGCCAAAGCCCCCGGCATCCTTTTGCCAGGGGCTTCCTCTGTTATTTTTTTCGTCTGCGCTGTCCTTTGTGCGCCATCCAGCCTTCCTTTACGTAGTCGCTCCGGTTCACTCTGTCCCGGGATACCATGTCCTTTGTGTAGGCTTTTTCTGCTTTCACCGCAGCCGCCCATGCCTTGTACTTTTCGCACGTCCCATGGCACGCCGGGTGCCTTCCCGGACAGTCTGGTTTGCAGCACCATGTGATCATGCCGGTGCCTCCGGTTTTCCTTCTGCAGCCCAGTAGCCGTAGCTCAGCTCTTTTTTGCCTGCTTTCCGAGCCGCAGCGTTGTAAAGGCACAGCTCATGCACATCTCGCTGCAGCTCGTCCGGCTTCTCAATTCCCGTGATCGGCGGCCTGCTCTTTTTCGGCACGCTGCTTCTGGCTCCCGGCGCATTGCACAGCACGCCCCGCCGTATCCTCTTCCGTGTCAGGCTGTAAATGCCCTGCGGCCTGCAGTGCCCGGCATAAAAAACATTCGTCACGGTCTGTGTGTTCTTAAACAGACCCTTTTCTACCAGCTCTGCGGCCGCGCCTTCGTGCAGCAGGTTTCCGTCCGCGTCAAACATGCTGTAAAGCCATACCTCCCGCATCTGGGTGCCGGTCCTGTGGTCCGGTTCTGCTTTCGGCTTTGGCTGCTTTTCTTCCCGCTCTAGCCGCCACTTTTTCGGCTTTGCCTTTTTCTTCTTCTGGTGGGCATAGCCTGTGCATACGCTTTCAGCGCGGTTGTAGTATCCCTGTTCCATCAGCTCCTGCGGTGTACCTTTTGCACGCAGTGCTCCGGTCTTTGCATCGTACAAACTGTAAACGTATTGCTTGCTCACACTCTTCCTCCATACAGTTCAAACTCCGCACCGTCTTCGGTGATCAGCACCCCGCCGTCCAGCGCTTTTGCCAGCTGCTGCAGCCTCTGGGCGCTCAGCTTTTCCAGCCCGCCGGGCTTGCACCATCGCCGCACATCAAGCGGCCTTGTGGCCAGCATCAATGCCAGCGTGCTTTCATTTTCGCCACGGTAGATCATGGCTTCCTTCAACGTCATCTTAAACGTCTCCTCTCCCAGCTTTCCGGCGCAGCTGCCTGCTGCAGAACTGCCTCGATCTTCTTTTTGATCTCACCCGGTGCCAGCACTGCCGTGCCTGCAGGCGCAGCGCAGCGGCCCATGGCTCCGGCCATGTTCCGCCGGAAGAAAGCATCTTTCTGTTCCTCATAGTCCCGGTCTGCCTGTTTTGCCCGCTCTTCGTCCGGGATGTCTTCCACAATAATGTCGTCGGTCTGCAAAGCGTCGCAGGCACAGCGGCGCAGGTGCTCCATGGCAACATCCAGCCCGTCCGCACGGCCTTCTTCATTCACCTGCCGGTAATTGGCAAGAGTCTCCTGCTTCAATCGGTTCAGCCGCCCGGCACCATATCCCAACAGCTCCATGCAGGCCTTTGCGTATAAGGTCCATACCATGCTGGCGGCCACATCGCCCGCCATGCGCAGCTGCTGCTCCCGTCGGGTACGCGGTGCACGCAGCACCGGCACCCGGAACTCCGGCTCCACGCCCTCCGGCATCCAGTTGTCCCGCATCGCCCTGCTCTGGTCGGTGCTGGGCATTCCTTTGCCGTTCGCCTGCATGGCAATGTTCAGACTTTCCAAGCCCAGCTCTTCGGCACGCAGCTCGATCCGGTTCAGTCGGTCCTTGCCCACACCAAAGCACTGGTGCAGCGCAATGATGATGCACCAGCGTGTCATTTCCGCAGTGCCGTCCCGCGTCAGATCCAGCTCCTGCCGCAGGTTCATTTTCTGCTTCACTGCTGTTTCACTCCTTCCCGGTACTGCTCAAACAGTGCGATCCAGTCCTGTGTGCTCAGCTGTTTGTCCCGGCTCGCTTCGCTCAAAAGCCGGTATGCACTGCTTTCCTTGTCGGCCGGGTGCTGCCAGTCCAGCTTTTTCAGCTCTTCGGCCATCCGGGCACGGTATTCTTCCAAGATCATCTTCGTTTCCCTTTCACGGCTCCCCGCGGTCGTTCATCCAGCTGGCAGCCAGTGCTCTGGCATCCGTCAGCTTGTCGCACAGCATGTTCACCGCGGTTTCCTTCATCCACTCCGGCAGCCGGTCGGCCTGCAGCAGAGCCGCACCCATGTCCCGCACAAGCTCTTCACCGTACTGCTCCATCCGCTGCCAGATCTCCGTTTCTTCCGGTGTCATGTTCATCGGCGGCCGCATCTCAGCCCGCCTTTCTCCGGCTTTTCGGCTTCACCGTGTCCGCCGGGGCTTTGTGTGCCTTGTTGCCTTTCCTGCTTTCCTTGTCCGCACAGCAGCCAAGGCCCAGCATGGCCAGCGCTGCCGCCAGCAGCACCAGCGCCGCAGCGGCCCAGCCCAGCATTTCCCAGCCGTTCGCGCTGTGCTCAATGCCGCTGGATACCAGCAGCGCGCCAATAGCCGTCACCATAGCTGCCATATACCACAGGCTTGCCCGGATGGTTGCTTTCAGTTTCACTTGTGTTTCCTCCTGTTTCGTGTTAAACTTCTGGTGATAGTGGCTCAAAACTATCACCCTGTAAGCTCGTCGGTGTTCGCTGCACCGGCGGGCTTTTTGTTTGGCCGGTTCAGTTTTCCCTGTTCCAGTGCCCGGTTCTTGTCAATGCGCCACAGCCGCGGTCCCACCTTTTCGGCAGGCAAAAGCCCGCTGCGGCACATCTTCTGCACCGTCTTTTTGTCAATGCTCATCAGTTCGGCGTACTGTGCCGGACTCAGATATGCCGGCAGCTGCCGCGCATCATAGATCCGCGCTTTTCTCATATTACGTCTGCCTCCTCAATCCGGGCTGAAGGTCTGAAACCGGCATTCTTCTCCCGTTTTCGCTTTTATGTACCCGGCATTCTCTGCATCCGCCAGGCTGTAAAAGTCAAATTTTTCTTTCAGGCACGCCAGCACCTTCCGCTGCATCGGCTCCGGCACGCCCGCCTGCCGCATCGCCATCAGGCAGTATCCCATGCAGGCTGCATTGCTCCACGGTTCACTCAGCCCTGCCAGTGCCTGCATGGCGTATTCTTTTTCCATCATTGCTTTTCTCCTTTCGTGCACTTCTCCTCCTTGACAAAGGCTCCCTCCCCGAGGGAGCTGTCGGCGCAGCCGACTGAAGGAGTCTCATGCGCTCTTGCCACTTCTCCCTTTCCTGTGCTACAATCATCTCAAAATAGGAAAGGAGGTATTTTCACGGCATCACAGTTTCAAATCCGTACCAAAGATATCCCATTGCTCGTTCATGCGCTGCAATCGCTCGAAACTGTACCGGATACATGGTTCGGATCTGTAGACGACCCTTCTTTGATCTCTGAAATGAAGAATGCTGCCCGCGCCCTTCCGGTCAAACTGCGGCTCAAGACTCTTCAGCTGTCAAGCCTCGATGTTCTGGCTCTGCAGCAGGCTTGCTGCTATCAGTGTTTAGAGTGCAAGCTTTCAAGGCAGGACTACAAACTGCTGGAAGACTATTCAAATCAGTTCGCAGCACTTCTGGCTTCTGGCAATCTTGGTATGTTACAGTAAATATCTTTCCTTGCGCGCCATTCATAAGCGCTGCTCTCTGTGCCCGCCTCAGGCGGGCTTTTTCTTTGTTTTCGTCCACATTCTCTCTCCTTTCATCTCCCGATCCACAGGTCCAGCCCGGCCGCTGCCAGCAGCACACCGGCAAACACCATGGGCGGGTAGCTGATCCACCATCCCACATTGAACACCACCGATCCGATCAGCCCGATCAGCAGTGACCACTTCCGGCGGCTCATGCGCTCTTCTCCGGGGTTGCGGGGTGGTCAATTCCGAAAAGTTCATTCGGAGTAACTCCCAGTGCCTTACAAATCGGTACAACATCATCTGATGTCAGCCGCTTCCTGCCACGTAGCAATGCGTTAAACTTCTTCGGGTCATACCCTGCTGCCCTTGCCACCGCAGATTGTTTCAAACATTTTTCATCAATGATTTTGTAAATCATGTCCGTTGCACTCATTCCATACGCTCCTTTCATGTACAAGTTTCTTGGACATTTTTACAGTAGCACAAGTTTCTTGTTTCGTCAAGAGCTTTGTACAAATTTCTTGTACTTTTGTCTTGACTTTTCAAGACAGCACCTTTATACTGACCATAGAACGACAATTTTAGGGGGTGTTACAAGTGTCCTTCGCAACCCGTCTCAGACAGGCCCGTGAGCAGTCCGGTCTTACACAGCAGGACCTAGCAGAAAAGCTTGGCGTCACAAAAAGCGCTATAGGAAACTATGAAAACGGTGTCAGCAGTCCAAAATGGGACGTTCTTCTAAAAATTTTTGACATTCTTCAGGTAGAGCCAAATTTCTTGTACCAGGACAGCTTTTCGTTAGACGTTTCCGAATCCCGTTCTCTTACCCCCCAGCAGTCCGCGCTGCTGTCGTCCTTCGATCAGCTCAATGAGGAAGGCCAGCAGAAGGCCGTGGATTATGTAGATGATCTGGTGCTCACCGGGCGCTATAAAAAATGTGCTGCGCTTGGCCTGGGCACAAAAGAAGCATAAATAAAAAAATTCCGTTTCGCTACTTGCCGAAACGGTTCGTTTGTACTGGAGTGATTTTCATGTTTTCTACTGGTATTTCTTACAATGAAGCCGAATCTGCCATTCAGAAACTTGACCCTTCCATGCGTGCAGACTATGAAAAAAGTCTCTCCGACCTCCGAAAAGCCGAGACCGTCTATGCGGAAGAAGGACGGCAAGCCATCAGTTACATGGGTTTGGCGCTCAACTTGGAGAATGCCATGCAGGAACTCGCCGCCACAAAGTCTCTCCTAGATCAGGAACGCGAAAAGTGTCAATTCCTCGACCGTAGTATTTTTCCAATGCTTCTTCTGCTCTGCGGTTTTTTGAGTGCTTTCATCATACCGTTGCTTGCACATTCTTTGTCTTTTTCACCCTTATTGGCCGTTGCTGGCTCTATCGCTTTTTCTGTCATTCTATCATTTATCGGCATCGTCTATACCTACGGAATTTCGGAGCACCTTGGCAAGGATCCTGATTTCTATTTGCTCTATAAATCCTCTCAAAAAGTAAAACTTGCCTTTTTTGTGCTTCTGCCCTTGATGGTTGAGACCATCTATGGAATTATTGAATATTTCCGCCGCTAATCATAAAAAAATCCCCGGCACAAATGTGCCGAGGAAGAAAGGATTATTATGGTTTCTTTTTGTGGGAGTAAGCCTCCCGAAGAGCCTTATTCTCCACCTGAGGTCGTACCTGGCGATATCAACAGCTACATCAAGAACCGCCTGGATGATCAGATCACCTGGTACGATAAAAAGGCTCAACAGGCCCAGCGCACCTATAAACGGATGCAGCTTACTGAGTTGATCGTTGCTACAGCCATTCCGCTGCTTGCCAATTATACAGCCAGCTGCCCTGCCATCGCTTTTGTTGTCGGTCTGCTTGGCGGTATCATTACCGTTATTGAAGGCACAGAGCGCCTTGGCCGCTATCATGAGAACTGGGTCGAATACCGCTCTGCCTGCGAAATGCTGAAGCATGAGAAGAATCTCTATCTCATGGACGCATATCCGTATGGCACCGACGAAACCAAAGAGCAGCTCTTCGTCCATAACATTGAAAATCTGCTTTCCTCTGAAGGTAACAAATGGAAAGCCTCCAATATCAAGGCCGCTTCTCCCAAAGAGAAAACTCACTCTGAGACCGGTTCATAAGTTTTTTCAAAGATATCCGGCTTACAGGGATATTTTTCCCCGTTCACGCCGGTGATGATCCAGTCTCCCGGCGAAGCATGCATAACGCCTTCCAGCGTTTCAATGTACATGTCCTTGTCCGTCTGATATGCGTCAACGATCACTCTTTTTTTCTGGAATTTCATACTGTCCTCCAATAGTTCAGAAAGGATGTTTAAAATGCCCGCTTTATATGATTATCGTATTTTTATCAGTCACGCATGGAAGTATGGCGAAGACTATGATCGACTGGTTTCCATGCTGGATCATTCTCCGTGGTTTTCATTTTATAACTACTCAGCTCCACAGGAAAAACCGCTTGCATTATCTTCCAGCAACGCCACCGATGCCGAAATCGAGCAAGCCATCACAGCCAAAATCAAAAACGCACAGGTCGTTCTTGTAATCGGCGGCATGTATGAGCTCTACCATAAATGGATGAAATACGAAGTAGACGAAGCTATGCGCATGGGCAAGCCCATCATTGCTATTATGCCCTGGGGCCAGTCATATATGCCGGTTGAGCTGCAAGCAAAAGCAACTCAGATCGTTGGCTGGAACTCCACATCCATCGTGAAAGCTATCCGCGATTTAGCCTGACTTATTTTATCATTTTTATCCAGCCTATGCAAGCTGCTCCATTCAAACGATTTAACGTAAATTTCATTTTTGTTATGTTGATATCATGCGTGAATTGCAATACAATAGACGCAAGGAAGACGATCTCATGGCAAATAGAGTTTCCCACCTGACGCGGATGAAGCGCCAGAAGAATAACCGGAGGTGTTTTTATGAGTGACCGAGAAAAAATCGTTCAGCTGCTGGATGAAGTTCCTGCCTATAAGCTTGGTTACATTCTGGCATACGTGCAAGGCCTGACCGCTGATGAAGATGCCGATGATGCTTATTGTGAGCAGCTTTACCAGAACTATCTGAAAGACCCGGATCGCGGCCAGACCCTCACGGAGGACGAAGTCTGTAAACAGCTCGGTATTGCTTTATGAGCTATACCATCCTGTACGAGAAGCCTGCCCTCAAGTTCATCCAGAAGCAGCCAAAAGAACAGCAGCGGCGTATCCTGGAAGCAGTTCATGCCCTGCCCGATTCCGGCGACATCAAGCAGTTGAAGGGTCACACCGGGCTGCTGCGGCTGCGTGTTGGTTCCTACCGCATCATCTACACGGTCGATAATGGCAGATTGATCGTTCGTATCATAGATGCTGGCAACCGCGGGCAGATCTATAACCGCTATTGACCTTCAGGAGCGCCCACCCGGCGCTCCTTTTTTACAAACGCAAAGAACCCCTCAGCTGTTTCCAGCCAAGGGGTTCTCTGCTCTGCTGTCTGTCCAAAAGAAAAGTAGGAGTTTCTATCATGGAATGCCTTGCAAATCCCGTCGCGTCTCCGCTTTTCTATTGTAAATCCAATATGATCCTTCTGCAACCCAGAATTTTTTCAGAGGAGGTGTGTACACATGGCAAACAAAAAAGGTTCCGATGGCCGTTACCGCTACCGTGTCTGCATCGGCAAAGATGAAACCGGTAAGCCCAAATACAAAAGCTTTTATGGTTCCACCGCAAAGGCAGCGCGTGCTGCTGCCGAAGCTTACCGCACAGCACTGGGCAAGGGAATGGATCCCGCCCAATCCAAAGCCACCCTTGCTACTCTGTACGATAACCTGATTGCTGCCAAAACAGCCAAAGGCATCGGGCAAAAGAGTCTCGACCGCTATGAAGACAATAAAAACCATTGGGGTCCGCTTCTGGATCAGCCTGCAGCAGACCTTCGCACTGCCGACTTTCAGCGGGTTCTTAACTCTCTGGCCCAGTGGCACAATGGCAAACCACCACTGTCCCACTTCACGCTGTCCAATCTGCGCAGCAGCGCCAAGGCTGCCTATGAACTCGCTATCCCAGAAGTGGTACAATACAATCCCATAGTTAAAACCACCTGCCCTGCCGGTGCTGATCCTGAGCACCGTGAGCCTATCACAGAGGAACAGCAGCAGTGGATCCGCGAAACGCCTCACCGCGCCCAGCGTGCTGCCATGCTACTGCTTTACTCAGGCCTCCGCCGCGGCGAAGCTACCGCCCTCACTTGGGCCGATGTCGATTTGAAAGAAGCCACGATCACCGTTCACAGCGGTTATAATTTCAAGGATAAAAAAATCAAGGATCCCAAAACAGAAGCCGGTGTCCGGGTCGTTAATATTCCAAAGATCCTTGTGGACTATCTCAAAACTCAGCAGGACGATTGCTTGTATGTACTGCATACTGTAAAGGGCCACCGCATGACAGAGCAGGCATGGAAAACTCTGTGGAGCAGCTACATGGCCGATCTGAATGCAAAGTACGGCTATCACGGCGAAGAAAGCAAAAAGCGCCCAGGCGGCCTGCCCATGCGCATTGAACCCTTTACACCTCACCAGCTGCGGCACACCTTTTGTACCCTGATGTACTTTGCCGGAGTCGATGTTCTCACCGCCCGTGATCAAATGGGTCATAAGGATATCAGCGTCACCCTCGGCATCTACACTTCTCTTGACAAAAAATTCAAGAAGAAGAAGATCAATCGTCTGGACTCCTATCTCAAGAAACAGACCGGCTAATTTGTAGTGGCGCAAAAGTGGCGCGCGTTGTTTGTATTTTTATCGTATTTATGTGTTTTATTCTAAATTCCATGCTCGCTCGTAATGAGCAGGTCGCCTGTTCGAATCAGGTCAGTAGCTCCAAAAATCCTACGAATTTACGTTTAGAATCGTAATTTCGTGGGATTTTTTTATTTAGTCTCGCAAGTTTTCGCAAAACCGCAATATCGCCCACAAAACAAGACAAAATAAAACGCCCCGTGACACCATTTCATAGGGCGTTATACGCATTTTTATGCTTTCTTTTGGACAGGCTTCTTGAGTTCACAATGTAGGTTTGTCAATGATGTGTTTCTGTGATGTTTGGTGTAGCAATTTAACTGTACCACAGAACGACTCATTCGTCTTTTTTCACTTTGTGACACATCTATTGTAATCCTACACAGCTTTTATTGTTCAATATATGAAATTTTATTGAAAATTTTTCATGGTAGTGGTAAAATATTTTTATGTCTTTGTCATTCTGTGCCCCTTCGCGGTAGAGGGAGAGCGCAAAACAGAAAAGACTCAAAAATTGCGGCATCCTTTCCGTGGGTGGGTTTTACAGCACACACTCTTGCGGGCGGTGATGTATGATCAGTAAGCAAAAGCAGCCAACCGCAAAACGATGGCTGTCCAAGAAGTGTGAGGAGGAGGATCGGATGAAAACAAAAACATTGCGCCGCCTATTTTCCATGCTTGTGGCACTGGTGATGGGGCTATCCCTGCTCACCGGATGCAGCGAAAAAAATGCGGAACGAACACAGGAGCAGGAAGACGCTCAGACTATTCAGGTGTATCCGTGGAGCACCAGCCTGTACGAAAACTATGCGCCCTATGTTCAGGCGCAGCTGCCGGACGTGAACATTGAATTCATCGTCGGCAACAACGATCTGGATTTTTACAAGTTTTTGCAGCAAAACGGCGGTCTGCCGGATATCATCACCTGCTGCCGGTTCTCGCTGCACGATGCGGCACCGTTGAAGGACAGCCTGATGAACCTTGCCATGACCAATGAGGCGGGCGCTGTGTACAACACCTACCTCAACAGCTTCAAAAACGAGGATGGCAGCGTGAACTGGCTGCCGGTGTGCGCGGATGCCCACGGCTTTGTGGTCAACCGCAGCCTTTTTGAGCAGTACGATATTCCCCTGCCCACCGATTACGCAAGCTTTGTAGCGGCCTGTCAGGCTTTTGAAAAGGTAGGCATCCGCGGCTTTACCTCCGATTATACCTACGACTACACCTGCATGGAAACCCTGCAGGGGCTTTCCGCTGCCGAGCTTACCACCACCGCGGGGCGCAAGTGGCGCACTACCTACAGCGACCCCGCCAGCACCGCGCGGGTGGGTCTGGACGACACCATATGGCCGGGGGCGTTTGAGCGGATGGAACAGTTCATTCAGGATACCCACCTTACAGCAGATGATCTTGCATTGAATTACGACGATGTGACCGGAATGTTCCGGAACGGAGAAGTTGCCATGTACTTTGGCAGCTCTGCCGGCGTGAAGATGTTTCAGGATGAGGGCATCGACACGATCTTTCTGCCCTTCTTCAGCCAGAACGGCGAACCGTGGATCATGACCACCCCCTATTTCCAAGTTGCCCTGAACCGGGATCTGGAGCAGGACACCGCGCGCCGCGAAAAAGCCATGAAGGTGCTGAACGTCATGCTCTCCGAACAGGCGCAGAACCGCATCGTCTCGGAGGGGCAGGACATACTGAGCTACAGCCAGAACGTTCCCCTGCGCCTGACCGAGTATCTGAAGGACGTCCGCAGCGTGGTGGAAGAAAACCACATGTATATCCGCATCGCCTCCAACGATTTCTTTGCCGTTTCCAAGGATGTGGTCTCCAAAATGATCGCAGGCGAGCTTACCGCTGAGCAGGCGTATCAGGCCTTCAATGCCCAGCTCCTTGCCGATGAGGAGCCTGCCGACAACGAGACCGTGCTGACCTCCGGGAAGGCCTATTCCAACGTATTCCACGCAAACGGCGGCAGCGCTGCCTTCTCCGTGATGGCAAACACGCTGCGCGGCGTGTATGGCACCGATGTGCTGCTTGCCACCGCAAACAGCTTTACCGGCAGTGTGCTGCAGGCGGATTATAACCAGAAAATGGCAGCTTCCATGATCATGCCGAACGGTCTGATGTCCCGCCAGCGCACCATGACCGGTGCGGAGCTGAAAGAGACCGTCCACGCCTTTGTGGAAGGCTGCGAGGGCGGGTTTGTGCCCTTCAACCGCGGTTCTCTGCCAGTGGTCAGCGGCATTGCTGTGGAGGTAAAAGAGAATAACGGCAGCTATACCCTGACCGGCATCACCCGGAACGGGCAGCCGCTGGGAGATAACGACACCGTTACCGTGACCTGCCTTGCAACGGAAAAGCAGATGGAAGCGCTGCTTGCGAGCGATAGCGGCACGTCTGCTGGCGAAGATACGTGGGTAAAAAACACATGGCGCGATTATATCTCCGGCGGCGCAGCGCTTGCAGAGCCGGAAAACTACATGACACTGAGGTGAGCGGAATGGCAGACGAAAAGCACGAATCCAAACGCAGCTGCTATTCCCGGCACAAGTGGCTGCCTGCCGCCGCTGCCATCCTTCTTTTGGTCTTTCTGGCAGCCGGTTTCAGCTTCCGGTACATCTCGTTTATGTCGCAGACCATCTATCAGGAAAGCACCTCGCATCTGGAAGAGGTACTGTATAAATCCAATAGTATGCTGAAAGAGATGGTGCGCAAAAACCTGACCTATCTGCATCTGTGCAACGGCTTTCTGAAAAACACCTCGAATGAGGATGAAATTCAGGCCTATATCGAGGAAGCACAGCAGGCAACCGGATTTGTTAACTTCTACTTTCTTTCCTATGACGGCAACTACATGACCGTGACCGGGGGAACCGGCTACCTTGGCCTGCAGACCAATCTGGACGAAAAGCTCTCCGATGGCGAGGATATCGTCGTGAATACGGCGCTGCCCGGCAAAGCCCCGATGCTTGCGTTCATCTGCCCCGAAACGCAGGGCAGCTACCGGGGCTTTGCCTACGATGCCGTTGCCATCACCTATTATAATGATGCTGTGCTGAGATTGCTGGACAGCTCTGCTTTTCAGGGCAATGCCAGCAACTATGTGATCTACCCGGATGGGCGGGTGGTGATTGACAATTCCGTAAATCGCAAGGAAATCATTTACAACTTCATTGCGATGCTGCGCGACCATTCCGACCTTTCCGAGGAACAGATTCTTGCCCTTTCGGATGATTTTGCGCAGGGCCGCAGCGGAAACCTGCGGGTCAAACTGGGCGACACCAGTTATTATCTGGTCTACGAGGATACCGCGGTCCAGAACTGGACGATGGTGGGGCTTGTGCCGGTCAGCATCGTCAATGCCAGTCTGGATAAGCTGTGGTTCCACACGGTGCAGATCGTGGCGGGCATCGCCTTTGGCCTTGCTGTGCTGATCATCCTGCTGATCCTGCGCAGAAGCCATACGACCCTGCGCCGGAAGGACACTGAGATCCTGTACCGGGACGAGCTGTTCCAAAAGCTTTCGCTGAACGTGGACGACGTTTTCCTGATGCTGGACGCAAAGACCTCCAAGGTGGATTATGTCAGCCCCAACGTCGAACGGCTGCTGGGCATCCCGTGGAAAGAAGTGCGGCAGGATGCCCGTGCTCTGGCAGCGCTGCACCCGAAGGATGACCCGGATCGCGACAAGAACTTTCTGGAAGGACTGCTCAGCGGGCAGCA
This sequence comes from Faecalibacterium sp. BIOML-A1, assembly GCF_009679715.1. Classification (NCBI taxonomy): domain Bacteria; kingdom Bacillati; phylum Bacillota; class Clostridia; order Eubacteriales; family Oscillospiraceae; genus Faecalibacterium; species Faecalibacterium sp. BIOML-A1. The sequence continues at coordinate 252,257 of NZ_WKZJ01000004.1, forward strand.
ACGCGAATGGGATTTCGAGTTTGAGCATCGGGAGACCAAAGAGCGGCGCTGGTTCCATAACATCGCCATGGGCAGCGAGGTAGAGGGCAGGACCAAGTATATCCTTGTCTTGTCCGACCGCACCGCCGACAGGCAGGTGAATCAGGCACTTTCGGATGCCGTTGCAGCGGCCGAGACTGCCAACCGCGCCAAAAGCACCTTCCTTTCCAATATGTCCCACGACATCCGCACCCCCATGAACGCCATCATCGGCTTTACCACGCTGGCACTCAGCAACATTGACGATAAAGACCGGGTGAAGGATTATCTTGCCAAGACCCTCGCTTCCAGCAATCATCTACTTTCCCTCATCAACGATGTGCTGGATATGAGCCGCATCGAAAGCGGAAAGATCCATCTGGAAGAAGTGGAAGTCAACCTTTCGGATGTGCTGCACGACCTGAAAACCATCGTCAGCGGGCAGATCTACGCAAAGCAGCTGGAGCTTTATATGGATGCCATGGATGTGACCGATGAGGATGTCTACTGCGATAAGACCCGGCTGAATCAGGTACTGCTGAACCTGCTGTCCAACGCCATCAAGTTCACCCCGGCGGGCGGCACGGTCTCGGTGCGGGTGCGGCAGCTTGCCGGAGCGGTGCGCGGCTGCGGGCAGTACGAGTTCCGCGTCAAGGACAACGGCATCGGCATGAGCCAAGAGTTCGCCAAAAAGATTTTTGAGCCGTTTGAGCGGGAGCGCACCTCCACGGTAAGCCGGATCCAGGGCACCGGCCTTGGCATGGCTATTACCAAAAACATCGTGGATATGATGGGCGGCACCATCGAGGTGCAGACGGCGCAGGGCAAGGGCAGCGAGTTTATCATTCGTGTGCCCATGCGTGCGCAGGCAGAGCACCGTCCGGTGGAAAAGATCACCGAACTGGAAGGCCTGAAGGCACTGGTGGTGGATGACGATTTCAACACCTGCGACAGCGTGACAAAGATGCTGGTCAAGGTGGGCATGCGTGCCGAGTGGACCCTTTCCGGCAAGGAAGCGGTGCTGCGTGCACGGCAGTCCATCGAAATGAGCGACGCCTACCACGCCTATATCATCGACTGGCGCTTGCCGGATATGAACGGCATCGAAGTCACCCGCCAGATCCGCAGCCTGAACGATGATACGCCCATCATCATCCTGACTGCCTACGACTGGTCCGACATTGAGGTGGAGGCAAAGGCTGCCGGTGTGACCGCCTTCTGCTCCAAGCCCATGTTCATGTCCGACCTGCGCGAGACCCTGATGAACGCCATCGGCCAGACACAGACGGATGAGGCGCAGGAGCTTCTGCCGAAAAAGAACACCAACTTCAAGGGCAGGCACATCCTGCTGGTAGAGGACAACGAGCTGAACCGCGAGATCGCGCAGGAGATCCTGTGCGAGTACGGCTTCCGGGTCGATACGGCGGAAAACGGTGCCGTGGCGGTGGAAAAGGTAAGCACTGCCGCACCGGGCAGCTATGATCTGGTGCTGATGGATGTGCAGATGCCGGTGATGGACGGCTATACCGCCACCCGGCAGATCCGCGCACTGGGCGACCCTGCACTGGCAAAGATCCCGATCCTTGCCATGACTGCCAATGCATTCGATGAAGACCGCCGCAATGCCTTGGAAAGCGGCATGACCGGCTTTTTGTCCAAACCCATCGTGATCGGCGACCTTGTGCAGGAGCTGCGCAAAATTTTGTAACAAGCCGCCTGTCAGGCATAAAAAAATAAAGCACCCGCAGCAATTTGCTCACCGGAGATTCAAAACCTCTGTGGCGCTTGCTGTGGGTGCTTTTGCTTTTGGGCGCTGTTTATTTCAGTACATCTGCAAGGACCTGCAGCAGGTGCGGAATATCCAGCGGCTTTGCAATATGGCCGTTCATACCGGCCTTCAGTGCATTCTGACGGTCTTCCTCAAAGGCATTTGCCGTCATTGCAAAGATTGGGATGCCAGCCTTTGCGGCATCCGGCAGCGCACGAATCTGCCGCGTTGCCTCGTAGCCGTCCATGTTGGGCATCTGGATGTCCATGAGGATCAGGTCATACTGTCCGTCTGCCGCCTGCTTCATCTTCCGGACGGCGATCTCGCCATCCTCGGCAGATTCCACCTCAAAGCCCGCTTCCTTCAGGATCTCCACTGCGATCTCACGGTTCAGCTCGTTGTCCTCCACCAGCAGGATCTTTTTCCCTTTGAAGGCCTCCGCGTTCAGCTGCACCGGCCTGCAGGCAGGCTCTGCACCGAACGGCTCTGCCAGCACTCTGCGCAGCTCCGAGAGGAACAGCGGCTTTTCGCAGAAGGCGGTAACACCGGCAGCGCGGGCTTCCTCTTCAATATCGGCCCAGTCGTAGGCGGTCAGGATGATGATGGGGCAGCTTTTTCCGATCACCTTGCGGATCTGCCGCACGATCTCGATGCCGTTCATATCGGGGATCAGCCAGTCGATGATGTAAACGCTGAATTCATCCCCCTGCTCCATGGCATACCGGGTGCGGATCACCGCTTCCCTGCCGGAGATCGTCCACTCCGGCCGCATCCCGATCTTGGACAGCATGGTGCTGACGCTCAGGCAGGTGTCGGTATCGTCGTCCGCCACCAGTGCCCGCAGCCCTTCCAGCTGCGGGAGCTGCCTGAGCTCCACCTTTTGTCCGCTGAGCGCAAAGCAGAGATTCACGATGAACTCGCTGCCCTTGCCCGGCTCGCTCTCAATGGCGATGGTGCCGCCCATCAGGTCCACAATGTTCTTGGTGATGGACATGCCGAGGCCGGTACCCTGAATGCCGCTGACGGTGGAGTTTTCCTCACGGGCGAACTCCTCAAAGATGTGCTTCTGGAATTCCTCGCTCATGCCGATGCCGTTGTCCTTGATGCGGAATTCATAGCAGGCCCGGCCCGCAGGCGCACCGTTTTTCTCAGCAATGCGAATGCTGATCATACCGCCTGTGGGAGTGAACTTGATGGCATTGGACAAAATGTTCAGCAGGATCTGGTTCAGCCGCAGCGGGTCGGTGATGATATCCTCGTTCTCCACATCCATGGTATCAATAAAAAGCGACAGCCGCTTTGCCGAAACATTGGGCTGAATGATGGAGCGCACATCGTGGACGAGGTCCGGCAGATGCACCGTTTTTTCCTCGATCTTTACCTTTCCGCTCTCGATGCGGCTCATATCCAGCACATCATTGATGAGGGAAAGCAGATGCTGGCTGGAGGTGGAGATCTTTTTGAGGTAGTCCAGCACCTGTTCCCTATTGTCGATATGGGTCGCAGCCAGCGAGGTGAAGCCGATGATGGCGTTCATGGGGGTGCGGATATCGTGGCTCATATTGAACAGGAACTCCCGCTTGGCGCGGTTTGCCGCCCCCTCGTGCTGAAGCGCGATCTCCAGCTTGCGGTTCTGTTCCTCCAGCTGGGTCTGGTACTTCCTCTCCTGCTCTTTTTTCTGCAGCTCCATCTCCTGCACGGAGCGGCGGCGCAGCAGCTGAAGGATCATTACAAGCAGGATGTAGCCGACCAGAACCGTCAGGATCAGCAAAAGCGCCTCCCGGAAGATTATTTTTTCATCCGTGTACGCATAGAGATCGAAGGATCTGCCATGGCAGAACATCCCGAAATAGCAGCCGGAGCCGTTCCAGCCCCTGGTATGGGTCAGCTTCTCTGCGGCCCCGGCTTTGCGGATCCCCTGCGCCAGCGGACTGCCTGCAACATCCTGCCCAATCAGCTCCGGGCGGTTTGCGGCAACGACCTGATTGTTCTGCACGATGAACAGCGTGCCGCTGGTTTCTGCCGGGTAGCCATCCAGTATGCTCTGGATGGACAGCGCCGTTTCCTCCACAAATTCCGCCGGGGTGTACCGGTAGGCAAGCAGGAGCAGCTCTGTGCTTTCTGCCCGGTGCACCGCAACATCCACAGCAGAGCCATCTTCCAGCAGGACGCGCTTCACATAGGTCTTTCGCGGGTAAGACAAAACGTCCAGAACAGCGTCATTTTTCAGCTGGTCGCCAAACCGTTCATAGCCGATGCCGTTGGTCGTGGACTCGCACCGGAGCGTGCCATCCGGTCCCAGAACCGAAATGCCGGTGAGCCAGAGCTTTTCTGTCTGCCTGTTCAGGCACTGCGGGTCGGAGAGGTCAAGCGCAGGATTCTCTGCCAGCTGATGGACTGCGACCGCCGTGCGGCGGAGTGCCTTTGCCGTGATAGTATCGTTGTGCTTTTCAAAGCTGGTGGACTGGGATTTGACAAACTCAAGGGTCTGGCAAAAGCGTTCCTCTGCTGTGCGCATTGCCCGCCAGCTGGAGAAAAAAGCAACACCGGCCATCAAGAACACGCCGATGATCAGATAGGCTGTCCATATCCTTTTATCCGGGGTGGTTCTGTTTTTACGCGCCAATTGTGTCCACCTCCAGATACTGCGAAGCATTTTCAAGGTATCGGCCAATGATCCGCTCCAGCGTGCCATCCGCGCGCATCTGCGCAAGGGTATCGGTCAGCTGGCTGTCCAGCCCGCGGGTGTCGTTCTTGGCAAAGGCGATGCCCAGCCCGGTGACCAGCAGCGGTTCCTCCAAAATGCGGAAGTCTACGGCATTGTCCTTCATATATTGCAGGATGCCTGTCTCGTGGGCGGCGATGCCGTCCACATAGCCGCAGGCCAGCATTGCGTACTGCACACTGCGGTTTTCGATGCTGAGCACCTCCACCGTCTGCGGGATGCGCGGGTCGGAGCCGCTGAGAAAGATCTCCTCCGGCTTGCCGGTGCTCTGCACGGCGACGGTCTTGCCGGCAAGGTCGCTGAGGGATCGGATGCTGCTGTGGGCATCCACCGCAACCACCTGACGGCTCACCATGTAAGGCCCCGCCCAGCGGTATACCTCTTCGCGTCCGTCCATGGAAAAGCAGCCCCAGATACAGTCGATGGCGCCGCTTTCCACAAGATTTGTTTTCTGCTCCCAGTTGATCGTTTCAAACCGGGCAGCATACCCCATGCGGCGGAACGCCTCGGTGGCGATCTCCACATCGATCCCGGTGGGAACACCGTCATTGTTCAGATAGATATAAGGTGGATAGCTGTCGCTTCCCACAACGATTTGTGCAAGACCGCTGTCTTTCGCTTCCTTTTCTCCGCAGGAAGTCAGACTGCTTACGGCAGCAGCAGCCGCCAGCAGCGTGCATCCGTTCAGGAATGCACGGCGTGAGATTCTGTGTTTCATTCGGGCTTTTTATACTCCTGTTTTGATCGCATCTGCAGCTCAGTTGTGCTGCTGTAATTCTTCTTTCAGGGCAGCTTGGATATCCGTCAGGCATTGCAGCAAGAGCGGCTTCCTGTTGATGAAGTTTTTCCAAAAGCTGCTGCTCACGCGCTTTGTAATATTCCTCGATCTCGGAAAGTGTATTCACGTTCTAATCTTCTCCTGCATCATTCACATCGTTTGTGTGCTTCCTCTGCGGAAACGCGCTTGTCCGCTATTTATTTTCGGGGGGATAACACGGAAGCGTTTTACCGTCTGCTCCAGCGCAGCGATATCCACAGGTTTGGACAGGTGCTCGTCCATGCCGGCTTCCCTGCTCTTCTGCATATCCTCAAGGAAGGCATTGGCGGTCATGGCAAGGATGGGAATGATTCTGCCCAGCGGATTTTCACCGCTGCGGATGCGGCGGGTGGCTTCCAAGCCGTCCATCACCGGCATCTGCACATCCATCAGGATCATGTCGTACTCGCCGGGCTTTACGCTGGCAAAGGCATCCACGATTTCCTGACCGTTGGAGCAGATGGTGCAGCTTGCGCCATTGGCTTCCAGCAGCATTTCCAGAATTTCGGCGTTGATGGCGTTATCCTCGGCGCAGAGGAACTTCATGCCGGACAGAGGAGAAGTTTCTTCCTCTTCCTCCGGGAGCACCTGTGCCTCTGGCACCGTATCTGCTTCGGCATCAACGGGAAATTCCAGCACCACCTCAAAGCGAGTGCCCTTGCCGGTGGTACTCTCCACATTGATAGAGCCGCCCATCAGGTCAACAATGTTCTTGGTGATGGCCATACCAAGGCCGGTGCCCTGCACCTTGTTGGTGCCGGAGCGTTCCTCGCGGGTAAAGGGGTCAAAAAGGGTCTTCTGGTAGGCCTCGCTCATGCCAATGCCGTCATCCTGCACCACAAAGCGGTATCGGGCGTAGTGCTCGTTTCGGGGCAGCTCGTCCACCTCAAACCGGATATGCCCGCCGGTGGGCGTATACTTGACTGCGTTGGAGAGAATATTCATCAGCACCCGATTCAGACGGTTGGGGTCTGCCAGCACGTTTTCGTGCTGCAGATGGGTGTTTACCGTAAAGGTCTGGCGGCGCTGGCCTGCCTGCTGGCGGATGATGCTGTCCAGCTGGCTGATCTGCTGGGGCAGATTCGTTTTTTCCACATTCAGGGTGGTCTTGCCGCTCTCGATGCGGCTCATGTCCAGAATATCGTTTATGATGCCCAGCAGCAACTGGCCGGAGTTTTCCAGCTTGTCCAGATGTTCGGCCAGCTTTTCCGGCTGGTGCAGCTCGTTTTTCATCAGAGTGGTAATGCCGATGATGGCGTTCATGGGGGTGCGGATATCGTGGCTCATGTTGGCAAGGAAGTCCGTCTTAGCCTTGCTGGCGCGCTCGGCGGACTGTAACGCCTCTGCGGCAATGTCCTGTGCCTGCCGCAGCTCATCGTTTACCTGCGTCAGATGGATGTTGTATTGCTCCAGACGGAGGTTCGCTTCTTTTTCTGCCTGCAGCTCCTGCTGCTGCTTTTGCCGCAGGAGAGACCAGCCGACAAAAACTGTTATGACCGAGAACACCATTGCAATGACGATGATGATGATCATGACGATGCTGACCAGCTTCTGCGTATTCACGGCCACATATTTTGCCGGAACAAGGAACGCCAGTGTCCACTGGGCGTTTTCCATCTGCTTCAGGGCGTAGAAATACTCGGTCCCGTCCAGCACGGCGTTGGAATAACAGGAGCCTGTGCGGTCAAGCCGCTCCTTTGCCTCCGCAAAGGAAGAACCGTGCAGATAGGACATCCAGGAGAGCACGGTGTATACATTGTGTCCCTTCAGCAGCTCGGTATCATTGGCGTTGAACAGCTTGAAACCGTCGTTATCCAGCACATAGACGCTGTTGTTATTTTCGTAGGCATCACAGCGGAAATAATCGTTCAGTTGGGTCATGCTCTGCGAAATACCAAAGTAGCACAGGGTGATCTCTTTTTCTCCGCTTTGCAGTGTGATGGGGGTGGAGAGCTTTTCCAGAAACACCATCCGGGAGTCGTCCACGGTCAGCGAGTTGGAAACGTAGCTGACCCACTGCGGAGAGTCTGCCAGATAGTTCATTTCCCTTAGCAGCCCCATGCCGCCATTCTCGGTATAGTAATGTCCGTCAGAGTCCACGGCAACCAGTTCGATCTGTCTTTCATGGTAATTGGAAAGCTCCGACAGCTTTTTCAGATAGCGATAGAACTCGGTATCGGTCTTTAACGGAGTGCAGTACAAATAATTGCATTGTACATTCACCTCGTCCCAGTGGGTGTCGATCACATCCTCCAGACTGCGGAACATCTGGTGGGTGACCTCTTCCATCTGGTTCAGCCGCTCATGGTAGACAAGGTTCTGGATGTAGGTCTGGCTCATGATAAAAAGGGTCAGGATGACCGCAACAATGACAAAGCCGGTGCCCCAAAGCAGCTTTTTATATAGGTTGTTGTTCACATCCGGTATCTCCTGTCCGTTCTGTTCAGCTCCATGCAGTGTCTGCCCGGCTGATGGTGGTGTATGCACCAAAGAAGGCTTTTGCGGCATCCATGCCCACCACGCCGCTGTCTGTGACCGTGGTCTCCGCAGCCAGCTGGTCACTCACACCGCAGATGGCAACCTGATAGGTCTTGCCCGCATCCGGCTGCACCGGGCTTACCAGCACATAGGGGTAGCCCTTGCCGTTGCCGTAGGCATCGTAGCCCGTGGCCAGCAGGTCGTTGATCTGCTGCCCGGTCAGGGTAACGGTCTGGATGGTGCGGTTCCAGCCGGTGGGCAGGATCACCGAAAGGTCGTAATCCGTAATGCCCTTGGCGTACAGCTTGGCCGCTACGCCGTGATGGTTCTGATCGGTGGGGTTGCCGGGGATCCATGTGCTCAGCGACACCAGCGCAAGGTCGCTGCCGGTAGCCTGTGCAAAGCAGCGGCCCACCAGCATGGCGCAGTCCTCCTGCGAAAGCTCCTCCGTAACGGTAGTGATGGTATCCGGGGTGTTGTTCACCACACTATCCTGATCCTCGTCCAGCTGACGGACCACATCCTCCATGGTGGCATTGCCCTTCATGAAGTCCAGCATTTTAAGGCCAGTGGTCACGATGGTGTTTTCCCAGCCGGAATAGATAAAGGGCGCGGTGTTGCCTGCATTCAGGGCATCGGCGATGTCGGCATAGTAGGTGCCGTCCGCTTTTGCGTCCTTGAAGGGCAGCAGGCTGCTTTTCAGCGCCGTTGCGGGCTGCAGAGCGCTGGTGCCTGCAACGGTGGAAAGCACACGCATCACCTTGAGCGCATCTTCCAGCTTCTGGGGGTCCTGCTCCAGCTTTTTATTCAGACCGTAGAAGCGGTTCACATTCAGCACAAAAACGTTCTGGGTGCCGTCCTCCGAGAGAAACGGCATCAGCCCGTATTTATCGGCGTTGCCGTCTGCCTCCACGATGCCGTTGGTGCCGCCCATCAGAAACAGGGTGTTGCCCTCGGTCATCCTCTGCCGGGTCACATTGTCGTCAAGAGCGTCGCCGGTGTCGTTCAGCATCCCGATGTCCTTCCACTTCTGGACATAGGCCATCGCCCGCATCATGCCGGGGGTATTGCTGACATTCGCCTTACCGGACAGATAATCCCGCTGCCACAGCCTGCCGTCCAGTGTGCCGAGGAAATCGGCGTCCGCAATGTTGCACAGATACTGGAAACCATAGCCCGGATACTGGATCTGCGGCAGACAGAGATCGACCCCGGCTTCCTTTGCCTTTGCAGCCAGTTCTTCCAGCTCAGCGAAAGAATTGGGCAGCTCCCAGCCGTATTTTTTCAGCAGGGTCTTGTTGTAGGTGATGCCGTAGCAGTTGTAGGTCGAGGGCAGCAGGTAGATGGCACCGTTGTCGAACACGTCCTGCAGACGGGACTCCACATAGTTATCCGTAAAATCGTAGCCGGAAAGGTCCAGCAGTTTGTCGGAGACCAGATCGATCCGGGGGTCGTAGTAGGTCAAGGTGCAGACGTCCGGCAGGTCGCCCGCCGCAAACATATTCTGCAAACAGGTGGTGGTGTTATCGCCGCTGTAGGGCACGACCTCGATGTTCACTTCCGGGTAAACGCTGTGTACCTGCTCAATAAAGGCTTCTATCTCCTTATAAGGTGCCATAAAGGTAACGGCTTCGTGCGCATCGTCTTTTTTAGCCGTTTCGGTCTTACCGCCGCCGCAGGCAGTCAACGCCGCCGTGGCTGCCGTAATGCCGCAGACCTGCAAAAAAGAGCGGCGGGAGATCTTTTTCATCATATAAATTATACCTCCCTCACATTATCGGAAAGTGCAGTAGCACAGTGCTGCCCTAGCTATTCTTACACATCCCATAGGAATCCACACACCCGCGGCCTGTCCGCATGAGCTTTGCGCCGAGCTTCCATAAAATAACATTATTATTGTACCATTGCAACAAAAGTGTTTCAAGTTGTTTTTGAAGGCTTTTACATACGAAAGAACTTTTTATATCTGATTCTGCCTTTTGCATGGCATAAAATGCAAAACGACCTATTGAGGAAATAATCGTAGATGGTTAGCATGAATGGAAAAAATGTGCAGGCTCATCATCAACACTAAACCACCCAGTGTGAAGAAGAGCTTTTCACATCCGGCGGCTGCGTGGATCAGCTGCTGCCAAAGGCCCCTTTTCTGCATAAACAAGATCCAGCCCATGGAGGCAATGTAGCCATGCCGACACCGAGATGACTGAGCATTATCTCCATGTTCTACAACACCGGCACCCGGCTGGGGCTTATCCACGAAACAGGCCATCGAAAAACTGAAACTGCTGACCGATGCAGAGTTTGTCGAACTGGAATTTCCCCCGGACTGATTATTGCCGCCTGCGGGCGGCGTACATAAAGTATTTTGTTCTTCCAAAAGATATGCTATAATCAAATTAGACAAAATTCCTCTCTTCAAGCGATTTCTCCGCAATTTTCCTGTGGCTCTGCTCGTATCAAAAATAAGGGACTGAATTTTAATTGTCAGAACGGAGGAACCATTATGGCAATCTTTGAAAAGACCATCCGAAACAAAAACTTTGACAAGCTGCTTCGGAAGCTGGAACAAGAAATCCCGGACAGCAGTTGGTCGGCAGATTTAGAGGCAGGCAGTGATTTCAAAGAGGGCGATGCCCGGTGCAGTGTCCGTGTATTTGAGCGGTACAGCATGATGGGCGGCAACCGCCTGAGTCTGACACTGACCATGTTCCAGAATGCGGACAGTCCGATTCGGCTGTCTGCCATCACCGCAGGAGGCAGTCAAGCGGTGTTCTTCAAGGTGAACACCCTCGGAGAAGAATCTTTTCTGAACGATGTAAAGAACCTGCTGGAAGAAATTTTGGAGGAATAAGATGTTTTACGCTGGAATTGATATGCTGTTCAGCATTCTGTTTCCCATCCTGTTCCTTGTGGTTTTGGGCATGATCCTATACACCATCATCGGAAATATCAGCACATGGAATAAAAACAACCATTCGCCGCGGCTGACCGTTCCGGCAACGGTTGTGGCAAAGCGAACGGAAGTTTCTCGCCACCATACAGACAATACGATGGCGCATACGTTCACGACCTATTATGTGACCTTTCAGGTAGAGAGCGGCGACCGCATGGAGCTTACCGTAAGTGGTTCGGACTACGGAATGCTTGTGGAGGGCGACATTGGAAAGCTGAGTTTTCAGGGCACCCGCTATCTTGGGTTTGAGCGGAGCTAAGCGTTCTCCTACATTATACAGTATCGTATCACATTCACCCATTCTCCTCGGAATGCCTGATGCTGAAATTTTTAGCTTCGACAATGGCACGATTCATCCTTGTCAGTATGAAGATACGGACAGCTACGTTATCACCAAAACATTTGTAAATAATCGGCAGCATTTTTTGAACCAGCTTCTGAACGAAGAAACATAATGCCGGGAAAGGACATTCCATATGAGTGATTCTACGTTGAAAGAACTTTGGCAGCAGGTCGCAGAAAAGAAAAGCTGTGAAGCAAAACAGAAAGAACTGACCGCCCAGAGAGATACGCTTGCTGATCGTCTGAAAAAGCTGGAAAAATCCAAGCTGGCAGAGCAGGCTGATGTGGACCGTCTGGAGGGACACAGCCTTGCCGCATTTTTCTATCAGGTCATCGGAAAGATGGATGAGAAGCTGGACAAGGAACGGCAGGAAGCCTATGCAGCCCGCGTCAAGTACGATGCTGCTCTCCATGACCTTTCTTCCGTTGATGCCGACTTGGATCAGATTCAAAATAGACTGGCACGGCTGTCCGATTGCGAAAGGCAGTATCAAGCTGCTCTTTCCGAAAAAATCAAAAGTATCAAAGCATCTGCCCACCCTGCCGCACAGCAGGTTGCGGAAAGCGAAAGCCGTATTGCCGCGCTGAAAGTCCAAAAACGGGAGCTGCTGGAAGCTATCAACGCCGGAAAGACCGCCCTGCATACGGTCAATGAAGTTCTGGAAACCCTCGACAATGCCGAGGGCTGGAGCACATGGGACGTAATGGGCGGCGGTTTGATGGCCGATCTTGCCAAGTATGAGGAACTGGACGATGCACAGGAACAAATCGAACAGCTCCAAGTGGAACTGCGGCGGTTCAAAACTGAGCTTGCCGATGTTGAGATTACCGCAGACCTTCAGGTTACGGTGGACAGCTTTCTGAAATTTGCAGATTTCTTCTTTGACGGCCTCTTTGCAGACTGGGCGGTTCTGGATCACATCAATCAGGCTCAGAGCAGGGTGGAAAACACCAAGGATCAAATCAAGCGTGTCCTTGCACTTCTGAAAAAGATGCGCGAAGATGTTGATGTCCAAATCGCTGACGAAAAAGAAAAGCAGGAGCAGCTTGCGGTGGAAACTGAGCTGTAGGGCGATTCCATCAAGGCGGCGGAAACGAGGTTGGCCGAAATCGCCGTGCCGCGCTTCGCAAGTTGGTATCCTCCGTCTATCTGGAAAGCGATTTGAACCTTCCATTCAGAAAAAGCGGAAAATTCTTATTCCAACTTGGGTATACTCCTGTTGTGTCCGACATGAAGAAAATCGTTCAGAAAACTGCCGCATTGTCTTTCCCCAAATGGGCGTTAGCCGTATGGGATATGGATACTTCAACATTATATATGGTCAAATACGACAGAAGTCATTGATTTTCTTTGTTTATCTGTGATACCATTCGTTACGAGACCAACGGCGTTGCTCTCTTCGCTTATGGTTGAGACTCCGGCACTCAAAGAAACTTTCCGAAAAACACAACGAGGTGACCATTTTTGAAACGTCGAACTTTTCTTGTTTGCACCGCTGCACTTTTTTGCAGTGCGTTTCTGGCAGTGGGCTGCACTCAAAAAACCTCTCAGCCCGTCCTTCAGCAAATTGAATACTCCAATTTGGCAGATTCGGATACACAAGCTCTTCTTTCCAAGCTTTTGCAGGATGCCGGCGTATCCGACCTACGGATACAGACCTTCTTTGATCATGTGCAAAAGTTCAACAATGCTGTGGACCCGGCATGGCTCACCACAGGGTTTGAAAATGCCAAGCCTTCGGATCTGAAATACGATCCTTACTCCATGCAGGACGCATGGACGGAAAAATATGACACCTTCCCCGGCTGGAACTGTCGGATCACTGCTTGTGGGCTGTTCGGTGATTTTATCACTGTCACGGGCAAGGCAGACCTTGACTCAGCCGAGGACACCCTGTTTATGGACTATGAAACACTGGATTCTGACCCGGAATCCCTTTGCGGCGACGAACGGCAAAAGTTTGATGCGCTGTTCGCCCCGGTTAAAACCACCAATACGACCGATATTCCTACCCATTTGAAAACGATTCAGCAGGAATGGAAGAAACGCGGTCTCTCTTTCGCGGAAGATGATAAGATCCGTCTTGTCTCCGTAGTCCTGCACGATCAGTTCTCTGAAACGGACAATTCTCTTATGATCGGTCATGTCGGCGTTATGCTTCCCACATCGGATGCGGTATATTTTGTCGAAAAGGTCGCTTTTCAGGAGCCGTATCGCTTGTTGAAGTTCAAAAATCGAACCGAGTTGAGCGATTATCTGATGCTGAAATACGACAACTCGTGGGGACAGGATACTGCCCACACCTTTATTATGGAAAATTCAGACCTGATGGACGGCTGGCGCATTCTTGACGAACAGGAAAATGCAAGCTGAAAGTATATTATTCGTTGGAAGCCGTTCGATCTAACAGACCTTTCGCCCTCTGATGCCAAAAAGACGCTGCAACCTCTCACCCAGAGGCGGCAGCGTCCCTTTTTATATCGGAATATTTTTGTTCGCAGGGGAACTCCGGGCTTATGACAGGGTATGTATAATGTGCAGAGCCATATCAGCATTTTCTTTGTCCACAAACACCTCTGTGACATACCTCGGTTTTATGCCGAGAGTTCCAATTCTCGCTTGGTCAAATGTGTTATGCCGATTGACATCTTTGGATTTGCAATAGAATTTAATTCCAGCTGCCGCCAACGCATCCGTGATGCGATTGCATTGGTAAGGGTCAGAAACTGTTGCAACTAGCGATTTGAAAAAATGCTCTAACATAAAGAGACCTCCTTGTATACACTCTAATCTCGTACAAAGCCATCCGGCACATAATGGTCGCTGTATCCATTCGGGAGCTGTTCCAACGGTTCGCCGTCAACTTGATATGTCAGGTACATCTCAACAGGCAGGAACTTCTGAATCAAGGAATCTTTCTCATTTTTCAGTAGATTCTTCCAGATTCTTTCGGTACTGTGCCGGACTGACACCATACTCTTTCTTGAATACCCGGCTAAAATAGAGTGGGTTATCATACCCTACGATCTCTGCAATTTCTCCAATATTGTATTCGGTGTTCTCCAATAAGCTTTGTGCATTTACCATCCGAAGGGACAGGATGTATTGTGCAGGGCTTATTTTCATGTACAGCTTAAAATTACGGATAAACCAGTTCGTACTGATATGCAGCGATTCTGCGTAATCGTCCACACTGACCTTTGTATTATAATTCTCGTTAAAGTAGGCAACGGCGGCTTCGATTTCTTCGGGGATGCTTGTAGTTGTTTTCTCGCTTTCCTGCTGTTGCCTGCTTACTAAAAGCAGAATGATGTTGAAGAGAGAAGCAATATAGTCTTCATAGCCATATTCACATTGTTGCAGTTCCCGGATGATCTTTCGGAACAGCATTTTGTAATCCGGCAGTGTGCCGCTGTAAAAAACGTGCTTGTCCAAGGGTATTCCGTGATAGTTCAGGATGTTTTTGACATCGTATCCTGTAAAGTGAATCCAGAACACCTCTGGATGATCTTCTACATAGTAGACATACTTCTGGATTTCTTTCGGCTGATAAAGCACCATGTGTCCAGAAGTCACCACTTCCTCAACACCATCGAACCAGAAGTGTGCTTTACCAGATGCCACATAGAGGATTTGATAGTCTCTGCGACCCTTTGCCCAAAAAGTAGGTAGCTTAGGGCGTTTTTTCAAGCGATAAGTGCCGCAGCTGCCTACGACCAGCGGCTTTGAGTAGTCTTTGAAATCCAAACGGGAGTTGTTCAAATATCCTGAGTTGAAATACATCCCTGCGTCCTCCTCATCTTCAGAGATTTTACAGTGATTTGGAAAATGTTCTATCAAAAAATTACAAACACTTTGATTTTGTGCATATTTTGTTCCATCTTGTCTATATCTTTTCGTTCCATTAGATTCTATAATATTTTCAGACGGAACGCAAGAGATTTGGGCAACTTGCGTAATGAGAATTCCAGTCTGAAGTGCGCAGCAGATTGGTCGCGCCCACACAAAACAAGCAAGATGGGAGAAAGCACAATGACTGAGAAACGTTATCTAAAGTGGTATAATAAAGTCGGCTATGGTTCAGGCGATATTGCAGGCAACGTGGTGTATGCATTCCTGTCCTCCTTCGTCATGATCTATCTGACCAACACCGTTGGCCTGAACCCCGGTATTGTCGGCACTCTGATTGCAGTTTCCAAACTGCTGGACGGTGTGACGGACATTTTCTTTGGTTCTTTGATTGACAAAACGCATTCTAAGATGGGCAAAGCCCGTCCTTGGATGCTGTACGGCTACATTGGCTGTGCCATTACGCTGGTGGCAATTTTCGCCATCCCGACCAATCTGGGACAGTTTGCACAGTACGCATGGTTCCTGATCGCATATACTCTGCTGAACGCTGTATTCTACACTGCCAACAACATTGCTTACTCTGCACTGACTGCTCTCGTCACGAAGAACAGTGCCGAACAGGTCGAGATGGGTTCTTGGCGTTTCATGTTCGCCTTTGCCACCAGCCTGCTCATCCAGTCCATCACGCTGGGTGCTGTTACGGCATTGGGCGGTGGTGCTGCCGGTTGGCGCACTGTTGCAATCATCTACGCCATCATCGGTCTGCTTGTCAACACCCTCTCCGTTTTCTCCGTGAAGGAACTGCCGGAAGGCGAATTGGTGGATACCACCGACAAAAAGGAAATCGAGCAGGACGAAAAGTATAATCTGGTTCAGGCTGCAAAGCTGCTTGCTGGTAACAAATATTATATGATGATTTGCGTCACCTACATTTTGCAGCAGATCTACGGTGCCATGATCAGCATGGGCACCTACTATGCAACCTACATCCTTGGCAACCAGAATCTGTTCGGTGTATTCTCTTGGGCAATCAACATTCCTCTGATCATCGCACTGGTGTTCACCCCGACCTTGGTTGCAAAGTGGAATGGAATGTATAAGCTGAATGTAATGAGCTATACTCTGGCAACGATTTCTCGTGCACTGGTTGCTGTAGCTGGTTACATGGGCAGCGGCAATGTGACCTTGATGCTGCTCTTTACTGCAATCGCAGCTCTTGGTCAGGGTCCTTGGCAGGGCGATATGAACGCTGTGATTGCTGCTTGCTCTGAATATACTTGGCTGACGAAGCATAAGCGCGTGGATGGCACGATGTACTCCTGCACTTCTCTCGGTGTGAAGCTGGGCGGCGGCCTTGGCACCGCCATCACCGGCTGGCTGCTGGCTGCAAGCCATTTCGATAGTGCGCTGGCTGTCCAGCCCGAATCCTGCATCAATATGCTGAAGATCATGTATCTGGTGATCCCGTTTGCTCTGGATGCCATCATCACCTTCCTTCTCTCTCGTATGAAGGTCGAAGAAGCAAATGAAAAACTGCGTGCAGCAGTCTGATAACAAGCCATTATCATTTCTCCTTCATCTGCTGTTCCCCGGAGGAATCCAGCGATTCCTCCGGGGAGGCTGGAGAAATATTATAAAATTATAAAAGGTAAATGAGGAAATACTATGGCTGCATTTGATTTTGCAAAAGTAAAAGATCCCACCTTTTTCAAGGAAAACGTGCTGAATGCTCATGCAAGTTTCCGTACTTACGCTTCCCGCGAAGAATATCGGACAGGCTCCTCTTCTTTGGCGCTGAAGCTGGACGGCATCTGGAAATTTGCCTACGCAAAAAACTACACCAGTGCCATCCCCGGCTTTGAAAAGACAGATTACGATTGCAGCGGCTGGGATGACATTCATGTTCCGGCACACATCCAGATGGAGGGCTACGACATTCCCCAGTACGCGAATATTCAGTATCCGTGGGATGGCCGTGAAGAAGTACAGCCGGGTGAGATCCCGCAGCGGTTCAATCCGGTGGCAAGCTATGTAAAATACTTCGAGCTGCCGGAATCCATGCAGGGCAAACCCGTCCACATCGAGTTCGAGGGTGTGGAAAGCGGCATGGCTCTTTGGCTGAACGGGTCTTATGTGGGTTACACCGAGGACAGCTTCTCCGCACACGCATTCGATCTGACTCCCTATCTCCAGCCGGGCGTGAACAAACTTGCTGTGCAGGTGTTCAAGTGGACTTCCTCCAGCTGGTGCGAAGATCAGGACTTCTTCCGCTTCTCCGGCATCTTCCGCAGCGTGTGGCTGTACGCCATCCCCACCGTGCATCTGGAAGATATATCCGTCAAAACGCTGTTTGCCGGGGATGATTTTACTCATTCCACGCTGGAAGTTGCATTGCAGGCGGAGGGAAAGGGCGCGGCCCGTCTGACCCTGCGCCGCAGTGAGCTGGAAGTGTTCTCCGAAAAGATCGCACTGAACGGCGGTTCTGCTCTGTTCAGCCATGCGGTGGAGAATCCCCACCTGTGGAGTGCAGAGGACCCGGCTCTGTATGAACTGGAAATCGAGCTGCTGGACGATGCAGGCCATCTGGTAGAGGTGACCGGGCAGAAAGTCGGTTTCCGCAAGTTCGAGCTGAAGAACAATCGGATGCTGCTCAACGGCAAGCGCATCGTGTTCAAGGGTGCCAACCGTCATGAGTTCAGCTCCATTACGGGTCGTGCTGTGGGCGTACACACCCATGAGGAACTGCTTCGGGACATCATCACCATGAAGCAGAACAACATCAATGCCATCCGCACCAGCCATTACCAGAATCAGGATGCACTGTACGACCTGTGCGACGAGTATGGTCTGTATCTGATTGCAGAGAACAATCTGGAATCCCATGGCACATGGGATATCCATCAGGCGGGCTTTCGCGGCATCGAGGGCGTTTTGCCCAATGATAAGCCGGAGTGGAAAGCTGTCTTGTTTGACCGCATGAATTCCACTTACCAGCGTGACAAAAACCATCCTGCTGTTCTGATCTGGTCTCTGGGCAACGAATCGTTTGGCGGTGAGACCCTGCTCCAGATGGCAGAGATGGTCCGCCGCTTTGATGACACCCGTCTGGTGCATTACGAAGGTGTGGTCAATGATCCCCGCTTCCTCGAAACCACCGATATCGAGAGCCATATGTACAGCACTGTGAAGGACATTAAAGAGTATCTGGCACAGGGCGATAAGCGGCCTTATATCGAGTGCGAATACTCTCATGCTATGGGCAACTCCAACGGTGCTTTGCACAAGTACACGGAACTTGCCGACCAGAAGGACTGCGGCTATCAGGGCGGCTTTATCTGGGATTACATCGACCAGTCCATCTGGAAAAAAGACCGCTACGGCAAGTGGTTCCAAGCCTACGGCGGCGACTTCGGTGAGCGTCCTACCGACTATAATTTCAGCGGAAACGGCATTGCCTACGGTGGTGACCGTGCTCCTTCTCCCAAGATGCAGGAGGTCAAGTTCTGCTATCAGAACATCGCCATTTCCATCGACAACTCTGGCTTTGAAGTCTGGAACAAGAACCTGTTCACCTCTACGGATGCTTTCGACTGCGTTGCTCTGCTGCATCGTGATGGAAAGTTGTATCAGCAGCAGGAACTGCCCAATATTGATGTTGCTCCCGAAGAGCGTTCCAGCTTCCCGCTGCCGTTTATGGTCCCTGCGCTCCCCGGTGAATATGCAGTGACCATCAGCTTCCGTTTGAAGGAGGACACCAGCTGGGCAAAGAAAGGCCACGAAGTCGCCTTTGGACAGGGTGTGATCGCTGCAGTCCGTTCCATTCCCAGCAAGAAGGTCGCACCGTTTACCGTCATGCACGGCACCCACAACATCGGTGTCCGGGGTGAAAATTTCGATGTTTTGTTCTCCGATCTGAATGGCGGCCTGACTTCCTACCGCTATGCTGGAAAAGAGATGATTCAGGAGATTCCCCGGCCCAACTTCTGGCGCGCTCCCACCGACAACGACTGCGGCAACAACATGGGCGGTGTTCGCGGCCAGTGGAAGCTGGCAAGCCTGTACGCTACCGCCAAGGGCATCGGCAAGGAGATCCCGTCTGTTCACGGCGGCACCATTCTCCAGAACCCCACCTGCGAGGTGGAAGCCGACAGCGTGGTCGTGACCTATCTCTATAACCTCCAGACCAGCCCCTCAGCAGAGTGCAGCCTGCAGTACCGTGTGTTCGGTGATGGCCGCATCCAGACCACCCTGCACTATGACCCGGTGGAAGGACTTGCAGCAATGCCGGAGTTCGGCGTACTGTTCAAGATCGACGCTGACTACGACACGGTGGAGTGGTACGGAAACGGCCCTGCGGAGACCTACTGGGATCGTCAGCATGGTGCAAAGCTGGGCATTTACCAGAACAAGGTCGCAGACAACATGGCACAGTACCTTGTGCCGCAGGAGTGCGGCGCAAAGACCGCTGTGCGCTGGGCAAAGGTAGTGGACCGCAAGGGTCGCGGGCTGCTGTTTACCGCAGATGCCGCAAAGCCCATGTTCTTCTCTGCGCTGCCCTACACTCCCCATGAAATGGAGAGTGCCAAGCACCCCTACGAGCTGCCCCCGGTCCATTACACGGTCATCCGTGCTATGGGCGAGCAGATGGGCGTTGGCGGCGATGACAGCTGGGGTGCCAATGTCCACCCGGAGTATATTCCTGATGTGACCAAGCCTGTGGAGTTCACCTTTACGTTCCGTGGCATCTGATGATTGCCCGCAAATGAGGTGTTCTCTGTGAAAAAAGCGAAAGATCAGTCTGAATCTGAACCAGCCGAACTAGCATCCCTTGTTGGAGAACGAATCAGAAAAATCCGCAAAGAAGAGGGGTTAAGCCTAGAGCTTTTTGCTTTAAGCCATCAATGAGCCACCAGCCGCAAGTGCAGGGTGGAAAACTTCCGCGCCCTTGCGCCTGATAAAAATTGGAACTTTGATTTTCTCGCCCGACTTTGCCACGGTGGGACGATCAAAGGAGCGTGCGTTTGAACAAAAAGAAAAAGTCCGCAAATACTTTCCCTTATCCCGATGAAGTCATTGACCGTCTGGCGCAGGCATTCTACCCGGCCATCCTTGTCTGCTGGAACAGCGAGGAAGGTCAGCGGTCACTTGTCGGGGCGGAGGCCCCTCCATCTTGCTAACGCAAGACCGTTCGGTCGCCTAAAAGCCCCACTGGGGCTTTCATTGCTCCGCTGCGCTGCGCAAACGCGAGCTTGCCTTGGCAGACGGAGCAGGCTCATCATGCAAACAACGAAAAACAGGAAGTTCCCGCTTGCTGGGTATCCGTAAAACAGTTTTCGAAAAATGACACGGCAACTGCCTGTCAGGATTGGTTACGGAGTACCCGGCTAGGCCGAGGAAGCATCAAGTCCCATGTCCGCACCGTTAAGGTGTTGGGTATGGGGCTTTTTGCATTTCAGGAACGTATACACCTCTGGAAAGGTGTAACACACTAGACTTTGTACCAAAGTCGTGTGCCAAGGGTGCTGCGCCCCTTTGGAATCCCTGCTTACATCGCCTGTGGGCGATGTAGATTCGCCGCACAGAAAGCTCTCACAAAAGGCACACCCGGCTGTCTGCGGCGAGGAGAAGGCACTTCTGCGGAAGTGTAATAACCCACTATGACACTTTCATCCCTGTGGTCTGCAAAGTGTAGTGGGCTCTCCGAGGGGGAACGGCTGTATAGAGTGCGTTTCGGGCAAATCGCCGCATACGTGTATACGGAAGATGGGTACGCACGTACGCAGTAAATCGGCCAAGTTCTCCCATGTAGAGGGTGTAATTTCGATAAAGAACGTGGTATAATTGACTCAACAAATCGATTTGTGGAGGCGATTATTTATGAAAAAAGAAACCAAGAAATCTATCTTATTCTATGCAGCTTCTGCTCTGTTATATATGGCTTCACTTATTAGCTTCATAAGTGGAAATGATAATTCTATGGCTGTTGTATGGTTGTGTCTTGGTTCATCATTTCTTTGCCTTGGCTCGACGCATCTTTGTTTAGGTTTGTCTCGTAAGAAAAAGGGAAACGACAAAACCGATGCAAGCAATAAATGAATTCCTAGTATATCGCACTCACTCCTAAGCAGGGTTTGGGGCAGGCACGCCCCAACAAGAAGCTGTCCCAAAAGGGCAAGAATTTTCAAGAATTGAAAATTTGTGGCCACGAGACGATTCTTGCTCTCACGAAAACCCATACTTTTTGAAAATCCGCTTTTCGCAGCCAAAGGAGGATGCACCATGAAAAAAGAGATCGAAGCCTTCGTCAACGCAGCCAACGAGCAGGAGTTGGAAGCCGCATGGAATAACCTCTCGGCAGAGGAACAGCGAGTTTTCGAGCAGCTCATGGAGGAAGACTCACCCGAAGATGCACTGGCATTTTTTGCCCAGCTGTATGACGATGCCCCGAAGGAGCAAGCCAGCGAAACCGTGAGCATCTCCGAAAACGAAATCTATTTCAAGCGGCAGCCCTTGACCGAAGAGCAGAAGAAGCACGGCTCCTATGTAGATGAGAACGGCAATCTCCATGTCAAGAACCTGTCTGCATTCTGGATTCCTGAACTGACCACCACGGAGAAAGTCGGTCACACCACCTACACCGTGACCGGCAGCTATGAGGGCAAGGAATCCTTTTTGAAGAAACTGGAGCGCATTGTTGCCAAGAACGCCCAGCAAAAATTTGAAGATGAGGGTGCAGACGAATGACAACTGCGTCCAATTCTGCTATACTTGATCCGGTAACCAATCCTGTACTGACAGTTGCTCCACAGAATAAGGAGGACACAACAATGTCTGGAGCAACGAATAAAATCACCGCACTTTACTGCCGACTGTCGCAAGAGGACGCACGGCTCGGCGAAAGCCTGTCCATTGAGAACCAGAAGGTCATCCTTCTGGAATACGCCAAAAAGAACCACTTCCCGAACCCGGTGTTCTTTGTGGATGATGGCTACTCCGGCACGAACTATGACCGTCCCGGCTTTCAGAGTATGCTGGTCGAAATCGAAGCAGGGCGTGTAGGAATCGTTATCACGAAGGATTTGTCCCGACTGGGGCGCAATTCTGCCTTGACTGGTCTGTACACCAACTTCACCTTTCCCCAGTATGGCGTTCGCTACATCGCCATTAACGACAACTACGACACCATTGACCCGAACAGCGTAAACAACGATTTTGCGGGCATTAAGAACTGGTTCAACGAGTTTTACGCCCGCGATACCAGCCGCAAGATTCGGGCCGTTCAGAAGGCCAAGGGAGAGCGTGGAGTACCGCTGACGGTTAATGTTCCGTACGGCTATGTAAAAGACCCGGAGAACCCGAAGCATTGGCTTGTTGACCCGGAAGCGGCTGCGATTGTGAAGNGGCTATCCTTCTGGAATACGCCAAAAAGAACCACTTCCCGAACCCGGTGTTCTTTGTGGATGATGGCTACTCCGGCACGAACTATGACCGCCCCGGCTTTCAGAGTATGCTGGTCGAGATCGAAGCAGGGCGTGTAGGAATCGTTATCACGAAAGACCTGTCCCGACTGGGGCGCAACTCTGCCTTGACGGGTCTGTACACAAACTTTACCTTTCCCCAGTATGGCGTTCGCTACATTGCCATTAACGACAATTACGACACCATTGACCCGAACAGCGTAAACAACGATTTTGCGGGTATTAAGAACTGGTTCAACGAGTTTTACGCCCGCGATACCAGCCGCAAGATTCGGGCTGTCCAGAAGGCCAAGGGAGAGCGTGGAGTGCCGCTGACGGTCAATGTTCCGTACGGCTATGTAAAAGACCCGGAGAACCCGAAGCATTGGCTTGTTGACCCGGAAGCGGCTGCGATTGTGAAGCGCATCTTCTCCATGTGCATGGAGGGACGTGGGCCGACCCAAATTGCGAACCAACTGTGGGCAGATAAAGTTCTGACTCCTACCGCCTACAAGTTGAGCCATGGCCGGAGCACAAACGCACCTGCCCCGGAAGACCCTTATCGCTGGGATAAAAGAGCAGTAAGTTTGATTCTGGAACGCCGGGAGTACACTGGCTGCACAGTCAACTTCAAGACCTATACTAACTCTATCTGGGATAAAAAGAGACATCTGAATCCTGTGGAAAATCAGGCTATCTTCCCGGATACACATGAGCGCATTATTGACGATGATGTGTTTGAAAAGGTTCAGGAGATTCGCAGCCAGCGTCACCGTATGACCCGAACAGGCAAGAGCAGCATTTTCTCCGGTATGGTCTACTGCGCTGACTGCGGTTCCAAGATGCAATATGGTTCGTCCAA
>NZ_WKZJ01000005.1:0-166307 GCF_009679715.1 Faecalibacterium sp. BIOML-A1
GGTGGCGTATCTCGTCCAGCGTCAAGTTGGTGGTGACGATCAGTGGTTTCCGGCTGCGGTATCGGCTGTCCACGATGTTGTAGATCTGTTCTAGTGCGTATTCGGTGCCACGCTCCATGCCGAAATCGTCAATGATGAGCAGGGGGTAGCGACAGAGCTTGTCCACAACATCGTTCCGCCCGGAAAAGCTGCTGTTCAACTCGTTCAGGATTCGGGCAAAGTTTGTCATACGCACAGGCACTTCCTGCTTCATCAGAGCGTTTGCAATGCACCCGGCAAGGAAACTCTTGCCGGTGCCTACACCACCCCAGAGAAGAAGTCCTAGGTTCTCTGTACGCATGGTCTGCCACTGCTCCACATAGCGATGTGCATGGTGCATCTGTGGGCTGCGGCCATTGTCGTTTTCAAAGGTCCAGTCCAGCATTGCCGGGTCGGAAAATCCCTCAGCTTTCAGCCGCCGCACACGGTCAAGGTGCTTTTGCTGGCTGATAAGGGTTTCTTGTTTTTCTCGTTCCGTGCGCTGGCAGCTACATTCAATGGGGTGCTTGTTCTTGCCCATCAGAGCGATGCCCTTTGCAAAGAATGCTTCTTTTGGGGTATGACATTTTCCGCAATAAAGCAGACCGTCCTTGCCATAATAATCTTCTGGATTTTCGGGAATACTGGAAACGGACTGTTCAAAAATTTTTTCAATTGTCTTTATAGGCTTTCTCCTTCCGTGAATGTGTAGTCCGGGATACCCGGTGTCGATTTTCGTTCTGTTTTCTGCCGTTTCGCCCAGATGCGCAGGGTGGCGGCATGGTCAGCATACCTTTTTCCAGTGGACTGGATATAAGCTGAAAGCTGTTCGATCAGGCTGTCCAGCCCGAAGAAATCGGCTTTGAGTTGCTTGTACTCTTTTTCCGTCAGAAAGACATTGCGATATTCTCCAAAGGTCAAATGAGCATCTGTTGTTTTTATCAGGTGGTTATCTTTCAGGTCGTTCTTATTACGTTGGTTAGGTGTGCATTTTTGCGCAATCATGTTGCTCATTTCTGCACAGTCATGCTCGGCATTTTTGCTTACTATGACAGTGCAATTTTGCGTAGTATGTGGAACCTTGAGCAGAATACGGCTGGGCTTGGAAAATCCACTGCGGATACGTTCCACGAGTTGTGCATTTTCTAGTTCAGTAAAAGAGCGTGTTATGCTGGAAATGCTGCATCCCAAATCTTTTGCAAGACTGGAAAGCGGATAGAGTACATAAATGCGACCCTGTGCATCGATCCAGTTGTTCTTTTGAGAAAGCGTTGCCCGGTCCAGCAGCAGGGTGTAGAGCAGCTTTGCTGTGTGGCTCAGGTCTGTATCCAGCAGAAAGCGGGCATAGGGTAGATATCGCGGTAAGGGCGTAGTGACAGTCAGGTAGTCGGAAATAGAATTCACCTCCAGCGTTTTATATCAAAAAATGGCGCAAAGGTTTGCACTCCTGCTCCGGGCAAGCTGACAGACAAAGATTTGTGAATTTCTGCCCGCAGCTCGCTCGGTTTTTTCAGTGGGCCATTTTGACCCACTGATTCCGTTACGGGTAAAAACAAGTGTCGGGTGGCGGCACCTGATTTTCAATGACCTTGATGCGTTACAGATGGAATCAGTTGGTCATTTTGGCCAACTGATTTTTACGGAGTGGGAGTGACGTGTTACAGATAAAACCGGAGTTATCAAAATGGGAACTCCGGTGGCTCTGCCACGGATGCAATCAAGTTATCATTTTGATAACTTGATTTTGATACGGCTACAATCAAGTTCCCGAAGTGGGAACTTGATTCGGCAGGAGTTGCAAATCAAGTTACGGAAAGCGTAACCTGATTTCAGATGACAGCCCAAATCCCCACTTTGGGGATTTGGGAGTGAGCAATTTAAGCATTACGGTTTTTTGGCACTTCCCAGAATGGGAAGTGCCACTTTACTGAACAAAAGCAAGCGTAGATAAGGAACTTGACAAACTTTATCAAGCTCCTCAAAGAGAAGCGTGAGCCGTTACTTTACGCTTGCGGTAGTCTTTCTGCCGACAGGCGTTGCTGCAATATCTGGCATCCGCCCGAATCGGCAAGAACTGCTCACCACAGCAAGGGCAGGTGTAGGCTCCGCGCTCAATGCGCTTTTTAAGACTTTTTCGCAAGTTCAGCATCCGGTGACCGCAGGTCTGGAAGCTGCAATATTTGCGGTTCCGGGTCTGGGTGTAGATGACCTTGCGGCAGCATTCACACTGGATTCTGTGCACACTGGGGTCACCGTCAATGAAATATTCCATCAGGGTGTCCTGATTTTCACGTTCCCATTGTTCTGTTGTCATAGGCATCCTCCTTTGGCTGTTACAGGTGTGTGGTGGATAATGAAAAGCATTATTTGCCCCAAATGTTACGGGTATATGGTGGTTATCAAAATGGTAACCACCACTTTCACACAATAAAGCGTTACGATTGTCTGGTTGGTGATCAAAATGATCACCAACTAAAATCTGTGCGTTATGGCTGGGTGGTAAGTGGACAATTTGTCTATTTACCACTTCCAAGTGGTGAGTTACGGTTTTCGTAACCCACCACAGAGTGACCGTGTTACGGTAATTTGGTAAGTACTGAAAAGCAGCACTTACCAGATTTCACCGTGGCTTGACAAAATGTCAAGTCGAGGTTAAGCGTAACATGGATAGAATCAATGTGTTCAATTTGAACACATTGAACGAGCTGTAACGTAGAAGATGTTTCTGGTGAATGACGCTTTGTGTCATTCACCACATCAACTGGCCATTTTGACCAGTTGATATTGGGTGTGCCGTTCTCCCTGCATGGATTTCCTGCCCCCTTCCGGCGGCGTTTTCCGGCTCGCTCTTGCGAGGTCTTTGCCGGGTATCCCATGCAGACGGTCTTTCGATTTTCAAGGTGCGGTGCTGAATCTGGCAATAAAAAATCGCCACACAACAACCGAAACCTGACCATCCCTTCCGGGATGGCCTTGGTTCGGGTTCGTTATGTAGCGATAAGAAAGTCAAAAACTTGCTCCGGCTCCTTCAGGAGCCGAGCTGGAACTCTAAGTAAATATGTTATATTAAATTGTTGGAATAGACTACCACAAAAATCGAGCTGTGTCAACAAAAAGATTTGAAAATACGCCACTTTCGGCGGGTTGCAAGAAAAGGCGATGAAAACTTTGGCAAAAAGAGAGAGGGCTGGACGGTACCGGCCCCCTTGTGGGTCATAATGCCTTTAGAGGATAAGATGCACGGTCAGCGCAATTTTGTGCTGAATGTCGGGTTTGGGAGAAGCCCAACAAGCGTTTTTGAATTCGGATTTGTAAAATCTGATTCAAAAATTGCGAGTTGGTACCGGCTTGCCCTGCTTGCTGCGGATGCAAACACGAAAATTTTCTAAGAAGAAAAATAACCGTCCACTTCAAGTTGAACTTAAAAACGGATAGTCTCAATCGCAAAATGTTTTTCAAATTTGGGAAGCGCATTGAGAGGCTTCATAGTTGTTGCAAGCAGGGCAGACGTATATACAACGTCTGCATCTGCAAGCAATGTGTCTGTCTATACAAACACCATTTGCGTTGCAAAATGCTTGTTGGGAACACCCAAACCCTTGAACTGCACCGTGCCGATGCAGGCTATATGCTCTCGCAATCCTCAAACCAGCTTCTCCCACAGCGCATTCAAAGCGGCAGCGGCATCCGCATTCATGCCCTCGTTCAGGCGGCGAGCGGCGTACCAGAGGGTAGAGCTTTCGCTCTGCACATCATTGGCAAGGGCGGTGTCTTGCAGCGGCAGAGCAAAGTCTGCCACCGACAGAACGTCTCCTTCCTCCGGGTCGGTGCCGTCCAGCGTCTGGAAGCAGCCATACCGCTGCTCCATGGCGGTGGGGTCGTCCACGATAAACAGGGCGCTCTCGCACAGATAAAAATCAGAGTTCAGCTTGTCCTCGCTGGACTGCATCAACCGCTGCAGGGCGGCATCCTGCGTTTCAAAGTCCAGTGCAAGCCAGATGCCCTTTACCGTGACTTTCACCTTGCCATCGCCGTTCACGTCCCCGGCAAGGGCTTCCAGCTGGGTCTCCAGCTGGCTGAGAAAGGCAGTGTCCGGGTCGGTGCGGCTCACCACTGCCACGGTGTAGTCCGGCTGCACCTCGGTGACTCGGTTCCAGACAAAATACCCCACCGCCAGCAGGGCAGCAGCAATCAGCACCACATAATACCAGTGGTAGTGCCACCAGTTGGCACGCTGCTGCGCCGGGGTCAGGGGAGGGGGCGTTTCCTGGATCAGGTCTTCGGGTTTGATATCCCGTTCGTAGCGGTAGGATGCCATGGCTGTGTCCTCGTTTCGTCTGTTTTTCTGCATCTATCATAGCACAAATTCCCGGGCAGCGGCAGACTGCCCGGGAATTTTTCATGCTTTATTTACACCCGGGTACGCAGGCACTTGAGGTCTGTGCCGGTTACGGTGTAGGCCCCGGTGCCAGCGGGCAGGAACAGGCTCTGCCCCTTGCGGATGGGCAGGCTTTCGCCGGTGGCGGTCTCGGTCAGGGTGCCCTTGCCTTCCAGCACCAGCAGAGAGGTGAAGGAGGTCTCGTCGCAGACATCCTCAAAGTCACCCTCTACGGCATCCACCGTGAAGTAATCACACTGCGCCAGATGGCCGTGGAAGTCCTGCGCTTTCGGCGGCTCCCGGAGGGTAACATCCAGTGCCTGCGGGATGTGCAGCTGCCGGGGCTTGCCATCTGCGCCCAGACGGCCGTAGTCGTAGATGCGGTAGGTGACGTTGGAGTTCTGCTGGATCTCTGCCACCACGATGCCCTTGCGGATGGCGTGCAGCGTGCCGGAGGGGATGAAGAAGCAGTCCCCCTTGTGCACCGGCACGGCGTTCAGCACGTCGGTCAGGGTGTTATCCTGAATGCGGCGCTCAAACTCCTCCTTGCTGATCTCATGGGTGAAGCCGTAGTAGAGGGAGGCACCCGGCTCTGCTTCCAGCACATACCACATCTCGGTCTTGCCGTACTGGTGCTCGTGCTCCAAAGCGTATTCATTGGAGGGGTGCACCTGAATGGACAGGTCTTTTTTGGCATCAATGAGCTTTGCCAGAACGGGGAACTCGCTGAACTTTTCGCAGTGGGTGCCAAGGCAGCCGGGATGAGTGTTGATGTACTGCTGGAAGGTGGAGCCGTCCGGCAGGTAGCTGGGGCCGTCCGGGTGGCAGGACAGCATCCACGCCTCGCTCAGGGGGTGTAATTCGCTCTGGATGCCGTACTCGGTGCGCAGCTTTTCGCCGCCCCAGAGGTAGTCTTTGCAGCTGGGAGTAAGCTGAATCGTTTTCATTTTATATACCTCGAATATGCCTGAAATTGAACACAACGATTTTTCCGAAAAAGGGTGCAAAAAAGCTACCCCGTCCATTTTTCGGCGGGAACGAGGCAGCCAGTTTGCAGGGGATTATGCTTTCAACAGGGCAGAGGCAGCTTTGCCAAGGGTGTCGTTGATGGCATCGGCTGCTTCTTCGGTGGGAGCAACGGCAGAGAGATACACCTTGATCTTCGGCTCAGTGCCGGAGGGGCGTACCATCAGCTTGGCACCGCCCGCCAGACGGAACTCCAGCACGTTTGCCTTGGGCAGTCCGGTGCCGGCGGTGTTGTAGTCCACTACGTTTTCCACGGCCATGCCGCCGATGGCGGTAGGCGGGGTCTGCCGCAGCTGCTTCATGATGGCATCCATGGTGTGCATTCCGCTTTCGCCCTCAAAAGCGAAGCTGTGCAGGGCGTTGCGGTAGCAGCCAAACTCGGCGTACAGCTTATTGATGGCATCCAGCAGGGTCATGCCCTGCTTTGCGTACCATGCGGCGGCTTCGCACACCAGCAGGGTGGCGTTGACGGCGTCCTTGTCCCGGACGTGAGCGCCGGACAGGTAGCCGTAGCTCTCCTCAAAGCCAAAGATGTAGCGGTCGGCTTCACCTGCGGCTTCCAGCAGACCGATCTGCTCACCGATGAACTTGAAGCCGGTCAGGGTGCGGCGCAGCTCCACGCCGTACTTTGCCGCCACCGGGGTGGCCATATCGGTGGAGACGATGGTGGTCACAGCCACCGGATGCTCCGGCATGGTGCCCAGTGCCTTCCGGGTGCGGCAGATGTAGTCCAGCAGAATGATGCCCATCTCGTTGCCGGTGATGAGCCGGTAGCCGCCCTTGCCGTCGGGCACGGCGGTGCCGCAGCGGTCACAGTCCGGGTCGGTGCCCAGCAAAAGATCCGGGTGCACTTTGTCGCACAGCTCCAGACCCTTCTGCATAGCTTCCCGGATCTCCGGGTTCGGGTAGGGGCAGGTGGGGAAGTTGCCGTCCGGCTTTTCCTGCTCCGGCACCACGGTCACATGGGTGACGCCCAGCTTTGCCAGCAGCTTTTTCACGCATTCCAAGCCGGAGCCGTTCAGCGGGGTGTACACCAGCTTCAGGTCGGCGGTGCCTGCACCATCGCCCACACGCTGGGCGTAGACGGCATCCACAAAGTCGTCCAGACATTTCTCGCTGCTGTATTCGATCTTGCCCTCGGCAAGGGCTGCGTCAAAGTCCGCAGGCTGTACGGCAAAGCAGTCTACTGCTTCAATGGCGGCAAGAATTTTTGCTGCCACCTCAAGGGTGATCTGGCAGCCGTCTGCGCCGTAGACCTTGTAGCCGTTGTACTTGGCGGGGTTGTGGCTGGCGGTAACGCACACGCCTGCGCCGCAGCCGTAGTACCGCACCGCCCAGCTCAGTGCCGGGGTGGGCTCCAGACGGGGGTAGATGTACGCCTTGATGCCGTTAGCAGCCAGAACCGCCGCCGTTTCTTTTGCGAACACATCGCTCTTGATGCGGCTGTCGTAGCCGATGGCCACCTTTTTGGGCAGGTCGGAGGCGTTCAGGTAGTTGGCAAGCCCTTGGGTTGCCTTGCGGATGTTGTAGACGTTCATCCGGTTGGTGCCTGCGCCGATGACACCACGCAGACCGCCGGTGCCGAATTCCAGCTCCCGGTAAAAGCGGTCGGTGATGGCATCCT
Organism: Faecalibacterium sp. BIOML-A1; assembly: GCF_009679715.1. NCBI lineage: Bacteria > Bacillati > Bacillota > Clostridia > Eubacteriales > Oscillospiraceae > Faecalibacterium > Faecalibacterium sp. BIOML-A1. The sequence goes on from NZ_WKZJ01000005.1 coordinate 7,047, forward strand.
CGTCCCCTGCAATGCTCTTCAGCTCCTCGGCAAGGTCGGCAGGCATCCCGGACTGGGAAAGCCAGCGGTCATACTGCTGTTTTACTTTTTCTTCCATAGGATCACACTTTCTTCAAATACCATATCTTTGCGGGCATCTGGCCGTAGCCGCCGGGCAGTTCCAAGCCGGTGGTCAGCAGCTGCGCCCCTGTGTAGGTGTTATTCTCTTCGTCCCGGTACTGTGCCGCCGGGTCCAGCCCTGCCAGCACCAGCCGGGGACGGGCATTCAGACTGGCGGTGCCGTGGCTGCCGGTCAAAGCATCTCCCACGGCGAACACCGCCGCCTCGCTGCCGTCCTTGGCGGAAAGCATCCACGCAGCACCCAGACCATTTGCGTCCGGGTTTACCAGCCGGTGCAGCTCCCCGCCCCGCAGCAGGGCACCGTGGGCACGATACCATGCCACAAAGGAACGCAGCTGCGCAAGCTCTTCCTCCGTGTACTTGGTCAGATCCAGCTCAAAGCCGAAGGTGCCAGTAAGTGCTGCCGCCATCCGTGCTTCCACCGTGGAGATGTGGCCGGTGCAGTGGTTGGGCACGGTGGAAAAGTGTGCGCCCATCACACAGCCGGGGTAGAACAGGCTGGTGCCATACTGGATGACTAGGCGGCTCCGGGCATCGGTGTTGTCGCTGCACCAGATCTGGGGGCTGTAATAGAGCATTCCGCAGTCGAACCGTGCCCCGCCGCCTGCACAGTTTTCCAGCAGCAAGTGGGGGTATTTCTCGGTCAGGCGGCGCTGCAATTCGTACACCCCCAGCACATACCGGTGGTACACCTCGCCCTGCCGCTTGGCAGGCAGAGCGGCACTGTACACCTGCGCCAGACTGCGGTTCATGTCCCACTTGAGGTATTTCAGCGGGCAGCTTTGCAAGATGGCATCCAGCTGCTGCCAGATGCCATCTACCACCTCCGGGCGGCTGAAATCCAGCGTGTACTGCTGCCGGATCTCCAAAGGCTCCCGGCCGGGAATGCCGAACGCCCAGTCTGGGTGGGCACGGTAGAGGTCACTGTCCGGGCTGATGGCTTCCGGTTCCACCCAAAGCCCCATGTCCAGCCCCAGCAGATTGATCTTTTTGCACAGGCCGAGCAGACCCTGCGGCAGCTTGCGGGTGTCCGCTGCCCAGTCGCCCAAACTGGAAGAAGTATCGTTGCGTCCCTTGAACCAGCCATCGTCCAGCACAAACAGGTCGATGTCTGCCTTTTTGGAAGCCTGCGCCAGTGCCAGCAGCTTCTTCTCGTCAAAATCGAAGTAGCAGGCCTCCCAGCTGTTGATGAGCACCGGGCGGGGTGCGGCCATATCCTGCCAGCGGGGCGGCAGCAGCCGAGTGCGGATGGCATTGTGGAACCGGCGGCTCATCTCGCCTAAGCCCTTATCCGAATAGACCATGGCCGCTTCCGGGGCGGTGAAGCTCTCACCGGGGGCAAGCGTCCAGTGGAAGTGGTAAGGGTGGATGCCCATCACCAGACGCTCACCGGCGTCGCAACGCTCGGCCTCAATGAGGTAGTTGCCGCTGTACACAAAGGCAAATCCCCATGCGTCGCCGGTCGTTTCGGTGGTATCGGCATGGCAGAGGGCGACTGCCGGGTTGTGGGCGTGGCCGGGGATGCCCCGCATACTGCCAATGCTCTGGATGCCGCAGCGCAGCGCCGCACGTTCCGGGGTGCGCTCCGCCGCCCATGTGCCGTTGAGGGTGATAAGTTCCAGCGCATCCGGCGCAAAGTCTACGGAAAGGGAAGCGGCCTTGTGCAATGTCAGGGACTGGGTGCCCGCATTGGTGTACACGGCGGTGCGGGTAATGAGATCCTCCGCCTCGTACACGCTGTACCGCAGCTCCACTACCAGCCCGCCTGCGTCCTTCAGAAAGACCGATAATGTTTCTACACCCTCCCCGGTGCGGAACATGGGCAGGCCGGGCAGCTGCGGCTTGCCGGGGGTGACCACAGCGTGGTCAAACACAAAGGCGGCTGCTTCGGTGCCGTCAGCGTATTCCGGGATGACGGCGGGAGTGCGGTTATCAGCGGTGCCGCAGCCGGAAAGCTCCTGCGGCAGCAGGTCCGGCCAGCAGCCGGGGTCGCTGTGGGGCATCCGGGCATCCGCAAGGCTGGGCACATCCTCCGGCAGACGGGTGCCGTAATAAGTGTGCAGCACCATGCCATTGGGGGCAACTGCCAGCTGGTAGCTGGTGTGGGTGGTATGCAGGGTAAAGACAGTTTCGGTGCAGACGATCATTGCACGCTGTCCTCCGTGTCAGGTTCTTCTTCCGGTTCCTCTTCCTTGCGCCCGGCTTTTTCCAGCTGAGCAAAGGCGGGGCGCATCAGGCTTGCCATGCCAAGGGCAGAACCTGCGCCGCCGATGAGCAGCCACAGGGGCAGCAGATAGACGAACCACGCAGGGGCGGCTTTTGCCAGCAGAGGAAACCACGCCAGAAAGGCAAGATTCCCCACAGTGGGCAGCAGGTTTGCAAGGGTCATGCGGCCGCTGTCCGTCAGCACCGGCAGAACGCCGGGATAGGTGAACCGTGCCAGCAAAGCAAAGCCCCAGCTGCAGCAGCAGCCCGCCAGCACCAGCAGCAGAAAGGACGCTGCCGCCAGAATGCCGGTGCTGGGGGTGTCCTGTGCGGTGGCGGTGCGCAGCCCGGTGAGGGCGGCAAAGCCTGCCAGCAAAAGCACCAGCCACAGGGCGGTGGATTGCTTAAAATCCCGCTTGAACGCCTTGAAAAAGTCGGTATGGACGGTGTAGTCCTCCTTTGCCGCCATCTTGTTCACCACCGTGAACAGCCCCAGGGTGGAGGCTCCGGCGGTGACGATGGGCAAACAGCACACCAGCCACAGAAGGTTGGCAAAAAGCAGATCGCCGATCTTCCCCATAGTGCGGTAGAAGGGGCTGTCGATGTTGGTCTTTTTCATGGCGTTTCCTTTCGGGTGGAGGTCTCAGAGGGGCGGTTTACTCGCCGATGCTCTTGAGGTACTCCAGATTTTTGTCGATGAGGGCGCACCGCTGCTTTACGCAGTCCACACTGCGCAGCGGGTCGGCGGGGGTGTTGAAGGCGAAGTCCAGCAGTTTGTCGATGGTGGTAGAAGCTACATGGAGACGGGTATCGCTGGCTGCATAATAAATATACACGCTGCCGTCCTCATCGGCAATGGCACCGTTGGTGAACACCACGTTGGAGACATCGCCCACACGCTCCCAATCCCGGGGAGCGATCAGGAAGCCGGAGGGCTCTGCAATCACCTTGCTGGGGTCGTCCAGTGCGGTGACGAATACATAAATAACGTACCGCAGCCCGGCGGCGGTATTCCGCACGCCGTGGGCAATGTGCAGCCAGCCCTTTTCGGTCTTGATGGGGGTGGCACCCTCGCCGTTCTTTGCCTCGGTGATGGTGTGGTAGCGGCGGGGGCTGGTGATGATCTCCTCGTCAATGACGGCGTGAGTGATGTCCTCGCACAGACCAAAGCCTACGCCGCCGCCGGAACCGGTGTCGATGAAGTCATCCATGGGGCGGGTGTAGAAGGCGTACTTGCCGTTGACAAACTCCGGCAGCAGATCCACATTGCGCTGCTGGGGGCTGCGCTTGGTGACAAGGTTCGGCAGACGCTCCCAAGTCTTGAGGTCTTTGGTGCGGACGATGCCCGCAGCAGCCACGGCAGCGGACAGGTCATTCACGCTGTTGTCCTTGCTCTCGGAGCAGAACACGCCGTAGATCCAGCCGTCCTCGTGCTGGGTCAGGCGCATATCGTAGACGTTGGTCTCCTCCGGGCAGGTGTCCGGCAGCAGGATGGGCTTTTCCCAGAAGTGGAAGCCCTCCACCGGGCTGTCACTTTCTGCCACGCCAAAGAAACTCTTGCGGTCGTTGCCCTCAATGCGTGCCACAAGGTAATACTTGCCGTTCAGCTTGATGGCACCGGAGTTGAACACGGCGTTCACGCCCAGACGCTCCATAAAGTGGGGGTTCGTCTCCGGGTTCAGGTCGAACCGCCAGCTCAGCGGGATGGATTCGCGGGTCAGCACCGGGTTTTCCCACCGGTCGTAGATGCCGTTGTAGAAATCGGTCTTTTTGTTTTTGCGGGCCAGGTAGGCATCCTGCAAAGCCTTCTGGCGCAGGTATTCGGGGTGGAGTTTAGACTGTGACATCGGGGTTCCTCCTTATCAGTTCCATGCACATTCTGCCGTTGTGGTAGGGGCACTTCCACGGCTCAAGGATGGGTTTGCGGCTGGACGGTTTTCCGTCTGCGTCCACCTCCCAGAACCATTCACTGCCGGGGCGTTTGTCCACCATCACGTTGCAGATGTAGTGGTAAATATCGGCGGCGGCATCACGGTATTTTGCATCGCCGCTCTTGTTGTATTCGTTCACGAAGCCCAGTACGGACTCGGCCTGCACCCACCACACACGGGTGGTGTTCACTTTGCCGCGCTCGCACTCATTGACCACCGAGTGGTCAATGTAAGCTTCTTTGTAGATGTGGGCGGCAAGGTCGGAGTTGATGGCGTGGATGCGCTTGGAAAGCGCTGCATCTCCCAGTAAATCGCAGCCCCAGTCGATGAGCCAGCTGGACTCGATATCGTGGCCGTAGCTGTACAAATCGATGATGGAGTTGTAGTGCTGGTCAAAGAACACCAGCTGCCGGTGCAGCTCCGGGCTGTAAATTTTGTGCTCGTAGATGTCAAGGATGCGGCGCAGGGCTTTTTCCACCTCCGGGTCACGGCTGGCCTGATAAAGCCCGGCGTAACCCTCGAACACATGGAGCAGGGTGTTCATGGTCTTTGCCGCCATGACACCGTTTTCCGAGAGCTTTTCGTTGCTCTCCGGCTTCCAGTCGATGGTAAAGGCCTCCAGATAGCCCTCGCTGTCGGTGCAGTGCTGCTCGATGAGATGAAAGATCTTTTTTGCGTAGGCCAGCGCAACGGGGTCTTTGGTCAGCCGGTAGTAAGCGGAAAGGGCATAGATGGCAAAGCCCTGATTGTAGGTGTGCTTGGTGGTGTCCTGCGGCTTGCCGGTGTAATCGCAGCTCCAGTACACACCGCCGTTTGCCTCGTCGTAGCAGTTTTTCAGGAAGAACTGGTAGGCGTGGCGGGCATCCTCGGCAAGGTCTGCCCGGCCGGTCAGCATGGCCGCCTCGGAGAAGAACCACAGAATGCGGCTGTTCAGGATGCAGCCCTTTTCGGCTTTTTTATCCAGCTTCAGGTCAAAATCCATGTAGCCGTAAAAGCCGCCGTTTTCCTCGTCCCGCAGCCCTTTCCAGAAGGGAATGATGGTTTGCAGCAGCATTTCTTCTGCTGCCTGTTTGATGGAAGACATAATACAGAACTTCCTTTCTGTACAAAAGTAAAAACCCTCTCGGTCACGGCTTGCGCCGTGCCAGCGCCCGGTAGGGGACGTAAAATCTCTTTTTGCAGAGATGGCGATGCGAAGCATTGACAGAGAGGGTTACGCTTGACGCTTAGCGGATGCCCACCTCGTGGTCGGTGGGGCCTGCATTATCGTGGGTCTTGATGTAATCCACCACCTCGTCTACGGTGGTGAAGGCCAGACCGACATAGCTGTCGGCGCAGCCATAGTACAGAGCGATGCGGCCGGTGTCGGCATCCTGCAGGGTGGCGCAGGGGAAGCAGACGTTGGGCACGAAGCCGCGCTCCTCGTACCACTTTTCCGGGGTCAGCAGGAAGTTGCCGCAGCGGTACAGTACCTTGCTGGGCTCGTCCTTATCCAGAATGGCACCGCCGATGGAGTAGACGAAGCCATTGCAGGTGCCGGTAACGCCGTGGTAGAACAGCAGCCAGCCCTCGCTGGTCTCAATGGGGGCAGCACCGCCGCCGATCTTCACACTCTCCCACCAGTTGGAGCCCTTGCTCATCACATGACGGTGACGGCCCCAGAACTCCATATCCGGGCTCTGGCTCAGGAAGATGTCACCAAAGGGGGTGTGGCCGCTGTCAGACGGGCGGCTCAGCAGGGTGTACATGCCGTTGATCTTGCGGGGGAACAGCACGGCGTTGCGGTTGAAGGGGATAAAGGGATTCTCGATGCGGACAAAGGTCTTGAAGTCGGTGGTCTTGGCGATGCCGATGGACGCACCGTAGAAGTCCTGACACCAGATGATGTAGTAGGTGTCCTCCACCTTCACAAGACGGGGATCGTAGGCGTACACCGGCATAAACGGCTCGCCCTTTTCGTTGACGAAGGGGATCTTGTCCTTGTCAAAGTTCCAGTGGATGCCGTCCTCGCTGCGTCCCAGATAGATGTAGGGGATGCCGTCGATCTGCTCGCCACGGAACACGCCGATGAACTTGCCCTCGTAGGGCACCACGGCACTGTTGAAGATGCGTGCCACCCCTTCCACAGGGTTGCGGTCGATGATGGGGTTCTCATTGTACCGCCACACCGGGGCGGTAACATCGGCAGGCTTTTCCTGCCAGGGGATGTTGGGCAGTGCATCGCAGAACATTTTTACGTTGCTCATAAGATAAACTCCTGTAATAGAAGATTGTTTGTTTTCCTTCTGCTGTATTCTCCCGGCTCCTGCACAGGAACCGGGAGAAGCAGCAGATGATGAAGGAAAAATGTGGATGTCTTGAAAAGGTCGTACTGGCCGAAAACGGCTTTCCTCTTGCGGTGCCCAGCGTCCACTTCGGCCCTTGTGCGGGCCTCGTGTCCTGCTGACCGCGGTGCCAAAAATTGCTCCCTGTTTCCGCAGCAGGCGGCGGTCGCAATTTTAGCCCTTCACCGCACCGGCAGCCATGCCGCTGTAGATCTGATCCTGACACAGCAGGAACACGATAAGGGCGGGGATGATGGTGATGATGACACCGGCGCAGATGTAGTTGTACTGGTTGCCCATGGGGCCGGAGAACACATACAGCGAGGTAGCAACCACCTGATACTTGGTCTTATCCTGCAGATACAGGTTTGCCATGTAGTATTCGTTGTAGGTGGACACACCCTTCAGGATGGCGCTGGTGACGATGGCGGGCTTCAGCAGGGGCAGCAGGATCTTGAAGAACACACCAAAGTAGGTGCAGCCATCCAGAATGGCGCTTTCGTCCAGCGTGGAGGAAAGGTTCTCGAAGAACTGCAAAAAGATATAGATGGTGATAACGTCTGTGCCCATCATCAGGATGATGTAGCCGGGCAGGGAGTTCACCAGATGCAGAGCGGTCATGATCTGGTACACCGTGACCTGCGAGGCGATGCCGGGGATCAGGGTGGCAATGGTGAACAGGTTGCGGATCAGCTTGTTGCCGGGGAACTTGAACCGGTTCAGCACATAAGCCAGCATGGCGCTGATCATAATGCTGCCTGCCAGCACGCAGATCAGGATAATAAAGCTGTTGAGGAACGCTTTGCCCATGTTGGCCTTGTTCCATGCGATGATGAAGTTATCGAAGTTCAAAAAGCTCTTGGGCAGGGTGATGACGTTGGTGTTGGCATACTCTTGCTCCGTCTTAAAGGCGGTGAAGATACAGGACACGATGGGCACCAGTGCCACGAAAGCGGCAAAGATCAGCAGCACATACTTGCAGATATTGATGAGGATGCGCTTCATTTTGATTGCGTTCATACGTTCTGCCTCACTTTCACTTGGTTACGCCGCTGCTGCGGTTTTCCAGCCATTTTTCCACAGCCTTCTGGGCGTAGGTGACGATCACGATGAGCAGCAGCAGAACCACAGCCATGGCGGATGCAAGACCCACCTTCTGGTCGGTATGGGCGATCTTGTCCATGACCACGAAGTAGGTGGAGGTGTTGAAGCCGCCGCCGGTGACAACATAGGGCATCTCGAAGGCGGACAGTGCGCCGGACACCGAGATGATGAGGTTCAGCACCACGATGGTGCTGATGGAGGGCAGGATGATGTCCTTGAAGCGGTGCCATGCGTTGGCACCGTCGATCTCAGCAGCCTCGTACAGAACGGGGTCCACAGAAGCGATAGCACCGATGAACATGACGATGTTCTGGCCGATGTATTTCCAGATAGAGCAGGCCACCAGCACGACGTTGTTGATGGACTCATCCCGGAGCCAGAAGGGCAGCTTATCTACGTTGAAGCCCACCCAGCTCAGCAGGGTATCCAGCACAAAGCCATGGGTGAAGAAAAACTTGAAGATGAAGCCCACCGAGATGCCGCAGATGAGGCAGGGAAAGTACAGTGCACCCCGGAAGAACTTGCTGCCCTTGCACTTGAAGCTCAGGATGGTGGCAAACAGCAGCGCCAGCGCCATCTGCACCACCGAACCTACCATGTAGTAAAGGCTCAGGCTCAGAGCATGGAAGCAGTCTTTGCGGGTAAAGACCGAGATGTAGTTCTGCAGACCCACAAAGGTACGTCTGCCGATGTACTTCATTTTGAAGAAGCTGAACTCCACCATCTTAAAGAAGGGCAGATAGGTGAACATGAACAGCAGCACCAGCGGAACGAACAGGAACACCAGCGTGACGATGAGCTGCTGGCCGCGCATACTGTGAAAGTATTCGCTGAAGCTCTTGCGCTTTTTAGGCGCGGATACGGTTGCGGAAGATGCCATGTAAAAGACCTCCTTTCACCAAAAGCAGGGCGGACATGGGCCCGCCCTGCTGATTTATAACGATAGATCGATTACTGCGGTGCGCAGGCATCCACAGCTGCGTCCCATGCGGCGTTCCAGTCGGCCACGATGTCGTCCAGAGTCTCGTCGCCGTTGATGCCAGCCTCCACCACACGCATGACGTGGGTCTGGTCGGCATTCAGCATCAGCTCAGCCTCCTGCTGCACCTCGGTGGCAAGGTCTGCCAGCTCTGCGGGGGCGGGAGCATCCTCGACCAGGTCGATGCCGTCGAATGCCTTCAGGGTATCGGGGTATTCCTGGCTCTTCAGCACCGGCACACCGCCCTGATCATAAGCAAAGTTGGAGCTTTCGGTCAGCCACTTGATGTAGAGCATGGCAGCCAGCTTTTTGTCATCGGTGGTGTTCTTGTTCACACCGTAGCAGTAGTCTGCACCTGCGCTGGCGTACTGGGTACCCTTGACGGTGATGGGGAACGGCATATAGCCAATGTCGTCGGCGTGGTCACCGGCGGCCTGCATCTGCACGATAGCCCAGCTGCCCAGAACCATGGCACCGATCTGGCCGTTATTGATGCGGGGCTTGGAGCCCTCCCAGTCGGTGGTGGTGGGGTCGGCCTCGGTCAGACCGCGCTTCACTGCTTCGTACAGGATATAGTACACAGCGTAGGGACCCATATCGTCCGCACCCAGAATGCCCTTCTGGAACGGATCCTTGGTCTGGGGCATGGTAATGTTCATCCAGTCCGGGTCGCCGGTTGCGCCGCCGCTGGTGTAAGCATCCCATGCGGTCATGGTCCAGCCGGCGGCGTAGTTGGTGTACAGGGGATCGATGGAAGGATCATAGTCCTTGATCTTCTGCAGGTCATCCAGGAACTCGTCCGGGGTCTTGGGCAGGGTGGTGATGCCGGCAGCCTCAAAGACCTTCTTGTTGTAGATGATGCCCTGTGCATTGCCGGTGGAGGGGATGCCGTACACGCTGCCGTTATAAGCGCGGTTGGAAGCGAAGTTGTAATCGTTCTCAATGTCGCTCAGTGCGCACAGAGGCTCAAAGTAGTCGCCCAACTCGGTCAGGGGGATGTTGGTGGGGATCATGCACAGATCACCCCAGTCGTTGGAAGTCAGACGGGTGGTCATGTCGGTGGCATAGTCGGTGATGCCCTCGTACTTGATGGTGATGTTGGGATACAGCTTCTGGAATGCGGCAACGTAGCCGTCAAAGGTGCCGTCCTCGATGAGGTCGGTGCGGTGGCTGATGAACTTCAGATCGGCCTTCAGGTCGGTGTTGTCGGTGCCGACGGTCAGCTCGTTGTAAGCCTTTGCACCGTCTGCGCTGGCAGCGGAACCGGCGGTGCTGCCGGTGGAGCCGGCGGTAGAAGTGCTGCTGCCGCCGCAGGCGGCCAGAGCAGAGGCTGCGGCCAACACACCAGTGACCTTCAGGAAGTTACGGCGATTGATCTTACGCATAGAAATGTCCTCCTTCTTTATGTGGAACCTTTTTCTGATTTGCGAAAGCTTTCGTTAACTTGATTTAGCTAACTGCTTGCTTTCGCTTTTTGTGATTTAAGTATAGTCTTTTCACGATGCACTGTCAATGTCACCAAAAAGATTCGGTGTTTTGGTGGCAATTCGGCGATTTTCTTGTGAAAACTGACCCGCAAATCCGGGATACAACACGAAAATTGAACTTAAAATGTTTTGTTAGCTAACAAAAATAGAGAAAATTAGCCTAAATGGTGGTTAGCTTAAAGGTTTTCAAGGTTTTTGTTGACGAAACTACCGAAAACTGTTATGCTAATTATAAAGTTAATCGGAATTTTATTTACCTCATAACCAAATCAAGAAGAAAGCTGGTCAGGAACATGGCAAAAGCAGTACGCATGGCGGACATTGCACAGCGGCTGGGCATCAGCACCGTTTCCGTTTCCAAGGGTTTGGCAGGGAAGGAAGGCGTAAGCGCCGAGATGCGTGCCAAGATTGTTGCCACCGCTGAGGAGATGGGCTACCAGCCCCCCGCCCGGACCAACGCCCACCCCGGCGGCGAGAGCATCGGCATTCTGGTGGCAGACCGCTTTTTCAACGAGAATGCCTTTTATTCCAATCTGTACCGTTCCGTGTTGAAAGCTGCCGCCGAGCAGGACATCTCGGTTCTGATGGAGATCGTTCTGCCGCAGGCAGAAAAAAGCTGCAATATGCCCACCTTCCTTGTAAACCGGAAGGTGGACGGCCTGATTTTTATGGGCGAGATCAGCCGCCGCTACCTTGCTACGGCGGTGCAGACCGGCGTGCCCTTTATGCTGCTGGACTTCTACGACGATGCCATTGCCGCCGACTGCGTGCTCAGCGACAACACCAGCGGCAGCTACACGATGACCGAGCACCTTATCTCCACCGGGCGGCGGAACATCGGCTTTGTTGGCAGCGTGCTGTCCACCAGTTCCATCATGGACCGGTATCTGGGCTACGTAAAGGCGATGCTCCGTGCCGGTCTGCCCATCCGGGATGACTGGCGGCTGGAGGACCGGGACGATCAGGGTAAGTTCGTGCCGTTCTCTCTGCCTCATGAAATGCCGGACGCCTTTGTCTGCAACTGCGATGCGGTGGCCTATAATCTGGTGGAGATCCTCAAGCGCAACGGCTACCGGGTGCCGCAGGATGTGGCAGTGACCGGCTACGACGACTACCGCTATTCCACTCTTTGCAGCCCCCAGCTCACCAGCTACCGGGTGGACTTGGACGGCATGGCAAAAACGGTGGTGGCGCAACTGCGCCGCAAAATGGCGCATAAGCCTGCCATTGCTCCCACCGTCATCGTGCCCGGCGGCTTTGTAAGAAGAGAATCTACCTGAAAAAAAAGGGGCTGATGCACGAAGGTTTGTGCATCAGCCCCTTTAGCGGAAAATATAGATGATATTGGGGATGCCGGAGCGTCTGCGAACGCTCCGGCATCCCGTTTTCATTTTTTTACAGGATCGTTCTCAGAAAGGCGGTCAGGACGTTTGCCGCCTGCCGGTGGTTCTCTGCGCCGGGGTGCTGCCGGGCACCCACGGTTTCCGGCGTGGTGTTGGGCAGCTCCAGCAGATAGACAGAGCTGTCTCCGGTAATGGCCTTGTACTGCTCCATGCCCTGCCGCAATACCGGCAGCAGCTCGCTGCCCAGCATCCCGATGCACCACACCAGCTTTGCCCCGGGGTTCTTTGCCCGGAGCAGGGTCAGAAAATGCTGTACACCATCTGCCACTTTTTGGGCGTCCGCAGGGTGGAAGTCTCCATTGGAGAGCCGCCGCAGCTGGTGGGTCTTGCCAGTGGCAGGGTCTTGCCACGGCGGGTTATCAAATGCGCCCGTGTCGTTGGTGCCCAGGTTGACGATGACAGCATCCGGTTTCCATGCAGCAAAATCGTTTTCCTGCTGTGCGCCAAGGGCAGCATTGCGCTGCCCCATCGCTACACCGCACACCTGCGTATAGTAGGGCGGCATCACATGGCGCACATCGTTGTCCCAGCCGGTCACGATGCCCCAGCCACTTTGCGAGATGCAGCGGTATTCGGCTCCCAGTGCATCGGCGGTCAGGCGGCCGTAGTGGTTCTCTGCAGAGAAAAAGGCTCCCACCCAGTCCTCCTCCGGCTTGGCCCCGATGGCACCCTCACCGCTGGTGATGCTGTCGCCCACAAACTCCAGCCGATACTGCGGCTCCGGCAGGGGCAGAAATTCGCCGCCTGCATATTCCAGCCCGGTGATCTGCAACAGATGCGCCGGGTCATCGTGCATGGCCTGCACATCCTTTAGCAGCCGGAGGTGCTTTGCCTTGCCCGGTGTCATGCCCCGGAAAAGACAGATCCGGCTTTTGCCGGGGTTCACGGCAAACCGTGCCACCCATGCGCCGTTCAGCTCCACGCTGACCCACGGCTCTACCGCTTCATAATCGGCGAAAAGATCCACCCACAGCTCACTGCCGGTAAATTCCAGCTCCATGCCGCTGGCCGTCCAGAACAGGGTCAGCGGGTCACGCCCGGTGTGCCGCCCCAGTGCTCGCACCTGCGGCAGCTGGGTCAGCGTCGCAGTTGTAAGTTGCTCCATTTTCTGTTCCCTCCCGTTGGTTTTTGCTTGAAGCATAGCAGATTCTACCCAAAATCGCAAGCTAAATGCGTAAGCTAACAAAAACCTAAAATTTAGTTTAGCCTTTGCACCTCCCGGTGCAGGGGCTTTTTTCAGGTCAGGTTGACCAGTGCTTTGCCCCTCTCCTTGTACCATACGCTGAAAATGAAACGGCATATTGACGGAACTTCCAAAACTGTCTTATACTTATTGCGCAATCTGACGTTGATTTTTGAGAAAACGAGGAAGATGTCATGGAGCTGAAACATAACTTTTACGGGGTGAATTTTGCACCCTTTCCCCGACGGGGCGTGTTGAATAGCGAGACTGCCCACCGCAGTATGGCAGCCATGGTGGAAGCCACCGCCGCCAACTGGGTCATCCTGTCGCCCTCTGGAATACAGTCTGGCCCTTATAGTGAGGAGATTGACTGGCGCACCGATGCCACCCCCACAGACGAGGAGGTGTGCGGTGCTATCCGCTTTGCCAAGCAGTTGGGCTTGCAGGTGGCGCTGAAGCCCACCGTCAACTGTGCCAACGGCGTGTGGCGGGCGCGCATCAGCTTTTTTGACCACGATGTGCCCTGCGAGACCCAGTGGAGCGGATGGTTTGCCAACTACACCGCCTTCCAGACCCACTACGCGGCTCTTGCCGAAGCCGAAGGCTGTGGGCTGTTCCTGACCGGCTGCGAAATGACCATGACCGAGCACAGGGAAACGGAGTGGCGCGCCCTCATTGCCGCCGTGCGACAGCAGTACCACGGCCCGGTGAGCTATAACTGCGATAAATACGGCGAGGACCATGTGAACTGGTGGGATGCCGTGGACTGCATCGCCTCCAGCGGCTACTACCCCCTGAAGGACTGGGAAAACCAGCTGGACCGCATCGAGGCGGTGAGCCAAAAATACAAAAAGCCCGTCCTCTTCAGCGAGGCAGGCTGCATGAACATCACCGGCTCTTCTGCCGTGCCCAACAACTGGGAGCTGAAGGGAACACGGAATGATCTGGAGCAGGCAGATTGGTATGAGGCAATGTTTTCCGCCTGCGCCAAGCGTCCGTGGGTCATGGGCTTTGGCGCGTGGGACTGGCCTGCCGACACCAGAGCAGTCAGTGCCTACGCCGTGTACGGCCGTCCGGCGGCAAAAATTATCCATAGTGCATATCAGGGAGGAGTTTTAGAATGAATACGTCTAATTTTGCTCGTTTGAAAGAACTGTTCCGCCGTGCCGCGGCAGGGCAGGAGTTGACCATCGGCTTTCTGGGCGGTTCCATCACCCAGGGCAGCCTTTCCACCCAGCCCGGTAATGCTTACGCTTTCCGGGTGTACCAGTGGTTCGTGGATACCTTTCCGCAGTCGAAGTTTCACTATGTCAACGGCGGCATCGGCGGCACCAGCTCCCACTATGGCGTTGCCCGTGCCGTGACCGATGTGCTGATGTACCAGCCGGATTTTGTGGCGGTGGATTTCAGCGTCAACGATCTGGAAGTCCCCTTCCGGCAGGAGACTTATGAGGGCGTTGTCCGCAAGCTGCTCACATGGCCCTCCCACCCGGCGGTGGTGCTGCTGAACAACATTTATTACGATACCGGCGAGACGTCACAGGACGAGCACAACGCCGTGGGCGACCACTACGGTGTGCCCCACGTCAGCATCCGGGACAGCATTTACAAGGATCTGCGTGCCGGTAAGTATGCCAGCCGCACCCTGTTGAGCCCCGATGGGCTGCACCCCAACGATTACGGTCACGGTCTGGTGGCAGGGGAGATCATCAAGTTGCTGGAGGCAGTCAACGCCCACCGGGAAGAACCAGAGCAGGAGCCTGCCTTCCCGGCACCGCTCACCGCCAACGCCTACGAGAACGCCCGGCGGCTGACCATCCGGGAGCTCTCCCCCAAGCTGGAGGGTTTCCGGGCAGACCCGGAGGAAAAGCTGGGGCATCTGGACCACTGGAAAAACGGCTGGATCGGTCAGAAGCCCGGGGATAAGATCACCTTTGAAGTGGATGCCTCCTGCATTGCAGTGCAGTACCGCAAGACCATCCGCCGCCCGGCGCTGCGGGCACAGCTGGTGCTGGACGGCGACACCGCCCACGCCGCTGTGCTGGACGGTAACTTCGATGAGGATTGGGGCGACTGCCTGTATCTCCAGCCCATCCTCCACCATGGTGAGCAGAAGAACCATACCGTGGAGATCACCATTCTGCCCACAGAAGATGAAACTCCCACGGAGTTCTACCTCATGGCACTGATCACGGCATGAGGTAGAATACCCCTCTAAGACTTGATTTTTGGTGTGCGGCCACTCGAACCAATGTCGTCAAGTCGGTGGGGAATAGGGTGATTTTGTTTGTCAGAGAGTAAGTGCACGGTTTCTGCACGGATTTTGCACGGTTTCAAAACGTGCAAAGGGTACTTTCCGCTGCAAAATCCGACAAAGGGTGCAGAAATTACCGGGTGAAAAATCACGTTGCTTTGATGTAAAATAACGATGACTCGAAACTTCCAGAAATTGAGACGAACCGGCGGCTTGCGCTCTTGTTCTGTGCACGGTGTGGTACATGGCCTACGGCAAAAAACACGGTTTCTCCTTCCGGAATACCGGCATCGCTATTTCCGGGCATGCACTCCTCAAATCCATCGGCGCGGCCCTGCTTGCAGTCTTTGCCCTGATCCTGATGGTTTTTGCCGTCGACTATTTTGTGGATGTGAACTTCCTGATCGTTTACTGGGGCTTTATGAAGTTTGGAGCCAACCGCATCCCGGGTATGCTCCTTGTTGTACCCATGTATCTCGTGTACTACATTGTCATGTCCATCAGTGTCAACAGTTTTAACTTTAGCACGGCGCTCGGCAAAAACAAGCTGCTTTCTAACCTTCTGATCAGCTTTATCGCGTCGGTTCCCACTCTGTTCATCCTCTGCTACGTTTACGGCATCTTCAAGGCTACCGGCTCGAACCCGATGTTCGGCGGTCTGGCTTCTGCCGCAACTGCAGTGTATGCGCTGCCCGGCTTCATCTTTGTTGCGATCCTGATTTGTCGTCTCCTGTACCAGCACACAGGCAATCCCTACCTTGGCGGCATCTTCTGCGGCGTTCTTGCAGCTGTCAGCGAGTGGGGCATCTGCGAGATTCGCGTGCACACCCCCGGAACACAGTACGCTGGCACTGCTCTGGTCTACGCACTGATCGCGATCGGCTTTGTAGTTACCATAGCATGCGCTGTACTGCTGAAGAAAAATAATGCAGCCGTGCAGGCACATAAATAATGCCTCTTTAATCCTCTTTACAAACCCCTCAATTTTTTATAAACTTGGTTTGCGCATGGTGCGGCCCTTTTAGAGTTTTCTGAAAGGGCCGTATCTTCTGATTGCTCCCTATCTCTGTAAATCTGGCTCGAAAGGAGTCTTACCCAATGCATCCTCTTGCCGAAACTCTGCTGAACGAACCGGTGATCGCCGCTGTGAAAACGGACGAAGCCCTGACTGCTGCGCTGGCTTCGCCCTGCAGCGCCGTTTTTCTGCTGGCGAGCACCCTGCTCACCGTAGACGGGCTTGTGCACCGCATACATGATGCCGGAAAACTGGCCGTGGTTCACATCGACCTTGTGGACGGCCTTTCGTCGCGGGAGATCGCGGTGGACTCCCTCAACGCCCTGTGCCACCCGGACGGCATCATCTCCACCCGCCCGACCCTGATCCGCCGGGCGCGCCACCGCGGCCTGCTGACCGTCCAGCGGGCATTCATCCTGGATTCCCTCTCGCTGACCAGCCTGTCCGGTCAGCTGGAGCAGGGCAAGCCGGATTTTGTCGAGATCCTTCCCGGCATCATGCCCCGGGTCATCGCTGAGATCAGCGCCCGCACACAGGTGCCTGTCATTGCAGGCGGCCTGCTGCGGGACAAAGCCGACGTCATGGCCGCCATGCGCGCAGGTGCCGCCGCAGTTTCCACCTCTGCGCCCTCCCTGTGGGATATCTGAGCCAGAACAAGATCCCAGCTGAAGTACGAAAAGCATAATCGTATCCTGGTGTTTTATTGGATATGCCCGCCCACCGATGGAGCCGGATCTCCACGGTGAGCGGGCATTTTTTCGTTTTCATTCGATTCGAGGGAATCTATTCAGCCTGCGGATTAACTCGATAATTTAAAGCAATACTACAAGTCGCACTTCCCTTAAAGTCTTTCTGCTTCCTGTATCTTAGCATCATACTGGATGGCAGAGATCGGCACAAAGCCCTCGATCATATCCAGTTTGCTGTTGACAAGGTCATCATACACATCTTTGGTGGGCAACATAATGGAAGGCTCCTGTTGTTCATTTGCAATTACGCTTTCCACCAGTGCTTGTTTGTTTTTCAGTTTCTGCGCCATATCGGGCAGGAAGTGATAATTTTCAATCATGAGCAGAATGATGTTTGCCATAAAATTTCCGCGGATGCTGCTCAACTCGATATAAATCGCTCCGGCATCCTCCACGGAAATTTGTGCGATGCTCATCAGGTAATCAGCCAGAGTCGTTTGCGTATCGTTCAAAATTCCCTAACTTGCCATACTGCGTTGCAGGATATTCATTTTTCGATAGTCCTGAATTACACCGGTTTTTATCAGTACATTCCACTACTTTATGCCGTCACATGGGTGGCATTCTCTTTCACCGAATTGATCGTATCCATCAGTTCACTCCCTGTTTTGCCATCAAACAGGCGGGTAAACAGAATGGGCTGGTCAAAGGGTGGTTTCATCAGCACCGCTTTGCTTTCCACATAACCGTTCTGCTCGATGTAATGAATGATCTTCTGCACGAACGCGATCTGCTTCGCATTCAGCGATTCGTCGTTGATGAACTTGGAAAATGCCTGCATGGCAGCATCGTGGTCCAGCTTTGCCACTTTACGCACCAGCAGACCAAAGGGTGTATCCCGAAACTCCCGTGCATAATCCTCTTTGCTGCCCAGCTCACAGGTGAAGATATGTTCCAGCTCGGTATAGTCGCCCCGGGAAAGCGGAATGTTCTGGGTCAGCTTGTGGATGGCCAGCGTATCGCTGCGGTGCTCCATGATGTAGCGGTTCACACGTTCCCGGTACTCGCCGAAATCATAGCCGGAATCCAGCGCTTTGCCCTCGGTCTGTTCCAGTACCGGGTCGGCAAGGGCCGTGTAGACAGGTTTTTGCCCTTCTACACCGTCCACCAGAAACTTGATAAGTTCCCGCAGTTCCTGCCGCATTTCCTCAAAGCGGAGCAGATCATGCGAGGTCAAAAATTCGTCTGTCTGCACCTCCCGGATGAGCGGCAGCTTTGCCTGCACCTGTGGGATGGTAGCTTTCCCTTCCAGCATTGCCGCCGTGCTGCGCAGCTGTTTCTGGGCGCGGCCCAGCCCCGGCAGACCTTCCAGTTCACAGAGCAGCAAGCCATACACAAAGTTATCGAACCGCTTGGCGGCTTCATCTTTGTCGTCCAGCGAGATGAGCGGTGCCACCTCTTTCATCAGAGTACCCTTGTCCGTTTCGGTCAGGCTGACAAAGGCTTCCGGCTTTTGATAGTGTTCCACGGCCTGTCGGTGCAGCCGCACGGATACCAGCTCCGGGTTCAGCGCTCCCACTTCGGCACGGCAGGTTTCTGTTAAAATTTTGCGCCAGTTCTGGTAGTTTTCGTCCCCATAGGCTCCATCCTGCAGCGCGGCGGCGATCCGCACCTGCTTGCAGAAAATGCTCTCGGACAGGCTTTTGGTGTCCGCGCTCTCGTAGCCGTTGGGTTTCTGACGGAAAAATTCAAAGTTGCCGCAGTAGTCGAAGATCAGAAAACGTCGTTTGCCCGTATATTCGCCGTCGATGGCATCCACGCAGGCAAGGGATGGGCAGAGCCGCGTACCACGGCCGATCATCTGCCAGAACTTCGTTTTGCTGCGTACTTTTTTGAAGAACACCAGATTCGCGCACTCCGGCACATCGATGCCCGTGTCCATCATATCCACCGAGACCGCAATAAACGGCGGCTTGTCCGGTTGTTTGAAGTCGTCAATGATGGACTGTGCATAGGCGTCGTCGCAGACCACCCGCTGGATGAATCCCGGGTACTGGGTCTCCAGCTGCGGGTAGAGCTTGCCGAAGCGTTCCCGGATAAACTCTGCGTGGCGCTTGTTCTGGGCAAAGATAATGGTCTTGCCGATGCGGTCGCCGCCCGCCGTCTGGATGCCCCGTTCCATCAGGTCTTGCAGCACCGTGTCCACGGTGTTGGCGTTGAAGATGAACTTATTCAGCTTTTCGGATGGGATGAAGGTGGGCAGGGTGTCGTCCTCGGCAAAATCGTCCTCGTAGCGGGCCTTATCCTCCGGTGAAAGCTGGTCGTAGTGGATGCCCTCTTCTGTGAATTTCGTCTTGACCTCGTAGTTGTAGTAAGGCACCAGCACATGGTCGGTGTAGACCGCCGTGTCGTAATCGTAGGCGTAGGTGGGGATGCCGTGCTCCATCTCGAAAAAGTCGTAGGTGTTGCGGTCTACGTCGGTTTTCGGGGTGGCGGTCAAGCCCACCAGAACCGCATCGAAATAATCAAAAATGGCGCGGTATTTCTTGAAAATGCTGCGGTGGCTCTCGTCCACGATGATAAGGTCAAAGTGGGCGGGCGAAAACAGCGGCACGCCGTCCTTGGTCTTGGCGTTGTCGATGGCGTTGAGCATGGTGGGATAGGTGGAAAACACGATGCGCGCGGCCTTATCGTCCTTGGAGGAGCAGAGGTTGCACAGCGACTGGTCGGGCAGATACTTCTTGAAGTCGTCCTTTGCCTGCTTGACCAGCGCAGTGCGGTCCGCCAGAAAGAGCACGTTGGTCACATGACCGCCCCGGCTCAGCACATCGGTCAGGCTGGATGCGGTGCGGGTCTTGCCTGTGCCAGTAGCCATGACCAGCAGATTGCGCCGGAAGCCCTGCGTAATATGGGCGCAGACTGCCCGGATGGCGTTTTTCTGATAGTAGCGGTCGGTGATTTTATCGTCAATTTCGATGGTGTCCAGCGGTTTTTTCTCGGTGCGGCGGTTCATCAGCTTCTGCAAGTCGTCCTTGCAGAACACCCCGCTCACAGCACGCTGCGGGCCGCTCTGCTCATCCCAGAAATAGGTGGTGTAGCCGTTGGTGGTAAACAGCATCGGACGGCGGCCAAACTTCTGTTCCAGACAGTCTGCATAAAGCTGAGCCTGCTTGCGCCCGATGTTGGGGTCTTTGGTGCTGCGCTTGGCTTCAATGACCGCCAGCGGCAAGCCGTCCTTGCCCATCAGCACATAGTCCGCATAGCCCTTCTGCCCCAGCACGCCGTTCATGTTGTCCACTTCGTACTCGGTGCGCACATCGGCGTCCGGCCCGGTGAATTTCCAGCCCATGGCCTTGAGGTCGATGTCGATGATCTTCCGCCGCGTCTCGGCCTCGGTCAGGTCTGCGGCGGTGAAGCTGCGGCTCTGCTGGTTCTGCTGTTTGCTGGCCGTGTATGCCGCCGAAAGACTCTCCACCTGCTTGCGCAAGGCTTCCAACTCGGCATCCTTCTGGGTCAGCAGGCTTTCCTGCTCCCGGATCTTCTTTTCGTCCAGTGCTACCTTTTCGCCGGGGATGGCTGTTTCATCAAAGGAGCGCTCCACATAGTCCGTGCCGTAGCAGTAATCCACCCACTGGATGAAATCGAACAGCCCCCGCAGGCTGAACACCGCATCCGCCGCCGACACACTGTGCCCTGTATGTACCGCCAGATTGCCCGCCTTCACGATGCTGGGCAGCACGCTCCACACATTGCGGTCCACCGCGAACCGGAAACTCGGCTCGTGCAGAAGGGATTGCAGATTGTCCTTGTAGGGCATCGTGATGGTCTTGTCTGCCGCATACACCCACTTCACCGCCAGCTCCAACGCCTTCCGGCACCCCACCGCGCACATCGCCGGGGAGGTGGAGAACACTTTCTCGGCCTCGATGGCAGAATTGGCAAAGAGGGAATATTCGGGGCGGGTGGAGAGATAGGAGAAGTTGGACATAAAATCAGCTCCTTTATGTAGGATGATTATTGGCAGTATTTCAGTAATTCTGGAAATTTATCACTGGCATCACGAATCATCCAGCGCTTAAATGCAGCAAAGGGAGCATTCCACTTTAATTTCATCATAATGGACAGCTCTAAATCTTTTTTGTCTTCCCCGTCAGCTGCATTGTAATCCGTTACACATTCTTCGAATGCATTCAGTTCTTTTGACAGCTGCTTTCGGATGATTTTGGCCTCTTCGATTTTCTGTGCAGTCGAGCCATAATATACTTCGTTAAGGAGTGCCACCGTGTTTCGGGTTTCAACGTCGTCTTCTAATGCAGTAATTTCTAATTTATCTGGCATAAACGGTTCACTATGCCGACGAAATGCAATTTTCTTATCAACTGCAACTTTTGTACAATCCAGAATCGGTGTGAACTTATCGTTTTTTATATTGTTGCAATGATTGCAAGATAAAAACAGATTTTCCCAATCGAACATCAAATCTCGGTTTCCACGATGTGGAACGAGATGTTCTATTTGGAGATTGTCCAAATCTTTCTTCTCACAAAGGTAGCATTTATGTGCAAACATCAATCCAAGTGCTTTATTCACTTCGTTGGTATTATACTTTCCGCTACCTTTGCGTTTTTCTCGTTTCAAGGATTCGATTGCTACATGGGCTTCGGAGCTGTCAGGTCGTTCGAATTTGACCATTAGAGCACCTTCTTCCCCTCAATCTTGGAAAGGACATCTTCCGCATCTTTCAATTCCATTCGTAAGTCTGCGCGTTCTGCGCGTTCGTCATCGGAAAGGTCCGTCCGCCCATAAAGCTCCTGATATCGCTTTGCTTTCTTTTGTAACTCATCAGAAAAAGCTGTTGCATCCAGATAGCCTTCTGCAATAT
This sequence comes from Faecalibacterium sp. BIOML-A1, assembly GCF_009679715.1. Classification (NCBI taxonomy): domain Bacteria; kingdom Bacillati; phylum Bacillota; class Clostridia; order Eubacteriales; family Oscillospiraceae; genus Faecalibacterium; species Faecalibacterium sp. BIOML-A1. The sequence continues at coordinate 28,623 of NZ_WKZJ01000005.1, forward strand.
CATCAACGGAATAGGAAGAAAAATCTGTAAAACGAACCTGCTTTTCTAAATCATAAATGCAGGCATTGCTGATGGAGTTCAGGATATAGGCGGAATGTGTTGTAATGATAAACTGGATGCGTGGGAAGAACTCTGTCAGGAAGGGCAGGATTTTCCTCTGAAGTTCCACATGAAGATGCGTTTCCAGCTCATCAATCAGCACAATGCCTTCCACATCGTACTGGCTCAGTTCGCCTTTCAGCAACCAGTTGCGGTCCATACGGAGGATTAGGTCTGCGACAATACCGATGATTGCAGAATAGCCATCAGAAAGTTCATCCAAACTATATGGATTTCGACCTTTCTGTTCAATTAGAAAATTATAGTTTTTATAGTCATATATCAATCGGATGCTGTCATCGCTCAATAATACTTTTAGCGCATTTTCGAAGCGGGAAAACCATTCCGCGATTTTCTTCTCGACACTTAAATCATTTTCATTCTTTGCATATGCCTGTTGAGTTTTGAGATGAACCATATATTTCAGCAAAATATTTTCTGGTGTATCATCCAAACTGTATTGATTTTCTAGTTTTACATCTTGAACTCCCTTTGCGCGATGAATCACTGTCTTTCTGTCTGCCGGAAAGTAAGCAGTTACAAATTCTCCCTGACTATATAAACGGTCTAAGCCTACTACATTTGAAACGTCTACTTCTACTCCAGAATTATACTTTGCAAATGTTTCGGCAACAATTTTTTCAAGTTCAGAAAGCTTATCATTCGATTTATAGGATCTCCGAATACACAATTTCTGATAGACCCCATCATCGATTGCCTGCAGATAATCTTTCATCGCCTGCAATACTGAAGTTTTACCGGAGCCATTTTTACCAGTCAGGATAAGATGCTGACGCTTTTCAGGGTTCAGTTTGATTTCAATGTCTTTTAGATGTCGAACCTCATTGATGTGGACACTTGTAATAAAATGTTCCATAATATCACCTCTGACCGTTGCATAATTGCTTAAATGTCTGCCACATTGCAGCATACGCTTCTGCTCCAACCAGTTCTTTTAGCAGTTGCTCCCGAAGCTCAGGTTTCAGCTTTTGAATCGAGTTCTTTGCCTTGATTGCATCAAACTTTGCATTATTGTAGTCTCTTTCTTCTTCAAAAGTCATCATCGTATGCTCCTTTCGTGGTAAAATGTTCTGTTTAACGTTATTATACCGCTAAAATCCGCTGCTGCACACCCTTTTACCCAAAATATTCCTGCATCAGCGCCTTTCTCATCAGTTCCAGCTTTTCAAGGCTTTGCTGTACGGTCTGCTTCTGCTGGTCTACACGCTCTACAAAGGCGGCAAATTCGTTTTGCAGGGTAAGCGGCGGCAGATGCACTTCTATTTCTTTTAACTTTGTAACATTTATTCCGGCCATGATTGCACCCGAACTCACTAATTCAATTTGGTGTTTGATAAAGTTACTATTATGTAGTTGGTGCATCATAAAGGTTGGGACGGCTCTCTTCTTATCAATGCGAATTCTCAATACATCGGAATGAATAATGCCATTTTTTAAGTTTTCAGGAAATACAGCGCAACGTCCCACATTGCCCTTTCGAGACATGGCAATATCACCAGGAATAATAGAATACGACTCAAGCTGTAAAGCTTTTTCTGCGGTAATAAAATGTGTTGGCTTTAAGAGAAAGTTGCTGTTGATTTGAGGAATTTCCCATACAGCAACGCCTGTGGACTGGTATTCATCTTTACTTAACTGTGTTCCAAATGGGCCACACTTAATATCATCTTGATCGGCACATATGTTTACTATCTTTTCTTTCTTCCATGGACACGCTGGACTTGCTAAATCTCCAAACATCTCCACAAACCGTGCCTTTACCAGCTCGTCCAGTTTGGCAAGCTGCTGCTTACGGAGAGAAATCAACTGCTCTAACTTCTTGAATTTTTCTGCAATTTCTTTCTGCTGGTTTACTTCAGGTAACGGGATTTCAATGCTTTCAACGATGGATTTAGAAATTTCTTTAAAAGTCGCACCACGTCCCAACGAATTGAGATAGTCTGTTTTTGATTTCAAGAAAAAATAGAGGTATTCATTATAAATCGCATCTGAGCAAATAAGGTTCTTGAATCCCTGATTGCAACACATTTCACAACCGGCAATTGCGGTTTTGCCAATCGGCGCGCGAGAAGATAAAATGACTGTTCCTGCCGGCAGATAAGACAATCCTGTTTTTTCTTTTCCCTCTTCAGTAATGTGCCGAACTGAATCCATAATGTAAAAAGTATCTTCGTTCAATTCAGCAGGTGTTATCCATTTGATGTTGCCATCCCAGTAGGACGTAACAGATGTTTTTGGTGTCGAACCAGATACAATAGTACAAACCTCTCCCAACTTCGCCATCATACCATCTCCTCCAACTCTGCCAGACCCTTGGTGATCTCCATTTCCAGCTCATGCAGGTCGGCAAGGATCTCCGTAGTCGAGGGATACTCCACCGGCACATACTCGGTCTCTTTGTACTTATTGATGGACAAATCGTACCCATTGGCGGCAATCTCCGCTTTGGGCACAAAGAAGCTCTGCTCGGTGCGCTTGCGGTCAGTTTCGGCATCGAGGTTATGGAACCGGGCGATGATGTCCGGGATGTCGTTTTCCTTCACCTCGGTGCGCTTGTCGTCCAGCGAAAAGCCGTCGGCTTTCATATCGTAGAACCACACCTTATCGGTGCCGCCCGCGCCGGTCTTGGTAAACACCAGCACCGCTGTGGACACGCCTGCGTAGGGCTTGAACACGCCGGAGGGCATGGAGATGACCGCCTGCAGCTGGTGGTTTTCAATCAGTTCTTTTCGGATGCTCTGGTGCGCCTTGCTGGAACCGAACAGCACGCCGTCCGGCACGATGCAGGCGCAGCGTCCGCCGGTTTTGAGCATCCGCAGGAAGAGCGCAAGGAAAAGCAATTCTGTCTTTTTGGTGTTGGTGACGGCTTTCAGGTCGTCGTTGATGCTCTCGGCATCCACAGTGCCCTTGAACGGCGGGTTTGCAAGGCAGACGGTATACTTGCTGCAAATGGAGTTTTGCTTCGACACGCTGTCCTTGTAGTCGATCTCCGGGTTCGTGATGGAGTGGAGCATCAGATTCATGGCCGAAATGCGCAGCATGGTGCGGTCCATGTCAAAGCCGGTGAACATCGGGCCGGCAAAATGCTGCCACTGTTCCGGAGTCATATCGTCCCCATAGTACTTGCGAACATATTTTGCGCTGGACACCAGAAAACCTGCCGTACCGCAGGCCGGGTCACAGATGAAATCGTCCGGCGTGGGCTGCACCAGCTCCACCATCATATCAATGATATGCAGAGGCGTGCGGAACTGGCCGTTCCGACCCGCCGTTGCCAGCTTGCCCAGCATATACTCGTACAGGTCGCCCTGCATATCAAGGTCGGCAATGTCGTGGGTGTAAAGATCCTCCAGCCCGGTGATGATCTTTTGCAGCACCTGCGGCGTGGGAATCAGGAACAGGGCATCGTCCATGTACCGCGCAAAGGCGGTGTTGCCCTCATCCGGGCGGGTGGGGTCGTCTGCGATCTCCACCAGCTCACCGTTTGCGTCAAAGTCCGGCAGACGGCCATATTTCATCTTTTTGATGGCAGGGAACACCCGCTGCTGCATGGTCAGGAAAATCTCGCGGGAATCTTTATCCTTGAAGCGGCTCCACCGCATAGACTGTCCTGCCGCGCTGGCCGGGAAGATATGCTCCATCTTTTCGCCCGCCATGTTCTCAAAATCTTCGGTGGCAAGCTCTTTCTCGTCCAGTGACCGGATGAACATGAGATAGGTCAGCTGTTCAATGACGGTCAGCGGATTGGTGATGCCGCCTGCCCAAATGTCCGTCCAGATCTTGTCTACCTTATTTTTAATGGCTCCTGTTACCATGCGTTCCTCCTGAATGTTTGCCAATCGCAAACGCTTTTCATCTTGATTTTTTGGTGATAATATCACAATTTTATTATAGCAGTGTACGATTGCATTTTCAACGTAGAGTGTTTAGCGGAAGTGCTTTCTTGATCGCAAGGCAAGAAAGTAGTGGAACGTTAAAACAGCAATTTGCGATATGCAATTCAACGCTGTTGCTGTTACATGAAGAAGTTGAATTGCTATAAAACGGTAAAGTGAATTTTACCTGCTTTGCCGTTTTTTCTTTACATCTGGACTCCAACATGCTTTTGTGCTATTCAGCGATTCCATCGCGCAGCCTGCGCTCTGCTTACCAACTGATGATCTCCGGCGGTGATGTGAAAGCCGTACAGGGAACAACACCTGTGCAGGCTGCCCCGGTTGAAGCAGAACCGGCCATCTCCGTGTCGGCACTTTTGGAGCTTCTGAAGGACGCAGACCCTGCCGTAAAAGCACAGCTCCGCTTGGCTCTGCTGACCTGAATTGCAAAAAATAGCACGAATTGCAGAGTAATTCACAGACTTACTCCATCTGACACGAAAAATGCGGACCGTGCAGAGACCGTGCAACTGGCGTACAAAAAGAAAATCCCACGAGGAATCTTACGATTCTTCGTGGGATTTTGGTGCGCTCGAGGGAACTCGAATCCCTGGCCCTCTGATTAAAAGAATGGCCGCTCTAGGATTTGGTCGTTTTTCGCCGTGTGTTTTTATATAGAATCATCGTCGTTTTTATGCTTGGTCGTGCATCTTCGCACCCGACCTTTTTCGGTGGATAAGGCACAAATAAGGCACTTTCAAGAGAACACCCCACAATGAACAGAAAGAGAAGCAGCCCACAGGCCCGGCGGAATCATCCCCGCCCCCTGTGGGCTGTATTTTTGTTTCCCGGTCATGCGTGGTTCTCGTCCCGAATCCGGGTGAACACATCCGTTAGAGCGTCCGCCGCTGCTGCATCCGCCGAACGGATGAACCCGGCGTAAATATCGGTGGTGGTGCTGGTCTTGGCGTGACCCAAACGGCCAGAAACCGCCGTAACGGGAACATGGGCCGCTATCAGCAAGCTGGCGTTGGTATGCCGTAGGCTGTGAAAGTGTACGGGCGGCAGGTCATGCGCCGCCAGAAAACCCGGGAACCATGTTGTTACCGTCTTGGGGTCGATGGGTGCGCCGTTCCATTTGGTAAACAGCAGGTCGTTTTCCACCGTCTTACCCTCTATTTCCACCTTGCGCACCCACTCGGAACCAATTTTGAACCGCTCTGCCTTTTGGTGTTTGCGGTATTCCTGCAAGAGCTGCACACAGTCCGCGCCCATCTTGATGCACCGCCGGGAGCGTTTTGTTTTGGGCGAGGTGAACACCGTGCCTTTGCCCGGGATGTATTGCAAGGTGCGTTCAATGGAAATCGTACCCGCATCTAAATCCACGTCAGACCAGCGCAGACCGCAAATCTCGCCGCGCCGTGCGCCCGTGAACAAGGCAAGCTGTGTAATGACACTGAATTGTGTGGGTGCATCCTGCAAGGCATTCAGCAGCTTGGCAACGTCCAATTCTTCGAGGGCCTGCACGTCTATCTCTTCGGCCTTGGGTGCCTCTGCCCGCTTGCAGGGGTTTTCTGGTACAAGCCCCCACTGTACCGCCTTTGTGAACACGCTGGACAACATCCGGTGATAGTGCTGCACCGTGTTCCCGTTGAGCCTGCCGCCGTCCTTGGCGTGCTCTGTGAACGCCTTGGAGAGGGGAAGCCCAGCGACCCGGGAAACCTTTTCCGCCGTGCTCTGGCTCACGTTCGCGCCCCTGTGCACGTTCCGCATGGTATCTTCCCCAATGCCTGCCGCTTTTGCAATCTCGCCCCGCTTACCGTGCGGCAGCAGTTCCAGCAGGGCAGGCGTTGCGGTATAGGTGCTATCTTCTCGCACACCCTGTTCCTCTAAGTTCGAGTAAAAGGCCATGAGGTGCGAGGGTTTGACTTGGCAGACCTTGAGTTGACCCAGCCCGGCGGAGATACGCGGCACAAGCCGCCGATAGTTGTAAACCGTCTTGGCCTTGAGCTTCTTTTCTGCATATTCGGTGAACCACCGCTCTATCAGATCATCCATCTTCATAGATGCTTCAAGAGAAATACCGTTGCGCACTTCCTGTTCGAATGCGTCCGCCTGCCGTTTCAGCTCTCTTTCCAACTTCTTCCCGGTCATGCCCGGTGGGGGTGTATAGGTGCGGTTTACCAGCACTTGACGGCCTTGCCGATCATAGCCGTTAGAAACCCGGATGCAGTAGGAGCAGGAGCCGTCTTTCTTCACCCGCTTTGTTATCTTTGCCATGTGGTTACACTTTCTGTGGGACTGCGCCCACGCTGACAGCGGCAGAGAAGCCCCGCCGGGCGGCTTTAGCTGTTCTTGTGGTCTGTATCTTTGGGAGCATCCCCGGCGGCGTCCTGTGCATCCTGTGCGTTCTCTGGTGGATGTTTTTCCTCTCGCTGATATTTATAAATTTGAGTAAGTTCCTCAATTCTTTCTCTTGCAACACGCTGACCGTCTGCATTCAGTTCCTCATAGTAAACGACAATATCCCGCAAGTCGGGCGGCAAAAAACGGAACAACTGCAAAAGTGCGCTTCCGGATTCTTTTCCTATCTCGTCTACGGCGGTCCACATTTGATTTTCAAGGACAGAAAGTGCCTTTGCGGCCTTGCCGTTAGTTAATGCCGGGGTTATTTTTCCTGTTTCAAGCGATTTTTGCAGCTCCCCTTTCAGTGCTTTGGCTGTATCCTCTGCATCAAAAAGAGAACGCTGCACCGGGTCTGTGTCACCGTAAAGCAAATAACCGGGCGTAACCCCCAAGGCATCCGCGAGCTTTCTTAAAGTTTCAATTTTAGGATTCCGCAAATCATTTTCCCACTGGGCAATACCAGCCGCAGAAATCCCCAATTTATGTGCAAGTTCTGCCTGTGTCATGCCCGCACTCTTTCGAGCCTGCCTGATTCTTTCGCCGGTCGTCATTGCCAAACATCCCCCTTTTCTGAAATCAGTATAGCATAATTTTTAGCAGAAATGAAGCATAAGATAATGTTTTCGCCTTGACATACTCTTTTGCTAATGTTATATTGTTAGCATACGATAAAGAAAGGATAATGATACTATGAGAGTTGACCGTGTCAAACTGATTGCCGAAATGGCCCGGCAGAACATACATATTAAGGAATTAGCAGAAAAAGCACTCGTGTCCCGTGTGACTATTACAGCCATGCGCGGCGGCAAGAGCTGCAACGTCAACAGTGCAAGACGTGTCGCGCAGGCTTTAGGCGTTTCATTGGAAAGCCTGCTGGAAGATAGAAAGGAGAGTTGACACATGGGCGACACTATCCGTTATCCCAATATGGGAACAGTCAAAAAGGCTGCTGAAATTTACGGCCTGTCCCCGGTCTACATCCGCCGACTGTGCAAAGAGGGCAAAATCAGGTATGTAAATGCCGGGCATATGTGGCTCGTGAATCTGGACAGCCTAGCCCGGTACTTTGAGCAGGGCGACCCGGTCCCGGCTGAGCCCGGCCAGACCGCCCACGGAATCCGGCGGCAGTGGGGGTAGTTATGGATGGCACGAAAGCAAAGCGCGAGACCGCTTCCCCGCTGGATGTCCGCCGCTCCTGATTGCAGAGAGACACGGTTCGTTCAAATTGGCGATACGCTTTTACACAACGAACGATTCAAAGCCTTGAGCCCGGGCGCATTCAAACTATACGTTTGTTGTTCCATGGAAGCGGCCGGACGAATCAACTTTCAAATTCCCGCATCTAAAGCAGAAAAATACGGCATCCCGCGAAAATCATTTCAGCGTTACTTGCAAGAGCTGATAGACGCCGGATTTATCCAACTGAACAGAAGCGGTAAAACTACCCGCACCGCAAACGATTATTCATTCTGTTTTGATTGGTACAATCCCCCTTGAACAAAAGGAGCACCGTTATGAAGATTTTCGATATTCTCCCCGTGGGAGAAGAAAACGCTATCTCAGCAAAAGCTCTCAGTGCAAAACTCGGCCTATCTGTGCGCGAATGCCGCGCTAGAATATCAAAAGAACTGCAAGAGGGCTCGTTCTGTCTTTCTTCAACACATCGTCCCGGCGGATATTTCCGACCATCTCCCGGCGAAAAAGGGCGTCAAGAACTTTTGCGCTTTTACCGTCGAGAACTTTCGCGCAGCCGTTCGAGTGCTCGAAAACTGAAAACAGTCCGCACAGCTCTTGAGGAATGCGAGGGACAAGAAACCGCATTCGATATAGACACCCTTGAGTGACCTCTTTATCTTCTTATTTATTTTTGTCAATGGATGGCTATATATAGTATATCTGGGTCAAAATGACCCAGTGTGCAAAAATGTCAAATAACGTATTATCGTCATCACACTGGGCCAATTTGACGCAGTGCGACCGTAGAAAATGGCTTTGCACTGGGCCAAAATGACACACATACAGTGCTTGTACTGGGTCAATTTGACCCAGCCAAAATTTGAAAAAAGCGGTTATACAAAAGTAGGACAAGAGTATACAACTGTTTCATATCAGAAAGGGAACGACAATGGCTGACAGCAAGAAGAATGTGTTTTTTATTGGCGGCTATTCCTACACTGTTGACAAGTCAACGCCTCTGTGTAGGCGTGAGGATTTTTTCCACAGCGCAACTCTATATCAAAGCCCGAATGGTAGGTTTTTCGTAGTAGAAAATGATGCTGCGGACACGATTACTGTAAAAGTCCTTTCAAAGTCTGATGCGAAAACTTTCATGGATGAACACCCCGCCGGGATTTTCACCGAAAACTATATCCGTATCTTTGGGCAGCCAAAACAAGGATAGTCCATCGTATACCAAGAGTGTACCAAAAGTACACCGATTTCGGCAGACAGAAAGGGATTGTTACCTTGACACCAAACACTGTGGACGCACTTACCAATGAAGAACAGGTGAAAAAGATTCAGGCTCTCGAGCGTGGGGCGGCAGAATCAACGCGACTTATAGAAAATCTGTGGGTCCAGAACTGTGGGCTTGTAAAAACAATCGTCCACAATGTAACAGGGCTGAACGCAGGCGAGCCCGGGTTTGATGATATGGAACAGCAGTCTTTTTTCGGCTTTCATGCGGCTATTTATACATACGACCCGGCGGCAGACATAAAATTTTCAACATATGTTGCAAAACGCATAAAGTGGGAGATATGCCGGTACTATGAGCGCAACGGCTATACAATTCGCGTCCCGGCCTTTATGAAGCGTCGTTTTCGTGAATGCCTGAAAAAGCAGCAGCAACTAGAAAACACACTCAGCCGGAAAGTGAGTATAGAAGCCGCGCTCCGTGAGTTGGGACTGTCCGATTCTATTATAGCCGGGACTATGGCAGCCTTTCACCGTATGAAAACAACTAGCATTGAAGCTGGAATAGAGTGCAGTGGCGAAGATTCAGACGCTTCTTTGTTGGATTTCTTGAGCAGTGATACCGATATGGAAAATACTGTAATATCTCAAGAATGGCACAAAGAGCTACACCGGATTTTGTTTGAAGCCCTCGCCGATATTCCCGGCGAACAGTGTTCTCTTATCGTACGGCATTACTTTAACGGTCGAACCTTTCGACAGTTGGCAGAAGAATACCATACTACCCCTCAAACATTGTACAACTGGAAAGAGGCTGCTTTTCGCTCTATTCGCACCGGAAAATACGGAAAGGCTCTTGCGGAGTTTTCTTCCAGCGAGAGCGGGAAAAGGCGGGCAGATTCTCTTATAAAACAAGACCTGAATGCCTTAAAACGGCTTGAATTGTCGAATAAGGAAAAGGAGCTCTTAGCATTATGACGTCTTACGAAATGCGCAAGGAATGGTTTACAGAGGTTCTTGAAAACTACCATACTATACCGGCTGTCGATTGGAAACGGCTGTTTATTGACCGCATTCTTGAAACAAGCCGAAACATTGCCCACAATGAGCAGGAAAAACGGTATCACAATTTAATCATCTTGCGGTATATCGCCGCTGAAAGGCTATCTACGCAGAAAATCTGTAAAATGCTTCACATAAATCGGGACCGCCCCAATTATGATGCCATTACCGCACACGCAATCGATAGGTTGCTAGTGCTGGCATTTGGAACGGACGGTATAAACTGGAATGATACGAGCACCTGAACATAAAAACGCCGACCGTTTTAGGCGGCCGACGTATTAAAAGCCGGGAATGGTGAAAATTCACTCCCGGCTTTTTGTTATAAGCATTCGGCCTTTTGTCCGGCCTCAAATGCGGATTTTTCCCTAAGATATGCCACATGACCCGCTGCACGGTCGATAGCATCCCTTAATTCGCTGTTATCAATCCGCTTGAGCAATGCCGATAGAGCATCTTCTGCCTTTGCAATGTCGGGCATCTCTTGTCGGCTCTCGACATAATCATCATAAGTACGCATTTTATATCACCTTTCAAAATATCCCCGGCGGGCTTTCTCTGCGCCGCCGGGTCAGCGGTTCAATTCAGGCGTTCAGGGGCTTCACTTGAGATGCCCCAAAGAATGATGCGCGGTAAGTCTGGCTGTCCCCCTTGCTGCTGTGGATGAGAACCACTTGAAACAGAGCCTTTGCACCGTGCAGGACTTCAAACCCGGCGGTTTTCCATCCTGTCCATGTGTTCACCTGCTCGGCCACGCCTGCGGTCTGCTGGGCTTTCTCAATGCGCTGGGCATTGACCGGGGCGGCCTTTGCGCTGTTCCATGCCCTGTGCAGGGCTTCAGCAAAGCTGCCCACGCCCTTGCGGTACAGCTTCCATGCCTTGTGCATGATTTCAGAAAGATTGTACTTCATATGATGACCTCACTTTACATTGCGGGCCAGCCCTGCTATACTGGGCTTGACCCTGTTGTTGGGTTTGGCTCGGTGTTGTAGTTGGTAGCTCTCACCGGGTCATTTTTCATATACAGCGGCGGGAGTGGGTTACTGTCTTAGCTGGCGTTCTGCTCTTGCGCTCCCGGTACATCTTTCGCCCCTTGCCTTCCGGTCGTGCTCCCTTGCTGTGATTCTATTATAGTACTGTTTACCGTACAAGTCTATTGACAGATTTGACAAGGTTTACAGTGTATTTCTGTGTATATTTGTACTGTTAACCGTTCTGATTTTGTGATATACTGTTTACAGAACAGGAGTGAAAGAAATGGTTACTGAGGCAAGAAAAAGAGCCAATGCCAAATGGGACAAAGAAAACATGGTCGTTCTGGCCTGCAAGGTCAAGCGGGAGACGGCGGAGCAGTTCAAGGCCGCTTGTGCTGCACAGGGGACAACGTCCAATGCGGTTTTGCAGCAGGCCGTGAAAACCTTTTTAGACGAACACCCCGCGCCGGAACAGCCCCACGCCGCCCGGAATGCCCCGGACGATGATACAGAAGCCCGGCGGGCCGCCCTGCTGGAAAGCATCAAAGGGCTGTAAGGCTGGGAAAGGATGTTGAACAATGCCAGACCACGCCAAACAGGTAGGTATACTGTGCCAGCGTGTTATTGACCTGCTGGGGCTGTCCATGACAGAGGGGCAGAGTATCTTACTCGGTGAATCCAATGTAGCCCACATGGTCAGCCGCCACCCGGCGGATTTTGCCCTTTATGGGGAGTATATCCCGCTGATTCTGGCCGCGCCGGACTATGTGGCCCTGAATGCAAAGGACGGCTCTATTGAGTATGTCAAGGAAGTGCAGGTTAACAGCGTCTTTGTCAAGGTCGCTGTCCGGGTCTCCGCGCGGGGTCAGCTCTTTGCCCGGTCGGTCTACCGCCTGAACACAAACCGCGTTCTAAACTTCATTGAAAAAGGCACATTAAAGCAATACTAAACGAACCAACACGAATTGACATTTTCTCGTGTTCTGGTATAATAGAATTGCAAAGAGAACCAGAGGACGGAACAGGCAGCCGTCACCCATCGTTAGGAGATGCGGGAAGCGTCACCCCGCCTGATTCTCGAACAGAAAGAGGCCGTTGCAGAGATGCAGCGGCCTTTTGCTTTTAGAATATTTCCGCACCGGAAATGCGCTGGTTTGGTGTCATTATGGGTTTTTTGTACCTTTTCCGGGTCGGAAATCGCTCAAATGGCTGTTTTCTACGGAAGATATTCAAGTTTTAGCGACATTCTTGTTCATTTCCAAGATGACAAGATTTCACTGAATGTTCAATCTTGCGAAAAGCTGCTCCATCTGTCCATATTCCGCCGGGAAAGCCCGGTGCAAGATACGGCATCCCATGGCACAGGGCGGCACTCCATGGCACCAGATGCAAAGAGATTCCACGCTGTTCCGAATAACCGAACAGATTCCCGATCATCAATGCTGCATCCCGCTGCACCGAAGCCCACATTCAGCCCTCTTGCAAAATGGCCCGCCTCATGGTTTAATGCAGGCACACAGAGAACGGCACAAACCGACCAGCAGGAAAAGAGGTGCATTGCTTGAACAATACAATCCGCTATCCGAACATGGGAACCGTCAAAAGAGCCGCTGAAATCTATGGGCTGTCACCATCCTATATCCGGCGGCTCTGTAAGACAGGCAAAATCAGGTATGTAAATGCCGGGCATATGTGGCTTGTCAATCTGGACAGCCTAGCCCGGTACTTTGAGCAGGGCGACCCGGTCCCGGCGGAGCCCGGCCAGACCGCCCACGGAATCCGACAAATCGGATGACGAACACACCCGGGAGCACACCGAGAACATACACCTCGCCCGGCGGCGAGGTGTAACACACTAGACTTTCGCGGAAAGTCGTGTGCTCTTGCAGAGGGCCTAGAGCTTGCAAGCAGTGCAGCTGTTTATACAAACGCTGCTCTTGCAAGCAATGGCCCTGTACATACACGGCCCCTTGCGTTGCAAGGACTTGTTGGGAAGAATCCCAAACCCACATAGCTGCCACGCTCTAGCAGCACCACACCCCGCCTCAGCCCCGGCGGACACCATCCAACACACACAGCAGCCGCACCCAGACCGCCCGCAAATCTCGCAGCCTGAACCGCCCCGCCCACGCCGCCGGGCATCAGAAGCAAGGCACAGCGTAAGGCACACGGCAAGGCATTTTTTCAAGAGTAAGGCACAAATAAGGCACATTTTGACTGTTTCGCACCCCTTGCAAAACAGAAAAGCCCACGATTTGTACCGCGCTTTCAACGGTCAATCGTGGGTTTTTCTTTGGTGCGCTCGAGGGAACTCGAATCCCTGGCCCTCTGATTAAAAGTCAGATGCTCTACCGGCTGAGCTACGAGCGCATATTTCCGCAGTGAACATACTGCCGAATAATATTACCACAACTTGCGCAAAAATGCAAGGGTTCCCGGGCAAAAAGGCGCAAAAAGCTCCTGCATCGGTGTGGGCTTCCGTTTTTCATCCGCGCAGCAGATCGAAGATGCTCCGGTGTCGGCAGCGGAAGGGGCTTCATCCCGATAACTTCCTCTTTACAAACCCGGCAAGAATCGTTACAATCAAATCAAATCCGTCTGCAGTGCGCTGCGTTTTACTGCCCGGCAGTGTGCGCCCCGCCGCGCTGCACCCGCAAACTTTTTCCCGGCTTTGGCATTCTGCCGGGCCGCGCCGATACGTTTTTTGCAGGAGGTTTTTCCTATGAAGATCACTCGCCGTACTGTTCTTCGCCTGACCGGTGCCGCTGCCGCTTCGCTGGCGCTTTCCAGCTGCAGTGCTTCCGGCAGTGCCATTCTGGGCAGCAATTTTTCCAGCTGGCTCCAGCAGACACTGGGCATCAGTTCTTCCGGCGCAGCTTCTTCTGCTGCATCCTCGGAGGACATGGTTGCTTCCTCGCTGGCAGCAGGCGAGCAGCCCGCTGCCAGTCTTGCCGCACTGCCCGCTTACGATGCCGACCCGCTGACCGGTGAGGCCAAGCGCAGCAATGGCCGTATCGTGGGCGTGATGGTGAATAACATCTCCAACACCTCCCGTCAGAACGCCCGTCCGCAGCGCGGTCTTTCCTCTGCCGATCTGCTGATCGAGTGCAAGGTGGAGGGCGGCATCACCCGCTTCTGCGCGGTGTTCCACGATGCCGACTCCATCCCGGAGATCGGCCCGCTGCGCTCTGGCCGCGACCAGTTCCTGCAGCTGCTGATGCCCTATCAGGCGCTGTACTACCACGACGGTGAGAGCGCCGCCTGCACCAAATTCATCAACGTATACAACTATTCCGGCCTGAACATCGGCGGCAAGAGCTACTTTAATACTCCCACCCATCCGCATGTGGCTCACCGCGACAGCCGGGGCCGGGATGTGGCCTATGAACACACCGAGTTCACCTCCGGCAAGGAGATCCGGCAGGCCGCTTCCAACGCGGGCATCGGGCTGAAGTACGATTACGACGCCACCTTCTTCCGCTTTGCGGACTACCGCACCGGCGAGGAGAATGCCATGCAGGGTGCAGCATCCGGCAGGACGGTCAGCATCACCCACTCGGACCACTACAAGACCAGCTTCCGCTATGATCCGCAGTCCCGCACCTATAAAATGCAGATGTACAGCCGCATCTCCGGCAAATTTGAAAACACCGTGGACGAGCTGAACGCAAAGCAGCTGAGCTTTGACAACCTGCTGGTCTGCTTTGCTCCCATCGAGCGCTATTCCGGCGACTCCGGCGATGTGCAGCAGGTAAGCTACATCTCCGGCGGCGATGCCTATTATTTCAGCCGCGGCGCTGTACAGCATGTCCGCTGGGAAAAGGCTTCGCCTGAGCATCCGCTGCTGGTCTACGACAAGACTGGTGCGCAGATGCTTTTCAACCGCGGCAAGACCTATCTTGCCATCGTGGACGACGACGAGTGGTCCAACTTCAGCTATCAGTAACGAGGGAACCGCATGAAACGCATCTGGAATCTGGCCCTTGGCACGGCGGTGCTGTGCACAGTCCTGCTGTGCGGGTGTGCGCTGTCCGGCACCACTGCCCCGGACAGTGCAGCGCCCACCGACCCGCTGACCGGGCAGGAGCTGCAGTATCCCGGCGAACGCACCGCCGCTGTCGTCATCGACAACGCCGCTTCCAGCACCACACAGTGGGGCATTGGCAGCGCATCGGTGGTGCTGGAAGCCCTGACCGAGAGCGGCCAGCCCACCAGCCTGTGCTTGGCTTATCCTTCGGTATCGGCCATGCCAACCGTCGGCCCAGTGACCCTTGGGCAGGACCTTTACTGGCGGCTGCTCAGCGGGCAGGAAGTACTGCCCATCCAGCGGGGTGCAGGGCAGTTTGCCCGCAACTATCTGGATTATTATAACCTGCGGGCCGTGGACGCGCTGGAAGTGGGCCGCAACGCCTTTTCCTGCGATGATGTCTGGAGCGGCGCGCCGCTGTGGCATACCAGCGGCGGGGAGGTCGCCTCCGTGCTGGGCAGCCTGAACCTTTCCGGCGCATTGGGCGACCACGGCAGCAGCGCTTCCTCCTCGGCCAGCACTGCCGAGGACAGTTCTGCCATTTCCGCTCTGCCCGCCCTGCTGCCGCAGGCCAAAGAGCCCCGCCTGCCGGAGCCCGGTTCCCGGGATGCCGAACAGGTGCAGATCAACTTTGCGCCCCAAAGCACCACCGGCTTTGCCTACGATGCGGCCAGCGGCACCTACGGGATGCTCCGCGCCGACGGCACCGCCCAGCTGGATGCCAACACCGGCGCGCAGGCGCAATTCGACAATCTGCTGGTCCTTTACTCCGCTTCCAGCCTGCGGGACGACGGCACCACGCTGGACTACGACCTGTCCCTTGGCGGCGGTGTCTGGCTGAACGGCAGCCAGCTGTGGCACATCACATGGACGCAGGGCACAGACTCCACCTTTGCCTTTTACGATGCCGACGGCAGGCCGCTGAGCATCCGCACCGGACGCAGCTACATTGCGCTGGTCTCCAGCGTGACCGGGCAGGAGCTGACGGTATTGGATTCCGCCGGGCAGAATGTGCTGAATTGACAAAACAAAAAAAGACCATCTGAGGCATTTTTAACTGCATCTCAGATGGTCTTTTATTACGTTCAGGAACTCCTTCCGTCATGGAGGGAGGCTTTGGCAATACGGCCAAGTTTTCCTTTTCGCCAGAGACTCCCTCTCCGAGGGAGCTGTCGAGCGTATGCGAGACTGAAGGAGTTACAGATCCACCACGCTGCCGACCTCGGCAGGAGAGGTGGGCACCACGCCCAGCACGGCGTGGTCAGTGCTGCGGTTGACCGTAAAGGTCACGCTGCGGCCCGCCGCGAAATCCGGGTGATAGGTCAGCTCCAGCGTCTGCCAGTTGTCCGGCACTGCGCAGAAGCAGTGCAGCAGCGCGCCGCGGCCTGCCGTCAGGTTCAGGGTGAACACCGAAGCATCCGCCGCGTTCTCGCCGTAGAGCGGCGCAGCAAAGCTGCCGCAGCGCACCGGCTTGCCATCGCACACAGCGGTAACCCCGGTGCCCATACTGTACAGGTCGCCAAGCGTGCACACCTCACGGCTCTGCAGATAGCTTGCGCCCACCGGCAGGGTGGATGCGGAGAGGTTCTCCACCGAGAGGTACACCAGCACATTGCCCATTTCCTGCGCAGGGGCATAGCCCAGCAGCTCCACGGCAGCTTTGCCGTCCAGCAGGGCAGGTTCGCCTGCAAGACGCGGCTGCTGCGCCGCTGCAGGTACGCCGGTGAGCAGCGCTGCCGCAAGGCTGACCGCACCGGAGCCGGCACATTTCAGGAATGACCGGCGGGAAATGGACTGGGACATGGAACTTCCTCCTAAAATAATCGTTCCCTTATACAATAAAGGATTGCGCTGTTTCTGTCAAGGGATAGGCCAAAACTGTAACTGTTTCCTTACCCGCACTTTCAACTGTAAAAGCGGCTTCTTATTCAAAGGCCTCGTTTTCCTCGGCTTCGGCCTGACCGCGCAGGGTATCGGCATAGCCAAAGGGCACGATGTCGATGGCTTCCACCAGACGGTCCCGCATCCACAGCTGCACATCGGTCTGCACGGTGTAGCCGCAGCCGGGGTCTGCCATCCACTGCTCCGGGCGGCGGGTGGGCACGGCGCGCTGGCTGAGCATGCTCATGATCACGCCGCCATGGGTCACACAGGCTGCTTCGGTCACATCCATGCGGATCATATACTCAAACAGTTTCATCAGGCTTTCGGCGCAGCGGGCGTGGAACTGGTCGGTAGGCTCTGCGCCTTCGGGCATATAGCCGGAGCCGGGGGTGATCCACTTTTTAAAGTCCTCGTCGTGCACCAGCTCCTTGACCGGCTTGTTCTCAAACTTGCCAAAGCCGGCCTCCCGCAGGTCGTGCACGGTAAAGGTGTGCTTTGCATCCGGGAACAGGATGTTGGCTGTTTCCACCGCGCGCAGCAGCGGGGAGGAGAACACGGTATCCACCTGCGGATACTCGAACCGCTCTTTCAGCTCATTGAGCTGCGCGCGGCCCTCGTCGCACAGAGGGATGTCGGTGCCGCTGCCGATGTACAGGCCCTGCAGGTTGCCTGCAGTCATGCCGTGGCGGATGAGATGAAGCTTGAACGTTTTCATGGATAGTGCCTCTCTTTATCGCTGTGCGGCGGCACGGGAACGGGCGGCAAAACCCGCTGCGGAGAAAAAATCTGGCAGAAAAACGTGTCGTCTGCCAGATTTTTTGCTCTTTGGCGGCAGCCGCGGCCCCGCGCACGCCACAAAATGTATGCGTTAATACCTATAGTTTAGCATAGATATGGTGTCCAGAGCAAGTCTTTTGACAGAAATGACGAAAATCAACGAAAAATATCGTCACTTTTCTTGCTTTACAAAAGGTTTTCCGTTGTGTATAATCAACCTGCTGTAAACCAAAAACAAGGATGTCCCCCTACATCGAACTTTGAGGAGCCAAAAATCATGGAATTCAACCGTATCATCAAGCTGCTGCGCAAGGAACGCGGCATCACCCAGAAGCAGGCCGCCGAGGATCTTGGCGTCTCGCAGGCGCTGCTGTCCCACTACGAAAAAGGCATCCGCGAATGCGGCCTGGACTTTGTGGTGCGCGTGGCAGACTACTATAATGTTTCCTGCGATTATCTTCTGGGCCGCAGTGCAGAGCGCAACGGCATGATGCTCTCGGCAGAAGACCTTCCGAACCCGGACAAGATGAAGGACAACATCTACCACGGCAGCGTGCTGCCCACCATGAACAAAAAGCTGATCTCCAACGGCCTGAACGTGCTGTACGCCAAGATCGGCCAGTGCCACAGCAAGGCCCTTACCACCGAGGTAAGCGCCTACCTGATGATGGCCGTAGCCAAAATGTTCCGCCTGCTGTACTCGGCCGAGCCCCACAACGCCGCCAGTATGTTCAGCATCGATCCCATCCGCTGGCGCGGCTGCTCCGATGCCGTGATGCGCATGTCCGAAGCCAACGTGGAAGCCCTGCTGGACGGACAGGATGTGAACGGCGGCGAGGGCGTAAAGGACCCGGCCTGCCTGACCATGACCACGGAAAGCCTGACCCGCGAGTTCCCGCTTTATACGCCCAGCCTGTTAAATCTGGTCAAAACCAGCGAAACACATGTGAAGGGCCTTACCCACGAAGGGTGATATTCCTGTGAAAAAGCTGTAAATTCAGCCCCAAAACCCTTGCATCTTTCGGGCAGAAAGGGTATAAACAGAATAGAACATTCTGGAATACGGTTTTTCCTATCAAAAGGAGGATTTATTTTATGTCCAACTCCATTTCCCGCCGTACCTTCCTCAAGTGCACCGGCGCATCCGTTGCTGCTCTGGGCGCAGCAAGCCTGCTGGGCGGCTGCCAGCAGAATGGCAGCGCCACCATCGTGGATGTCAAGGTCGGTGATAAGGTCAGCAACTGGAACGGCCTTGGCGTTCAGCTGACCAGCCTGTTCAACATTGATACCGCACCTGCACAGGCCGGTTACGAATACATTGCTGTTCTGGTCACCGTGGTCAACCGCACCAAGAACCAGACCTTCAACATCGGCGCACAGAATCTGGCCGAGATCAATGCTGCTTATCCCGTGCCCCCGCAGGAGAACGTGGATGCAAACTTCCACGCACTGGCAGCAGCTTCTACCGATTTCTCTGCTTCCTGCGACGGCCAGAGCGTGGAGTGCGGTGCCAACATCTCGCTGTACAACTCCAACTCTCAGACCTTCTCGGATTCCACCAATCTGCCCCCGCAGGGTACCGGCTATCTGCAGCTGATGCTGATGGTCCCCAAGGGCTGGCAGCAGCTGAGCGTTACTTACATGCCCACCTTTGCAGCAGATAAGACCATGACCTTCGTCATGACCGCTGCAGACGTGACCCGCGCCTGATACGCGGCCCGCACAGGACGAAATTTCGTCGCAAAACAACGTCACAGCTCAAAATTTCATCATTTTATTTTGCCAAAAGGCATTGACATCCGGCCCGGTTTCGCCTATCTTATAGGTAATGCCGCAAGGCCGTACTGATCTGCTTTTTAAAGGAGGAACGAACATGTCCTATACATTCTCCCGCCGTGACTTTATGAAATATACCGCTCTTACCGCTGTTGCCATTGCAGGTTCCGGCATGCTGACCGGCTGCTCCAACCCGAACCGTCCTTCTGGCACTGTTGGCAGCAAGCTGTCTCCGGGCGACAGAATCTGTGATGCCACGCTGAAGAGCGCCACCTATACTGGTAATACTCTTACCTGCAACTTTGATATTTACACCAAGGTTTCTCTGCAGATCAACAAAAACCATTTCCAGGTCAACGTCACTCAGGATGATAAGACCAAGATCTATTACTACGGCAATTCTAACATTGAGTTGGATCCCAACGCTCTTAATGATTATGAAGCCAAAACTTCTGTAAGTCCGGTTCTTACGGTTAAGATTGACGATCTTGCCTCTGCCGATAAGATCGAAGTCGTTTATATTCCCAAGCTGTGGGCAAAGGATAGCCTCACTGATTCCTACAGTGATGTCTACGGCACTTGGGATATCACCGAGGCCATCAAGGGTTCGCTCTGACCTGATTTTACTTTTGCATTAAAGACCCGCGCCATATGGTGCGGGTCTTTTTGCGTATGCGAGCCATTTGTATCCAAGTTTTGGGCGATATCATGTAAAACGCACAAAGTTTTTTAGTGGATTTATGCCTTGTGCACAGGTTTCTTTTCCGGTACAATAGGGTTATAAAAATGTGCAGGAGCATCGCAGCGATGCGGTGCTTTTTGCATTTGAGGGGCAACCCGGAAAACCTGAAAAGGAGTGCTGTTTCGATGATCAATATGGTAAAGCTTCCCACCAAAAAAAGTAACCTGTTCCTGCGCGTAGCAAAGGGCCACTTTGCTACCAGCCACAGCCATATCAACTATTACATCGATGTCACCACCCAGAAGTCCCGCCTTTCCGAGGCCAAGGCCGTGGCAAAGGAGCTGGTGGCCGCTTACCAGCACAGCACCATTGTGGACACCGTGCTCTGTCTGGACGGCACGCAGGTGATCGGCACCTGCCTTGCCAACGAACTGACCAAGGACGGCTTTGCCAACATGAACGCCCACCAGACCATTTATGTGATCACCCCGGAGTACACCACCGGCAGCCAGATCATCCTGCGCGACAATCTGGCCCCCATGGTCAAGGGCAAGCATGTGCTCATTCTGGCCGCTTCCATCACCACCGGCTACACCGTGCAGGCCGCTGTGGAGGCCGTGAACTACTACGGCGGCACCGTGGCAGGCCTTTCCGCTATTTTTGCCACCACCCATGAGTGCATGGGCTATGAGGTCACCTCGATCTTCGACCCCGCCAGCCTGCCGGACTACGCCAGCTTTGACAGCCGCGACTGCCCCCTGTGCAAGGCCGGCCAGCACATCGATGCGCTGGTGAACAGCTTTGGCTATTCGGCGCTGTAACGTAAAAAGGCTGTCAAGTGCTCACGGATGCGCCCTTGACAGTCCCTTGTGAAATGATTATACTATAAATAGAAAGGCGCTGGCCCGCAAACGGCTTGCTCCTTACTGAATCAGATCAAGAAAAATGACCGTTCAAGTTGGTAGCTGGAGGCGGTCATTTTTTCTTGCGTCTATCGCTGTGAGAAACAGTCCATGTAATTTCAAACGTAACGTAGATCGCTCCGCCGAGAAGCGTGAGCAGCAATACGACCTGTTCAAACGTCATGGTGCATCCCCCCTTTCCGCCCTCAAGCGTCCGGGGGAGCGAGATTTCAAGAAAAATCTCTTTACCCGGCGCGCTCAGGTGCCGGTAAGAAGAAAAAGCCGCCTGTGTTTGTGGCACAGCGCCTTGCCGCCAAAGCGGCAGTTTTATGATAGCATACTTTTCATCAAAACACAACAGGGCTTTGCAGTCGCTTTTATCGCTGCAAAGCCCTGTTTTTACTTCTTCTTTTTCGGGAACACAAAGGGCTCGTGCAGGTACACCGCCACCAGATATGCCGTCATGAAGAACCAGATGATGGGCTCGCACAGGATGACCGCATTGTACTGGAATTTCGGGATGAACACCAGCACAAAGATCACCTTGCCCACCAGCTCGATCACGCTGGAGAACAGCGGCAGCACCTTCTGGCCAAGGCTCTGCAGCGCGTAGCGGGTGCACAGCAGCACCCCCAGAACGGCATAGAACGGTGCGTTCCACAGCAGGTACCGCGCACCGTTTTCCAGCACGATGGGTTCCGAAGAGCCGGAGATCAGCTGCACCATCCACTGAGCACCAAAGTTCATCAGCACCACGGCGGCAACCATCACCACCACCGAGTACAGATACATCTGCCGCATACCCCTGCGCACACGGTCGGGCTGGTTTGCGCCGCGGTTCTGGGAAACGAAGGTGGAACCGGCGTTCGCCATGGAGATGAGCGGCATCTCCGTAAAGGCAAACAGCTTGCGGGCAGCGGTGTGCCCCGCAATGGTCAGGGTGCCAAGCCCGTTGATGCCGTACTGCAGCACCACCGAACCCGCAGACACGATGCTGCTCATCAGGCCCATGGAGATGCTCTGGCTGAACAGCTCCCAGTAGAGATGACTGCCCACGGCGAAATGCTTTTTCTCCGGGATGAGGATGCACACCCTTGCCAGCACGTACAGAACGCACAGCACCACCGAGATGCCCTGTGCAATGACCGTTGCCACCGCTGCGCCCCGCACGCCCATGCCAACCCCGGCAATGAACCACAGGTCCAGCCCCACGTTCAGCACCGAGCTGATGAGCAGGAACACCAGCGGCATTACGCTGTTGCCAATGGCGCGCAGCAGGCCTGCGCACAGGTTATACATAAACATGACCACAACGCCAAGGTCGATCACGATGATGTAGCTGTAGGCATCTTCCAGAATTTCTGCCGGGGTATCCAGCAGCTGCAGCAGGGCATGCAGGCCGAAAAAGCCTGCCGCTGTAATGACCAGCGAGGCGATCAGGCCAATGACGACCGACCCCACCACCGTGCGCTTGAGCAGGTCTTCGTCCTGCGCGCCGTAGGAACGCGCTGCAACGATGGCAAGGCCATTGCCGATACCGATGCCAAAGCCGACTAAAAGCTCGTAGATCGAACCGCAGGAGCCAATGGCGGCAAGGGCTGTATCGCCCAGCACATTGCCCACGATCATGGTATCCACCGTGTTGTAGAGCTGCTGGAACAGGTTGGAAATCAGAATGGGCAGCATGAACAGCAGCAGGCTTTTTAAAATAGGCCCGTGCATCAGGTCTACGTTCATGTTGAAGACGCTTTTCTTTTGGGGCTGCGCGTGGGTCATAGGGTTCCTCCAAAATTATAATTTTTAAGATATCTGTACACAAAACAAAACATCTGCAATCCCTTCCCGATTTATAAAAAACAGGAAAAGGCATTGCAGATGATCGATCTTTTTGCGGGCCTGAACTCCTTCAGACAAATCCTCCGAATTTGCCAGCTCCCTCAAAGAGGGAGCCTTTGGCATGACGGTAAAGTTTCTGGTTTTGCCAATGCCTCCCTCTCAGAGGGAGGTGTCACCGAAGGTGACGGAAGGAGTCCGTGCCATAAAATTACAGCTCCTGCGTCTCAAAGCCGCTGCCGGTAAGCACCTGCACGCTGGTAAAGCCTGCAGCCTTGATGGCGGCGGCAGCTTCGTCAAAGCCGTAGGTCAGGCTGTTGATATCATGAGAATCAGAAGTGATGATGACCTTGCCGCCCATCTTCTGCCACTCGCCCAGCAGCCACGGGCCGGGGTAGAAGTCCTTGCGGTAGCCGCGGTAAACGCCGCCGGTGTTCACTTCCAGCAGGCAATCGTTTGCCTTTGCGGCCTGCAGTGCCTTGAGGGCAGCGGCCTTGTAGCGGGGCGACTCTTCGTCGAAGAACTCGCCGTTGGCATTCAGCTTCTTGATGAGGTCGATGTGGGCCAGAATATCCGGCTTGAGGGCAGCCACCTTTTCCACCTCGGCAAAGTAGGCTTCCACAGCGGAAAGCGGGTCTGCGTCAAAGTCGTCGTTGATGCAGTCCCACAGGTCCTGCGGGCGGAAATCGATCTCGTAATACTTGCCGGTGTTCTTGCCGTACAGGTGGTGTGCGCTGCCGATCCAGTAATCGTAGCCGGTGCGCTTATCCTCGCTGAGGATATCCCACTCGATGCCGCACAGGATATCCACCTTGCCCCTGTATTCGGCCTTGAGCTTTGCGATGGTGGCCTTGTACTGGGCGGTGCGGCTGGGGCTCATGCAGTATTCGCGGTCGCGCTGGGTGTAGCTATGGCCGGTGAAGCCCAGCGTGGTCAAGCCCTGCGCACACGCAGCACTTGCCATATCCTGCAAGGTATTTTTGCCATCGCACATGGTGGAGTGGCAATGGACACTGGACTTCTTATAATCTGCCATAGATAATTCACTGCATCCTTTCCTGTTTGACCTTGTGGTCAATGACGTGACGTTTTTCCAGTTCACGGGTCACATCCTCCACCGTGATGCCGGCGCTGACCATCAGCACCAGAACATGGTAGGCAAGATCGCTGATCTCGTAAACGGTCTCTTCCTTATCCTCTTTTTCGCCCGCAATGATGACCTCGGTGCACTCTTCGCCCACCTTTTTCAGGATCTTCTCCTTGCCCTTCTCGAACAGGTAGGTGGTATAGCTGCCCTCCTTGGGGCTATCCTTGCGGCCCTTGATGAGCTGGTACAGGCCCTGCCAGCTGAACTGCTTCAGCTCCGGCGAGACGTATACTTCGTTGAAGAAGCAGCTCTCGGCGCCGGTGTGGCAGGCGGGGCCGGATTTGACCACTTCCACCACCAGAGCATCGGCATCGCAGTCGGCGGTGATGGACACCACCCGCTGCACATTGCCGCTGGTCTCGCCCTTACGCCAGATCTCCTGACGGCTGCGGCTCCAGAACACAGTGCGGCCCTCGGCAATGGTGAGCGCCAGCGTCTCGGCGTTCATGTAAGCGAGGGTGAGCACCTCTTTGGTGTAGTGGTCCTGCACGATGGCAGGGATCAGGCCCTTTTCATCAAATTTCAGATTCATAACGGTTCTCCCTCCCCGGATGGGGATATTACTAGTTTAGCGTATTCGGTGCGCAAACGCAAGAGTTTGCGGGTTGTTTTTGCGGAAATCCAGTTTCGCGTTGCGGCTTCTCCCCGCGCCGGGGAGAAATGCCCCGGCGTTACAGCCGCATCTCCACACCGTTTGCGTTGAGGTATTCTTTCAGATCCCGGATGGTCAGCAGCTTCTGGTGGAAGATGCCCGCGGCAAGACCTGCGTCGATGCCCTTGTGGTGGAACAGCTCCAGAAAGTCTTCCTTTTTGCCTGCGCCGCCGCTGGCAATGATGGGCACGTTCACCCGCGCCGCAACTGCATCCAGCATCTCAAGGTCGAAGCCGCTGCGCACGCCGTCGGTATCGATGCTGTTCAGGCAGATCTCGCCTGCGCCGTGGTCCACGCACCAGCTGATCCAGTCCAGTGCATCCCGGCCGGTGTCCTCGCGCCCGCCCTTGGCGAACACCCGGAACTGGCCGTCCACCCGCTTCACATCGGCAGAGAGTACCACGCACTGGTTGCCGTAGCGCTGTGCTGCCGCCGGGATGAGGCCGGGATCCTTCAATGCGCCCGAGTTGACGCTGACCTTGTCCGCGCCGCACTTGAGCACCCGGTCAAAATCTTCCAGCGTGTTGATGCCGCCGCCCACCGTGAGCGGGATAAAAATTTCGCTGGCGACGCGGGTCAGGATATCCGTAAACAGCGCCCGGCCCTCGAAGCTGGCGGTGATATCGTAGAACACCAGCTCGTCGGCACCGGCAGCGTTGTACATGCGGGCCATTTCCACCGGGTCGGCCACATCCCGGATGCCTTCAAAGTTCGTGCCCTTGACCACGCGGCCATTGCGCACATCAAGGCAGGGAATAATGCGTTTGGTGATCATGTCGTTTCCCCTCCGTTCACTCCTGCACCAGCTGCACGCAGCGCGCAAGGTCCAGTGCGCCGGTGTACAGGCTCTTGCCTAAAATGGCAGCGGCAGTGCCCATTTTTTTCAGTTCCAGAAGCTCTGCTTCGGACGAGATGCCGCCGCTGGCCGTAAAGGCCACGCCGGGCATCTCTTTGGCAAGCGTGCGGTACAGGCCGAGGTTCGTGCCCTGCATGGCACCGTCGCAGGCAATGTCCGTGTAGATGATGGCAGTGCATCCGGCATCTGCCAGCCGCTTGCAGAAGTCCACGCCCGGCTCGGCGCTCACTTCCTTCCAGCCATGGATGGCCACATAGCCGTCCTTTGCGTCCACACCCACGGCAATTTTATCGCCGTATTTCTGCAGCATCCGGGCGGTAAAGGCAAAATCCGTCACCGCCACGCTGCCAAGGATGCAGCGGCCCACGCCGAGGGAAAGATATGTTTCAATGCGTTCCTCGGTGCGGATGCCGCCGCCCACCTCAATGTATAAGCCGCCCTGTTTTGCCAGCGCGGCAATGGTATCGTAGTTGGAAAGGGTGCCGTCCTTTGCGCCGTCCAGATCGACGACGTGCAGATTTTTGGCCCCCGCTGCAAGGAACTCCCGCGCCTGTGCACAGGGGTCCTCGCCGTAGACGGTCATGCGGCTGTAGTCGCCCTGCGTCAGGCGCACCACCTTGCCGCCCCGCAGGTCAATGGCTGGAAAAAGCTGCATAATTTTTCTCCTTACAATTCCGCAAATGCTTTCAGAATGCGCAGGCCGGTATCCCCGCTCTTTTCCGGGTGGAACTGGGTGCCATACACCCTGCCCGCCCGCACCGCGCCGGTGACGGGAATGGAATAGTCGCTCACAGCCAGCGTGCTTTCGGCGCAGTTCTTGCCGTAGTAGCTGTGGACGTAATAGACGTATTCTCCCTCACGGATGTACTTGAACAGCGGGTCGTCCTTTACAATGTGCAAGGCGTTCCAGCCGATCTGCGGCACCTTCAGGCTCTTGTCCGCAAGGTCTGGCTCCAGCGGGCAGACCTCGCCCTTCACAAAGCCGAGGCCTTCGTGCTCACCGTACTCGTAGCTCTTTTCAAACAGCAGCTGCATGCCAAGGCAGATGCCCAGCAGCGGCTTCCTTTCGGCTTCTTCTTTCATGACCGGTACAAGGCCCGTCGCCTCCAGCTTTGCCATGGCGTCGGCAAAAGCGCCCACACCCGGCAGGATGAGCCGGTCGGCTTTGCGGATGGTGTCCGCGTCGGCGGTGACGACCGCTTCCAGCCCCAGCTGCTTCAGGCTGGACTTCAGGCTGAACAGGTTGCCCACGCCATAATCGATAATTGCGATCATACCAGCAATCCTTTCGTGGAAGGAATTTCGTCCTTGTGGGCTTCGTCGATCTTCACGGCCGCGCCCAGTGCATGGCCTGCGCCCTTGAAGCAAGCCTCGAGGATGTGGTGAGTATTTTCTCCCGCAAATTGTACAAAGTGGACCGTGGCGGGCACGCTGCGGGCAAAGCCCAGCCAGAATTCCTTGGCGCACTCCACGTCAAAATCGCCCACCTTTTCGGTGTTGCAATGGATGTCCCAGTTCAGGGTGCAGCGGCCCGAAAGATCGACGGCGCACAAAATCAGCGCTTCATCCATGGGCAGATAAAAGCTGCCGTAGCGCTGGATACCGCGCATATCGCCCAGCGCCCGTGCAAAGGCCTGACCCAGTGCAATGCCCACATCCTCGGTGGTGTGGTGGTAGTCCACCTGCACATCGCCGTGGCAGGTAAGCACCAGATCGAACCGGCCATGGCGGGCGAACAGCTCCAGCATGTGGTTCAGAAAGCCGCACCCGGTGTCCACCTCGTAGCGGCCGGTGCCGTCCAGATCAAGGGTAAGGTCGATCTGGGTCTCATTGGTGTTGCGTTCCAGCGAGATCATTCGGTTCGGCATGGTTCATTCCTCCATGATCTTATCCAGCGTTTCCATAAACGTCTGCATCTGTTCCGGCGTGCCAATGGTGATGCGCAGCCAGTTCTGGATGCGGGGCGCGTCAAAATGGCGCACCAGAATGCCGTTTTTCTTCAACTTCTTGTAGAGTGTTTCACCGTCTTTCCTGTCGGTACTTGCAAACAGGAAGTTGGAGCGGCTGTCCAGCACGGCAAATCCGCGCTGTTCCAGCTGTTGTTTTGTCCATGCGCGGGTGTCCACGATGGCGGCGCGGGTCCTGTCAAAATAAGCGGTATCTTCCAGCGCAGCCTGCCCGGCCTTCAGGGTCAGGCGGTTGATGTTGTAGGGGTTCAGGCTGAACTTGACTCGGTTCAGGTCGGCAATGAGCTTTGCATTGCCCATGGCAAGACCCAGACGCGCACCGGCCAGCTGCCGGGACTTGGAAAAGGTCTGCACCACCAGCAGGTTCTCGTACTGGTCGATGAGGGGCACGCAGCTCTCGCCGCCAAAGTCCACATAGGCCTCGTCCACGATGACCACATTGTTCGGGTTTGCCTTTAAGATGCCCTCAATTTCCGCTCGGGGCAGTGCAATGCCGGTGGGGGCGTTGGGGTTTGCAAGGACGATGGTCTGGTTCAGGCCGTAGTAGTCCTTCGGGTCAAGGGTGAAATCCTCTTTCAGCGGGATGATGTGGCTGGGAATGTGCATCAGTCCGCACCACACGCCGTAGCAGCCGTAGGTGATGTCGGCATAGGCCAGCGGGTGGTCTGCGTCGCAGAAGGCACGCAGCGCAAAGAAGAGGTTCTCGTCGCTGCCATTGCCGGGCATGATCTGCTCCGGCTGCAAACCGAAGTGGGCTGCGGCCGCCTTGAGCAGGTCGGCACAGGCGGGGTCGGAGTAAAGGCGCAGCTTTTCCACCTCGTGCTCGCTCACGGCAGCGATCACCGCCGGGGAGGGCAGATAGGGGCTTTCGTTGGTGTTCAGTTTGATGTACTGCTGATCCTGCGGCTGCTCACCCGGGGTGTAGGGGGTGACAGCGGCCAGCGTGGGAGAAAGAAAACGACTCATATAAAAACCCTCTCAGTCAAAGCCTTACGGCTTTGCCAGCTCCCCCGAAGGGGGAGCTTTTTTGCATCTTACGGTTTCCACTCTCAAAGCTCCCCTTCGAGGAAAGATTTCCCCCGGCCGGGGGAAGATGTCACCGCGGGTGACAAAAAGGGGAATCTGGCGCGCAAGCGCCTGAGAGGGTCACTTCTCATACCGGATGGTCACGCTGCGGGCGTGGGCGTGCAGGCCCTCGCGCTCGGCAAAATCGGCGATGCGGGGGGCTACTTCGCCCAGCGCTTCCCGGGTGTAGTAGAGGAAGCTGGACTTCTTTACAAAGTCGTCTACGCCCAAGGGGCTGGAGAAGCGGGCGGTGCCGCTGGTGGGCAGGGTGTGGTTGGGGCCTGCAAAGTAATCGCCCAGCGCTTCCGGCACGTTGCGGCCAAGGAAGATGCTGCCTGCGTTTTTGATTTCGTTCAGCACGCCGAAGGGGTCCTCCACGCACACTTCCAGATGTTCCGGTGCAATGATGTTGCAGGCTTCAATGGCCTTGTGCAGGTCGGTGCAGAGGATGATCTTGCCGTTGTCGTCCACGCTGGCGCGGGCGATGGCGGCACGGGGCAGCTGAGGGATCTGCACCTCCAGCTCCGCCTGCACGGCCTTGGCCAGCTCCGGGCTGTCGGTGACGAGGACCGGGCTTGCCAGTTTGTCGTGCTCGGCCTGACTCAGCAGGTCTGCTGCCACCCATGCAGGGTTGCAGCCGCCGTCGGCCAGCACCAGAATTTCGCTGGGGCCTGCGATCATATCGATGCCCACCTTGCCGAACACCTTGCGCTTGGCGGTGGCAACGTAGATGTTGCCGGGGCCAACGATCTTATCCACCGCAGGGATGCTCTGGGTGCCGTAGGCGAGAGCCGCCACAGCCTGTGCGCCGCCGGTCTTGAAGATTTTGGTCACGCCTGCGGTAGCAGCGGCGGCCAGAATGACCGGGTTCACCCTGCCGTCCTTTCCGGCGGGGGTGGTCATGACGATTTCGGACACGCCTGCCACCTTTGCCGGGATCATGTCCATGAGCACGGTGGAGGGATAGGCCGCCGTGCCGCCGGGCACATAGACACCGGCCTTTTCAATGGGGGTATATTTCTGGCCCAGCACGATGCCGGGCTTGTCGTTCACCACAAAATTCTTGTGCACCTGCTGGCGGTGGAAGCTCTCGATGTTGGCGGCGGCTTCGCGCAGCGTTTCGAGGAAGTAGGGGTCCATGCCCGCAAAGGCTTCGTCGATCTCCTCCTGCGTCACCTGCAGGGCATCGATCTTCGCGCCGTCAAATTTCAGCGCATAATCCTTCAGGGCATCGTCGCCCCGGGCGCGCACATCGGCAATGATGCCGTCCACCACGTCCTCCACGTTCTTTTCCGCGCGGATGTCGCGGTTCAAAATCTCTTCGGGCTTCAGCTCGTCAAAGTTATACAGCTTGATCATTTTGCTTCCTCCTTGTTCTGCAGTTCCGCCCGCAGCTTTTCCAGCATGGTGTCCATTTCGGCGTGCTTGAACTGGTAGCTGGCCTTGTTGGCAATGAACCGGGCCGAGATGGGCATGAACTCGGTGACCACCTTCAGGCCGTTCTCCCGCAGGGTGGTGCCGGTCTCCACGATATCCACGATGACGTCCGAAAGGCCCAGAATGGGGGCCAGCTCAATGGAGCCGTTCAGCTTGATGATATCGATGTCCCGCCCCATGGATGCGTAGTAGCTCTTTGCAATGTTGACGAATTTGGTGGCCACCCGCACCGGGCGGCTGGGGTCGTCCTTGTAATCGGCCGGGGCGGCAACGCACATGCGGCATTTGCCAAGGCCGGTGTCCAGCAGCTCGTACACATCGGCAGAAGCCTCTGTGAGGATGTCCTTGCCCACGATGCCCACATCGGCGGCACCGTGCTCCACATAGATGGCAACGTCGCTGGGCTTGACGAGGAAGTAGCGGATGCCGGCCTCCGGGTTTTCCACCACCAGCTTGCGGGTGGCGTTGTAGTCCTCCGGGCAGCCGTAGCCGATGCCCGCCAGCAGGTGATACACCTTATCGCCCAGACGGCCCTTGGGCAGAGCCACGTTCAGCATCACCCTGTCGGTGCTGTTCTTCTGCACCGGCGGCAGCGGGGCGCTCAGGCGGTCCAGCTCGTCCAGATAGACCGCAAAGCCGATGGCACCGGCACCGGGGGTGAACTTCTGCATCAACAGGTCGTAGCGGCCGCCCTTGAGCAGGGGGCGGGGCAGGGCTTTCAGGTAGCCCTGAAACACAAGGCCGTTGTAGTATTCCATCTCACCGGCCAGCGTCATGTCCAGCCGGATGACGCCGCCCGCCTTTTCCAGCGGCACAGCCAGTGCTTCCAGCTCGGCCACAGCCGCGCGCATGGCGTCATTGCGGCACAGGGCAGCGGCCTTTGCAAGGGTATCGGCATAGCTGCCGCAAAGGCTCAGCACACTGCACAGGATGTCAGCGGCGGCATCGGCAAGACCGGCGGCTCCGGCAGCAGCCCGCAGCTCGTGGGCGTTTTTCTCCCGCAGCTTTTCCAGCAGCTTTGCGCGGGCGGCATCCGGCACGCCCAGCGCGTCGAACAGGCCGAACAGGTAGCCCATGTGGCTCACTTCCAGCACCCACTCGGCCCCCAGCGCATCCAGCGACCGCGCCGCCAGACCCACCGCCTGCTGCACCTGTGCTTCGCCCACCGCACCCAGCATCTCAAGGCCCATCTGGCTGATCTCTTTAAAGGTGTGGCTCTCGGCGGAAGGGCGGTAGACATTCTCGTGATAGTAGTAGCGCAGGGTCTCGCTGGGGGCGGGCTGCGCCGTCTTGGCAATGGAGAGGGTCACGTCCGGCTTGAGGGCCAGCAGACGGCCATCCAGATCGGTAAAGGTGATGACCTGCTCGGACGACAAAAAGCTGCGGTTCTCCTGATACAGGCCGTACTCCTCAAACCGGCCCATATGATACTTGCGGCAGCCCGCCGCTTCGTACAAGGCGCGCAGCGCAAAGGAGGCGCGCTCCTTGGGCTGCAGGTTTGCAATGCTGAATTCCATTGTCGGTTCCCCCTGTTTCTTACATCCATCGCCGACGTTCTCCGGCACTTTTCGGCTCCTCTATCGTCCGGGGCACACTGCCCGGCGCTTTGCACTGCGCGGCACCTCCGCGCCTTTTCCACACGGAATCGGTTCTATTGTTATTTTACTTTATCCAGATAAAGTTGTAAAGTAGGAAAGTGCCAGTGTTTTCAGTTTTATCATACGATTTTTCTGTGCGATTGTACAGGGAAAAGAAGAAAAGGAGCCGTTGCATGGCGCAACAGCTCCTTTTCAGCACACATATTTACCCAAGCAGCTCCAGCACACTGGCCTTCGGGCGGGCACCCACGGCCTGACGCACCAGCTTGCCCTGCTCAAACACCAGCAGGGTGGGGATGCTCATCACGCCGAACTGGCCTGCCAGCTCCGGCTGCTCGTCCACGTTCACCTTGCCCACCTTCACATCGGTGCGCTCCTCGGCCACCTCGTCCACAACGGGACTGAGCATGCGGCAGGGGCCGCACCAGCTGGCCCAGAAGTCCAGCAGGACAGGCTTTGCGCTCTGCAGTACCTCCTGCTCAAAATTTTCCTTCGTGATCGTAACAACTGCCATATTTCTACCTCCTGAAAGGGTTCGTTCGTGATTGTTCTTATGGCATCAGTATACCCCAAATACCAGGGTTTTTCCGTAACCGGGTCACATTGGGGCACAAAAAAGCCCGGAGCAGGAAGAAAGAATACTGCTCCGGGCGGGGAATGGTTATGTTATTGTGCTGTCAGGCTCAGACTTCCTGCATGGCGTTCTTGCCTGCAACGTAGCCGTAGTACATGGCCATGGAGTGGCTGACGCCCTTCAGGCCGATGGGGTACTCGGTGGCAAAGCGGTTGCCCTGCACGTTGCCTGCCACATACAGGCCGGGGATCACGTTGCGGTCGGCATCGAAGGTGTGGCAGTTCTCGTCGCT
The DNA here is from genome assembly GCF_009679715.1 of Faecalibacterium sp. BIOML-A1. Lineage (NCBI taxonomy): Bacteria > Bacillati > Bacillota > Clostridia > Eubacteriales > Oscillospiraceae > Faecalibacterium > Faecalibacterium sp. BIOML-A1. Next base: position 60,944 of record NZ_WKZJ01000005.1, read on the forward strand.
CTCCAGACCGCCGATGCAGACCAGCAGCAGGGCGGTGGTGAACTTGTCGGCGTAGAAGGGGCCGTTCTCCAGCGCCCACATGCGGGATGCAGGCTTGTGGAAGTCCTCGTCGTAGCCGTCCTTGGCCAGCTGGTTGTAGCGCTGGATGGACTCCAGAGCGGTCTGCTGGGCAGCGGTGTCATCGGGGTAGATCTTTGCCACCAGCTCTTCCAGCGTGTCAGCCTTGACAGCGCGGCCATCGGCCACGGCTGCCTCCAGCTGATAGGGGCTCTTGTAGTTGCGGTAGGTGGTGTTGTTCTTGGGGCCCTCTGCCTCGCTGGCGTAGTCCTCGTAGTAGCAGGCACCGCCGTGGGCTGCGGGCATGTAGGGCAGCTGCTGGGGCCAGTTGGAGTCGAAAATCTGCCAGCTCTCGCGGTTCTTCTGCAGCTCGATCTGGTTTTCCAGCTGCTGGCCGGGCAGGTCCTCGTTCATGAAGCGCTTGCCGTTCAGATCCAGATTCAAAAAGCCTGCGTTGCCCATGACGCCCACACCGGACAGGTCGGCACCGCCGCCCATATGGTGGATCATGGGTGCGTGGCTCTGCTGCACCTGAGCGCCTGCCCACATGCCCAGCTGGATGCCGTCGCCCTGATTGGTGAAGCTGCCCTCCACGTCCACATTGGTGAACAGGCACTGGATGTTGTTCTCAATGACTTCGGGGCAGAAATGCTGCAGCATCTTAGTGTTCTGGGAGTAATCGCCGGTGGACAGGATGACGCCCTTGGCGGCGTTGCACTTGATGTACTCGCCGGTGGCAGCATCGCGGGCATACAGGCCCACGCAGCGGCCGTCCTCCATGATGAGCTTTTCCACAAAGCAGCCGTAGAAGGTGTCCACGTTGCCGGTGTCAACGGCCTTCTGCATGTTGGCATTGACAGTGACGGACTGGTTGGGCAGGAACTCCACGGAGGTGGGGTAGCAGGGGAAGCGCTCCTGCTTCCAGTCGTAGTTCTCGGGCAGCGGGTAGAAAATGGGGATCAGGAAGTTGTTTGCATTCTCGTCGGGGATGGCGCTGCGGGTGGTCTCGGCGTAGTACAGCTCCGGGTTTGCCTCCACCCACCAGTCAAAGGCATCGCCGATGTTGTGGGCCCACTTGCTCATAATGGAGCGCTTGCAGCGGTAGGTGCTTTCCACCATGTGAGAGTCCACGATCTCGTCGATCTGCTCACGGGTCCAGGTGTTGCGGCCCCACTTGGCCTGCACATTGCCGTTGATGACGGCATACTCGCCGCTGCGGCACTGGGGACCGTCAGCCTTTTCAAAGGCTGCCACCTTGCCGCCGTCCTCGGCGATGCTGCGCACGGCTGCCACACCGGCAACGCCGCAGCCCACCACGGCCACATCCACGTCCACCGTCTTGGTGACCTTGCTCTCGTCGATCTCCGGCTCGGTGCCCAGCCAGTCGTTCTCCGAAGCGGCAGCGGAGCTGTCTGCGCCGTCTGCCTTGACGCCCATGGCCTGCTCGATGCAGCTGGCAGCCGCCTTCTTGACGGCATTGGTGGTGACGGTAGCGCCGGAGATGTTGTCGATCTCGGTACCCTGTGCGGCCATGATGGCCTCCTGCAGGGTGGGTGCGGCCACGCCGCCGATGCTCTCGGTCTCGTTGGAAGCATCGATGACCACCTCGGTGATGGCGGTCTCGCTGAAGGTCATGGTCACCTTCACCTCACCGATGCCGGTGGCCGTGCCGGTGTAGGTACCGGCGGTGTAGATGGCATCGCCGGTAGCGGCGGTGCTGGAAGAAGCTGCGGAGTTGCAGGCAGCCAGTGCACCGGCGGTGACACCGCTCATGGCGGCAGCGGCGGCGACCTTCAAAAAGCCTTTGCGGGAGATCTTTTCCATTTGGATTTCCTCTTTCTTCTCATCAATTTCTCTTCGTCTCTGCGGGAGTTTTTCCCGCGCCGCACTTAGTATAAAATATAACGAAGTAAAAGGGAAACAAAAAAATCTTGTCATCCTAATAAAAAGTGTTTATAACCGTCTCCCGCCATGCTATACTGAGAGCAGACGGATCTTCCCCTGCACAGAAAGGAGCTTTTTTCGGATGAACGACCACCAGCTGCTGTGTTTTCTCACCGTGAGCCGGACCCTGAATTTCACCACAGCCGCCCGGGAGCTGTACTGCACCCAGCCAGCCCTCAGCTACCAGATCCGCAGTCTGGAAAAGGAGCTTGATCTGGCCCTGTTTGAGCGCAGCACCACTCGCGTGGCGCTGACCGAAGCAGGCCGGGCCTTTGTGCCGCAGGCGGAGGGGATCTATCGCAGCATCCTGAACGCCCGCACCGCGCTGAAGGGCTTTGCCCGGCGGCGCACACTGACCCTGCGCCTGCCGCCGGTGCTGCTGCAGCGGGATCCCATTTATCCCATCCTGATGGCACGGCTGCACGCCGCGCTGCCGGGATATGAGTTTGCTGTGGACACTCGGCCCGTGTCACGCAACCCCCACGAAATGCTCTGCAGCGAGGCAGACGCAGCCCTCTATCTGCCCTTTGGGCCGCTGCAGCCGGAGATCGAGCGCACCCCCATCCTGCACAACACCTTTTACCTGATCGTATCGCCGGAGCACCCGCTCACAGGGCGCAGCACTCTGGCGCTGGCCGATCTTGCCGGGCAGCAGCTGTTTTATGAGCCGCTGTATCAGGAAATGGTGGATCTTGCCGTTGTTCAGCCCGGCCTGCCGTTTTCCGCACCAAGCTGGCACATGGTGGAAAACTACGAGTGTGTTTACAACGATCTGCTTGCTGGGCGCGGCATGTTTTTGTGTCCGATGAAATACCCGGCCTTTCCGGCTGCATGGTATCTGCCGCTGCAGCTGCCGTTGCCGGACACCTGTCTGCTGACCCTGCGGGACGACCCGCGTCCCGAGATCCAACGGCTGCGGGAGGTATTCACCGCTGTATACGCCAGCCGCGCAAAGCTGCTGGGCGAAGAATGAACGCAAAAAGGGGCTGCTGCACATCCTTTTGAACGAACGTGCAGCAGCCCTTCAGCTCTTATAATATTCCGGACAGCTTTATTTGCCCAGCATTTCGTGGGCAGTCTTGCAGATGGTGGCAGCATCCAGACCGTAGAACTTCAGCAGATCCCATGCCGGGCCGGAGCAGCCGAACACGTCCTGCACGCCTACGCGGCGCACAGGGGTGGGCAGCTTCTCGCTCAGCACGGCGCAGACGGCCTCGCCCAGACCGCCGATGACATTGTGCTCCTCGGCGGTGATGACCTTGCCGCACTCCTTTGCAGCCTTGAGGACGATCTCCTCGTCCAGAGGCTTGATGGTGTGGATGTTGATGACCCGGGCGTGGATGCCCTCAGCGGCCAGCTGCTCCGCAGCCATACGGGCTTCGTTGACCATCAGGCCGGTGGCGATGATGGCAATGTCGCTGCCCTCAGTGATCTGCTCACCCTTGCCGATCTCAAAGTGATAGTTCTCGGCATCGTGGAACACAGGCACAGCCAAACGGCCAAAGCGCAGATAGACGGGGCCTTCCATTGCGTAGGCAGCACGCACAGCGGCGCGGGCCTCCACATCGTCGGCGGGGCAGATCACGGTCATGCCGGGGATGCTGCGCATGAGGGCAAAGTCCTCGCAGCACTGATGGGAAGCGCCGTCCTCGCCCACCGAGATGCCGCCGTGGGTGGCACCGATCTTCACGTTCAGGTGGGGATAGCCAATGGAGTTGCGCACCTGCTCGAAGGCACGGCCGGCGGCGAACATGGCAAAGCTGGAAACAAAGGGCACGTAGCCCATGGTGGACAGGCCCGCGGCCACGCCCATCATGTTGCCCTCGGCAATGCCGCAGTCAAAGTGACGATCCGGGTAAGCCTTGCGGAACATGCCGGTCTTGGTGGCAGCGGCAAGGTCTGCGTCCAGCACCACCAGATCCTCGTGGCCCTCTGCGGCCAGCTCCTTCAGGGTGTTGCCGTAGCTTTCACGGGTAGCAATCTTCTTCACATCTGCCATCTTAGTTTTCCTCCTGCTCCAGCGCGGCGTATGCGGCGTTCAGTTCCTCAATTGCGATCTTGTACTCGTCATCGTTGGGGCCCTTGCCGTGCCAGTCCACAGAGTTGGTCATATAGGAAACGCCCTTGCCCTTTGTGGTGTCCATGATGATGCAGGTGGGCTTTGCAGTCTCTGCATGGAATGCCTGCATGGCGGCTTCGATCTGGTCGTAGTCGTGGCCGTCGATGGTGACAACATTGAAGTTGAAGGCCTTCAGCTTCTCTTCCAGCGGGGCGCTGTTCATCACGGTCTCGGTGGTGCCGTCGATCTGCAGGTGGTTGCGGTCCAGCACAACGCACAGGTTGGAAAGGCCGTAGTGTGCGGCAAACATGAAGGCTTCCCAGCACTCGCCCTCTTCCACCTCGCCGTCGCCCAGGATGGTGTAGACGTTGATGGGCTTACCGGCGTGCTTGGCACCCAGTGCCATGCCGCAGGCGGCAGACACGCCCTGACCCAGACTGCCGGTGGACATATCCACACCCGGGGTCTCGTTCATGTTGGGGTGGCCCTGTAGATAGCTGCCGATCTTACGCAGGGTCTTGAGGTCTTCCACCGGGAAATAGCCGCGCTCTGCCAGCGCTGCATACAGTGCCGGTGCAGCATGGCCCTTGGACAGCACCAGACGGTCGCGGTCGGCCATCTTGGGGTCCTTCGGGTCAATGTTCATTTCCACGAAATAGAGGTAGCTCAGCAGCTCGGCGATATCCAGACTGCCGCCCGGATGGCCGCACTTTGCGCTGTGCGTGCCCTCGATCACGCCCATGCGGATGTGGCAGGCGTGCTTGGCCAGAGTAAGTTTTTCTGCATTTGTCATGATGGTCCTCCCGTATGAACCTCAGATTTGCACATGTTCAAAAAAGCCTTTCGTCAGCGCCGGTGCAGTCCTGCTGCCCGCAGCGCGCTCTTTTTCAAGTTTATATTAGCTATTCTATGCAAAAAGGTCAAGCTTCTTCATGCAAAATGTACACACGCGGGGAAATATGCATGGAAATTTGCCGCTTTTTGGTTAAATTGCAGGAACATGCAGCCCCTTGACCGCCCTTTTTTCTTTCTGCTGTCTTGATTGACATTAAACGATCAGGTGCTGTACAATATTTTAAAAGCCGTTTTACGCTGCCTTTTATTTTCACTGGAGGATATCATGGAACGAAATTATAGCATCGACTTCCTTAAAATTCTTTTTGCCCTCTCAATTGCGTGCGGACACTTCAAAGGTTCTGTCCTTTCAAGCGACTTGATCGTTGAGCTGTTTTTTATTCTCTCCGGCTTTTTTCTCGTCAATAGTTTTTACAGCGGTAAATATCACGGCGATGCACTTTCTTACACCGCCAGCCGCTTAAAGCGGATCTACCCTTATTATCTGCTGGCCTTTCTCATCCTTTTTATTTCTTTCAAGTCTGCCGATCTGCTTCATCCCATCCGTTTCCTCTCTGATTTTGCTAATGCAGTTCCAGAAGTCCTGCTTGTACAGAGCATCGGCGTGTTTTCTGGCGGCATCAATTATCCGCTTTGGCAGTTGTCCACTCTGATCGTTGCCTCTCACATCCTGTTTGCACTTATGACAAAGGATGATCAAATCACCCTGAATGTGATCTGTCCGCTCACCGCGATTTGCTCTTTCACTTACTTTTCCAATGCATTTGGCACCCACACTGTGGAGTATTGGGGTGGGGTAGGCAACTTCCTTTCCGGCCCTCTTATTCGCGTTTTCGGTGCGCTCTGCCTTGGCATGATGGTTCATCGTCCTCTTCTTGCACTTTCTGAATTTATCCGAACAAAGCTTTCTGACTGTGCTGCTTTTCTGCTTTCTGCGCTGCTCATTGTACTGTTCTGGCTTGCCCGCGACAGCTATGCCGCACACCTGCTGTTTATCGTTTTTCTTGCTTTTTGTCTTTCCGGAAAAGGCATCCCTGCTTTGTTCAACCACAAATTTTTCGCCTGCGGCGAAAAACTTTCTCTTGCCATCTATCTGAATCAAGCTGCGGTGATCTTCCCCACCTATCATAACATGCCGTTTCTTGCACGTTTTTCAGACACTGTACAAACGCTGCTCTTTATCCCGGCCATGTTGTTATTTGCTGTCCTGTTCCTTTTTATAGCCAATCACCTTTTCGCATGGATTCGGGCACAGATGGACAAAACCAGCATTGTAGCTTGACGTGCACCAGCCAAGTCTGCTATAATTTTCACAGATTCCGGTACGAAGCCGGGTGTGCGGACAGAAGCCCGTGTTCTCCATCCTGATGGAGCATTTTATCCACCGCTGCGCTTACGCAGCGGTGCAGCGCAAAGCCCACAGGGGGCCTTTGCGTTCTGCCATCTTATTTTTGCTGCTATAGACACCACGAAGGGGTCTGCCGTTGGCTTGTAAGCCGGGCAGACCTCTTTTTTGTCTGGCCAAAGGAGGAAGCTTTTTATGAAAACGAACCCCCATTCCACCACCCGCAGCCTCGTGCTGGCTGCACTGTTCCTTGCACTGGCCTTTGTGCTGCCCATGATCACCGGCCATGTGCCGCAGGTGGGCAACATGCTGTGCCCGATGCACTTTCCCATTCTGCTGTGCGGCTTTGTGCTGGGCGGCCCATGGGGCCTTGCCGTGGGCTTCATTGCTCCGCTGGTGCGGTCGGTGCTGTTCGGCATGCCGCCCATGTTCCCCATCGCCATTGCCATGGCCTTTGAGCTGGCCGCCTACGGCCTTGTGTCCGGCGTGCTCTGGCACAAGGTGAAGCACACCGTGCCCATGATGTACGCTTCTCTCGTCACCGCCATGGTGGCAGGCCGTTTGGTCTGGGGTGCAGTACGCTTTGTGCTGGCCGGCCTGACCGGTTCCAGCTTCCCGTTCAGCGCGTTTTTATCCGGTGCGCTGCTCACCGCCGTGCCGGGCATCGTGGCTCAGCTGGTGCTCATCCCGCTGATTCTGATTGCTCTGCAGAAGGCAAAGTTTATGGATTGACTTACTATTTAGGCTGCCCTCCGCTTTGCTCTGGGCATAAACAGCGGAAATTTTATTTTTATTATTACAGAAGAGCAGCGGCTGCGGCCGCTGCTCTTCTGTTTTTTCACGGGAGGGGCCGTAATGAAAACGCCCTGCTGCCCGTTACATCTTTTCCTGTAAAAAGCGAAGGGGCTGTTGCCAAGAACTCCCTCAGTCACGGCTTCGCCGCGCCAGCTCCCTCACGGAGGGAGCCTGACATGACGGTAAGCTGTGAAGCCTCCCTCATTGAGGGAGGTGGCATCGCGTAAGCGATGTCGGAAGGAGTTTGGCAACAGCCCTTTTCTATATTTTTAAATTTTTCAGTTCTTCTTACCAGTTAAAAACTCCGGCAGGGGCTTGCCCTGCTTGCTCCACTGATGATACTCTGCAGTGGCAGCGAACTCCACGTCACCGGCAGAGTTCAGGGCAGTCTCAACAGAGTCCTGCACCACGCCGATGATGAAGCCGACACCCACCATCTGCATGGCGACATCGTTGGAGATGCCGAACAGGGAGCAGGCCATGGGGATCAGCAGCAGGGAACCGCCGGCCACGCCGGAAGCACCGCAGGCACCCAGAGCGCTCATAGCGCTCAGCACGATGGCTGCAGGCAGAGACACCTGAATGCCCAAGGTGTTAGCAGCGGCCAGCGTCATGATGGTGATGGTGATGGCGGCACCGTCCATGTTGATGGTGGCACCCAGCGGGATGGAGACGGAGTACATATCCTTGTCCAGACCCAGCTTTTCGCACAGGGCCATGTTCACGGGGATGTTGGCGGCGGAGCTGCGGGTGAAGAAGGCGGTCAGGCCGGACTCACGCAGGCAGCGGAACACCAGCGGATAGGGGTTGCAGCCCAGATAGATAAACATGATGAAGGGGGAGACGATGAGGGCCATGAACAGCATGGTGCCCACCAGCAGAGCCAGCAGCTTGCCGTACTGGGTAAAGATGGCAAGGCCGTTGCCGGAAACATTGGTGTAGACCAGACCCATGATGCCGAAGGGTGCCAGATTGATGATCCAGCGCACGATCTGGGAGACCGCATCGGCGGTGTTTGCCATAAAGGTCTTGGTGGTGTCAGAGCCGATCTTCTTCATGGCCACGCCGAACATGCAGGCCCAGAACAGGATGCCGATGTAGTTGCCGCTCATGATGGCACTGACGGGGTTTGCCACAAAGTTGGTGAGCAGAGTGCCCATCACTTCGCCCAGACCCTGCGGCACCACGTCCGACTGGGCAGCGTCTGCCAGCACGACCGTGACCGGGAACATAAAGCTGGTCACCACTGCGATGGCCGCAGCCAGAAAGGTGGTGAGCATGTACAGCCAGATGACCGTGCCGAAGCGGCGGTCCAGCTTGGAAGAGCCCTGTGCCAGAGCACTTGCCACAATCACGAACACCAGCACCGGGGCGATGCCCTTCAGTGCGCCAACGAACAGGCTGCCCAGTTCACCCACCCAGCCTGCACCGGGGGCCACCAGAGCCAGCACCGCACCAATGATCAGGCCGATCAGAATGCGAACGATCAGGCTGATGCCGTTGTAACGGGCAACTGCCTTATTCAACGTTTTCATATAGACACTCCTCTTTCCTATTGTACGCCAATGGCGTACAGCTTCCTGTCTCTTACACAAGGACGGGTGTTATTATAGCACATACGGCAGAGAAATGAAAGCGTTTTCAGACATTTTTCGTTCACAAATTTGCATTCAGGTCGGTGCCCATGGGGGTTTTCCGCCGATCTGTATTTGCAGCAAGGACAGATTTAACCGTTCGCGGCTTCGTTCTCTCCGTCACCGTCGAGCGGCGCAGGGCGGAGCGAGCGGGGGCAAACAAAAAAGCCTGCGTGCGCAGTCCTGCATGGCAGGCTCTGCATCCGCAGACCGGGGCTCTTTGGGGGTGTATTCTGTTTCAACCCAGCGGCTGGGTGGGGGCAAGCTTCTGGTAGGCAAAGCGGGGCGAGCCGTCTGCCACATGGATGATGCCGCAGCGGGTAAAGCCGTTCTTTTCCAGCAGATGCTGCATGATCTTGTTGTCGGCGTGGGTGTCGGCACGCAGGCTCTGGCAGTGCTCCATGCTCCAGTCCAGCACTGCCGATGCCACGCCCTTGTGCTTTCCGGCCGATGCCAGACGGTGCACCGTGCCATAGGGCAGGGTATCGTCCAGCCACTGGCCGTCCTCAATGGCGGCGTAGGTGGGGTCCGCCCCCAGAATAAATGCAAATACGGCCTCGATCTGGCCGTTGACCACATAGAGGAACAACCGGTTCGAGTCGATATCCTCCTCCAGCAGTTCCTGCGGCGGGAAATTATCCCCCCACTGGGTCGGGTTGCCAGATGCCTTCATGACTGCACGTGCATGGGCATAGATCTTCAGGATCTGGGGCAGATCCCCTCTCACTGCTCCACGAAACATTCATTCCACCTCGTCTTTTCTGCGCTGCGCTCGGTCCGGCACAGCACTTTGAGAATTGTTCTTATTGTACTACAAATTACCATAAAAATCCAGTTCCCGCACCAAAGTACCTTAAAATGCTCCAAAACGGCAAAAAGCAGGGGCTGCTGCACTTTCGGCTAAAACGATGTGCAGCAGTCCCTGCTTTTAAAGCAAGTACCTTATGCGCTGGCGCGGCCATGGCCGGTGCGCACCAGCCGGTATTCCCGCGGGCTGAGACCATACCGCTCGTGGAACAGGCGGTAGAAATAGCTGGTGTTCTCGTAGCCCACCAGAGAAATGATCTGCTGGATGTTCATGTCGCTGCGGCGCAGCAGGCGGGCAGCGGTCTCCATACGGTGCTTTTGCAGCAATTCCTTATAGGTGCGTCCGGTCTGGGCACGCACGCACTCGCTGACATATGCCAGCGAAACGCCGTACTCCCGTGCCACGTTGGAAAGGCTTGCTTCGCGGTAATTCTGGGTGATCTCTTTGAGTGCCGCCTGCACCAGTGCTTCGCGGCTGACCGTCTCGCTGCGTGCTTCCAGCGGAAAATGCTTCATCTGTGTCATTTTGATCTTCCTCCATAAAGGTGCGGCGGGCGGGGACTGGGGGAAGCCGGACACCCGCCGCACAGAGATCGCAGGCCCTTTGCCGGCCCTTACACTTCTGATACGAACCGGCCTGCCGGAATATTGCAGAAAGCTAAAAAATTTTTAGTCAATTTTCGTTGTAGGAGTCAGACCCCTCTCAGTCACGCCTAACGGCGTGCCAGCTCCCCCGAAGGGGGAGCTTTATCGGCACGAACCGGTAGATGCTTAAAAGCTCCCCCTTCGGGGGAGCTGGCGAACGCAGTGAGCCTGAGAGGGTTTTCGTCTTACAGAAAAAGACCGCTTCCGCACCGGGCAGAAACGGCCTTTTTTAGGAGAAATAAAGAAAACACGAACCCTCAAAAATGAGGAAGGGAAATGCTCAGAACATGCTCTCGTCCTTATAGCGGCCGGTGCGCACGAACTGCACCCACTCGGCCACATTCACGGCGTGGTCGCCGATGCGCTCCAGATACTTAATGACCATCAGCAGGTCCAGCGCTGCGTCCACCTTGCCGGGGTCTTCGGCGATCTCCTGCGCCAGCTGATGCTTGATGGCATTGAAGTCGTAATCCACCTCGTCGTCTGCGGCGATCACCCTGCGGGCGGCATTTTCGTTCTCTGCCGTCAGGGCATCGAGGGCATCCAGGATCATCTGGTGGGCCTTTTTGCCCATGGCAATGGCCTGACTTACCGCCGGGTCGCCCTCTTTGCGGACGGTGACAAGGTGGGGGATGATCTCGGCGATGTCGGCGGCATGGTCGCCGATGCGCTCAATATCCGTGACCACCTTCATGGCAGTGGAGATGCGGCGCAGATCGCCTGCCACCGGCTGCTGACGCAGCAGCAACGTCATGCAGCGGTGCTCGATATCCCGCTCCATATTGTTGATGCGGGCATCCCCCTTCACGATGGCCGCAGCTGCATCGGCATCAGCAACGCAGAGCGCTTCCAGAGCGTTCTCCACGGCATCGGCAGAGTTGCGGCCCATTTCGGTCAGCGAATTTTTCAGCGATTCCAGATCGGTGTCGTACTGTTTACGGATACTCATAGCTGTTTCCTCCTTTAACCGAACCGACCGGAAATGTAGTCCTCGGTGCGTTTATCCTGCGGTGCGCTGAAGATCTGCGCCGTGGGGCCCACTTCCACCAGCTCGCCCAGCAGGAAGAAGGCGGTGCGGTCGCTGATACGGGCCGCCTGCTGCATGTTGTGGGTAACGATGACCACCGTGTAGTTCTTCTTCAGCTCACTCATCAGCTCCTCCACCTTCATGGTAGAACCGGGGTCCAGTGCGCTGGTTGGCTCGTCCATCAGCAGCACTTCGGGCTTCACCGCCAGTGCGCGTGCGATGCACAGACGCTGCTGCTGGCCGCCGGAAAGGCCCAGCGCGCTCTTTTTCAGGCGGTCCTTCACTTCATCCCACAGGGCCGCGCCCCGCAGGCTGCTTTCCACCAGCTCGTCCAGCTCAGCCTTATTGCGCACGCCGTGCAGCTTGGGGCCGTAGGTGATATTGTCGTAAATGCTCATGGGGAAAGGATTGGCCTTCTGGAACACCATGCCCACCCGGCGGCGCAGGTCGGTAAGCTGCATTTCCCGGGCAAAAATGTCCTCGCCCTTGAGCCGCACATCGCCCTCGATGCGCACATTCGGCACAAGGTCGTTCATGCGGTTGAGGGTCTTTAAAAAGGTGGACTTGCCGCAGCCGGAAGGGCCGATGAGAGCAGTGATCTCCCGCTCGCCCACGTCCAGCGAGATGCCTTTCAGCGCCTTGAAGTCGCCGTACCAGAGGTTCAGGTCTTTTGCCGATATCACCGGCACATTCGTGTTTTCCATAGAGTACCTCATTGTTAAATTTAAAACTCCCTCAGTGAGGGAGCCTTTTGTTCTGCCGCAAAGCTTTATCTTCCCGATAAGCCTCCCTCCATGAGAAAGACTTCCCCCGGCCGGGACAGATTCTCCCCGCGCCGGGGAGAAATGTCACCGCAGGTGACAAAGAGAGGAGCAGATGTCACGCAAGTGACAAAAAGGGGAGCAGTGGCATCGCGCAGCGATGACGGAAGGAGTTATTTTACTGTTTCTGTTTCAGCTTAGTCTTTGCCAGCCGCGCCGCAAGGTTGATGGCCAGCACCAGCACCAGCAGCACCGCGCCGATGCCCCATGCGGAATCAAAATCGCCGTCCTCAAAGGCACGCAGGTACAGCAGCACCGACAGGGTGGCACCGTTGGAAGTGTAGGCTTTGGCCACGCTCTTGGCAATGACCTCTGCGGCACCGGCGGTGAAAAGCAGGGCGGCACTTTCGCCCACGATGCGGCCCACAGCCAGAATGCAGCCGGTCACGATGCCGTCGATGCTGCAGGGCAGCACGATGGTGCGGATGATGTGCCACTTGCCTGCACCCAAGCCCATGGCACCCTCACGGTAGCCCTGCGGCACCGTCTTGAGGGATTCCTGCGTGGTGCGGATGATGGTGGGCAGGTTCATGACTACCAGCGTGAGCGAACCGGACAGCAGACAGGTCTGGAAGCCCAGTGCCTGACTGAACACCAGCATACCCACCAGACCGTAGATGATGCTGGGGATGCCCGCCAGCGTCTCGTTGGTGAACTCGATGACCTCGATGAGCCGCCGGTTGGAGGCATACTCGGTCAGGTAGACCGACGCGCCCACGCCCAGCGGCAGTACGATCAGTAATGTCAGTACAATGACATACAGTGTGTTGAGGATGGCAGGCAGGATGCCGTCGGTCTTTTTCAGCACACTGGCGGTGGTGGAAAGGAACTTCCAGCTGATGTGGGGGATGCCCCGCACCAGCACCATGCCGATGATACCGGCCACCAGCACCATCACCAGCACGGCGCTGGCCCAGACCAGTGCGGTCATGACCCGGTTCCATATCTGACGGGAAGGCGAAAGGCCCTTATTCATCGCGGCTTCCTCCCTTCAGCACAACGTTCAGCACAACATTGATGATCATGATAAAGACGAACAGCACCAGCGCGATGCTGAACAGCGCCTGCCGCTGCAGACCGCCGGCATAGCTCATCTCCTTGGCGATGGCGGTGGTCAGGAAGGTGACGCTGCGGAAGGGACTGTCCGGCATGTTGGGGCTGTTGCCTGCCACCATCATCACCGCCATGGCCTCGCCGATGGCACGGCCGATGCCCAGCACAATGCCTGCGGCAATGCCGCTTTTGGCTGCCGGAATGCTGATCTTGAACCATGTTTCGGTGTCGGTGGCACCCAGTGCCAGACTGCCCTGCTCATACTCCGGCGGCACGGCGTTCAGTGCCGTGACCGACACGGACACGATGCTGGGCAAGATCATGATGGAAAGCACCACGATAGCGCTCAGCAGGCAGGCACCGGAAGCCTTGCCGAAGGTCTTTGCCACGGCGGGCACCAGCACCTGCATGCCCAGCAGGCCGAACACCACGCTGGGGATGCCGGACAGCAGCTCGATGGCGGTGACCACCACGGTGCGCAGCTTTGGGTCGGCGGCCTTGGAGAGGAACACCGCCGTCAGCAGGCCGATGGGCACACCGATGATGGCAGCGCCCAGCGTGCCGTAGATGCTGGAAAGGATGAACGGCAGGATGCCGAACAGCGGCTGGGCTGCCGTGGAGGCCCACTTTGTGCCGAACAGGAATTGGAACAGGCCGATCTTGTGGATGGCCGGCACGCCGGAGATCACCATGTACACCGAGATAAGCACCACGCAGCCCACCGCCAGCATACCGCACAGGAAGAAGATGAAGTTCATCACCGCTTCCAGCCATTCGGCGGGGGTGCGGGGCAGCCGCACACGGCTCAGATAGGATTTTTTGTTCATAGCTGAAATCCTTTATAAAAGCCGCGTCGGCCCGCAGAAACGGCAGCCCGACGCGGCGGGGTATTTTGTGAACGGCCTTGCCCTCTAACCGTTACTCGTTCACCGGCACAGCGCCTGCGGTGCGGATGAGGTCGGCAGCGTCCTTGCTGGTGGCAAAGTCCACAAAGGCCTGTGCCTGCTCAGACAGGGTCACGCTCTTGTTGGTGACGAACACGAAGGGACGCTGGATCTTGTAGCTGCCGTCCTTCACGGTGTCCTCGCTGCACTCCACACCCTCCACAGTAACCATGGCAACGGTGTCGCCCACAGCGGACAGGGAAGCGTAGCCGACAGCCAGAGGATTGGCCTCCACAGCGCTGATGACTGCGCCGGTAGCGGTCAGCTCCTGTGCGTACTTGCAGCTGTCCTTCACGTCCACGATGCTCTCAAAGCCATCGCGGGTGCCGGAACCGGCCTCGCGGCCCACCAGAACGATCTCGCCGTCGTCGCCGCCCACATCCTTCCAGTTGGTGATCTCGCCGGTGAACATCTGCTTCAGCTGGTCCACGGTCAGGTCTGCCACCTTGCTGGCCTTGTTGACAACGATGGCGATGCCGTCCAGAGCCACGGTGGTGCCGTCCACGTCGTTCTTCTCGTCGTCCTTCAGGGCGCGGGAGGACAGGCCGATGTCCAGCGTCTTATCGGTAGCACCGGTGATGCCTGCGCCGGAACCGGTGGGGTCGTAGCTGACGGTGACACCCGGCTCCACCTCGGCAAAGCCCTCGGTCAGGGCAGCGATGACGTTCTTCATAGAGGTAGAACCGCCGGTAGCCACATTGCCGGACAGGGTGCCTGCAGCGGTCTCAGCAGCGGCAGAAGAAGAGGTGGACTCCGCAGCAGAGGATGCCACAGTGGAAGAGGCTGCGCCGCCGCAGGCGGTCAGAGCCATAGCCGCAGCAGCAGCGCCGCAGACAGTGATAAACGAACGACGAGTGATCTTTTTCATAACCCTTTTCCTCCAATAAATGCCGGAATGCATTTCCGGCCGATGTTTTCTTGTTTCTCTGTGTTTTCCTTGGGAACGGCCTTATTGTACCGCACCGCCGTGTGCGCTGCGACCATGTACGCGCAAAATGGAGGTAAAGCTTTTGCACAGACTCCGGCGGCTGTGTCAACTTGTGGTAAAGCCGGGCAGAAAAATATGCCGCTTTTCTTTACATGGAGAGAAAAACTGCCCAAAAGGCCTTTTCCGCCGCTGGGCAGAACGACAAAAAGCCCCGGGCACTCTTTCAAAGAATGCTCGGGGCAAAAGGGTCTGCGGGTCAAACCGTGGTAAGGGAAGGCAGAGTCTTGGTGGCTGCATAGCCGCCATTCTTCTTGACAAGGAACAACGTCTCGCTGATGCCGTTGATGACGATCTTCAGCACCGCAGGCTGACCATTCCGGTAAGCTTCCTTGATTTCTGCATCGGGGAAGTTCAGCCTCAGATCTTTTTCCTCTGTGGCAAAGGGCTTACCCAACAGCGTGTCGGAGACAAAGAAAGTCCCGGCGGGGGATACCTGCTTCAGCTTTGCTTCGCCCACGGAAGCTTGGAACATGTCGCCGTACTGTCCGCCCTGCCAGCTGCCGCCGCCGGCGTCATAGCGCAGTCTCACCTTGCCGGTGATGGCACCCTTGTCCGTGCCGGATTCCGTGCCCAGATCCACATCCAGACCAAAGACCTTCACGGTGAAGGGTCCGATCTGGACCTCGTCGTCTGCCAGCTGACCGCTGCCGCCGCAGCCGGTCAGCACGCCGGACAAAGAGATTGCTGCAGCCGCAGCTGCTGCGCTCTTCATAAAGGTACGCCGGGTCATTTTTTCTGCCATAATATTGCCCTCCTCTAAAAGCGTTTTGCTGTGCTTTTAGCGTACCACTTTTTGGGAGTCTGTCAACAAAAATATGGCAAAAGGGCGCTCTGTACACATAATTTGCACAGAGCGCCTTCTGCTCAGCAGTATTTTGTTCCGTCCGGGCAGTAGAACTGCACGTACTTCTGCCACTCGGTCTCGCTGATGGTGCGGCGGTAGCAGTCCACCAGGGCATCCACGGCCTGCCGGTCCGCAAAGGTACCGGCACCCGGGCAGTCCAGCACCAGAATGCGGAACCATGCATCAAACAGGTGCTCGGTGAAGCCGGTGTCCCGCGCGCCGCACCGGGCATAAAAGCCCAGCCGCCGCACAGCCATCGCTTCGTCCTCTGCCTTATCCGGGCATTCGGCCTCAATGAGGATGGCCTGTGCACCCCGCTCGTGCTGCGGCAGGTCGGCCAGCAGCTGCGCGCCCAGCCCTGCAGCACGGTATTCCGGCAGCACGGCAAAGTAATCCAGCTGGCTCACCCTGCTGCCTGCCGGGCGCACCATGAGCAGGTACGCCGCCAGTGTTTCGCCGTCAAACACGCCCCATGTGTGGGCTGTGCCGTCCGCTTCGCTGTTCAGGATCATGCTCAGGGGCTTGAGCTCCGTGGGCGGGAAGTCCCGCCGCATTTCGTCCAGATAGACCCGCGTCAGTTCTTTTTCATTCAGTTTCCGCCAGCTGTACACTTTGCTCATGGTTTTTCCTCCCGTATCTGCCTTTTGAACCAGTATAGCACACTCCGCGCGGGAACGCAAAAAGCCGCCGGGAGCGGCAGGCTCTGCCCTTCTCCCGGCGGCTTTTATGGGAATGCAGGAGCAACCAGTCTCCCGCACAAACTCCGTTCAGAATGCTGTGTGCGTTACAGCATCTTCTTCAGCTCGTCGTACACGAACTGAACCTTGGTGCCGATGATCACCTGGCAAGCGTTCTTGCTGGGGCGGATGACACCGGCAGCACCAGCGGCCTTGACAGCCTTCTCGTCCACCTTGGCGTTATCCTTGACCTCAAAGCGCAGACGGGTTGCGCAGTAACCAACTTCCTTCACGTTCTCCTTGCCGCCGACAGCAGCCAGAACAGCGGAAGCGACTTCGGTATAGTTGTTGTTTGCCAGAACGACCTTCTTCTCGGCCTCTTCGTCCTCGTCCTCACGGCCGGGGGTCTTCAGGTCGAACTTGGTGATGGCAAAGTAGAACACTGCGTAGAACACCACGAAGGCTGCGATGCCCAGAGGAATGATCATCCAAGTCTTGGCAGCTGCGGGCAGGGAAGCGGAGAACACCAGGTCGGTGGCACCTGCGGAGAAGCAGAAGCCGGCACGGAAACCGGAGTAGTAGGTGATGACGGTAAAGATGCCGTACAGAGCAGCGTACACAACGTACAGCGGGAAGCACAGGAACATGAAGCCGAACTCGAAGGGCTCGGTAACGCCGCAGACGAAGGCGCAGATTGCAGCGGACAGAACCAGGCCGATGGCAGCCTTCTTGTTCTTAGCGGTCTTGACCATAGCCAGAGCAGCGCCCAGGACACCGAACATCATGCAGGGGAAGAAGCCGGACATGTACATACCAAGGCTCCAGCCCACATCAGCAGAGGTCTCGCCAGCCCAGAAGTGGCTCAGGTCGCCCAGACCGATGGTGTCGAACCAGAACACGTTGTTCAGAGCGTGGTGCAGGCCGGTGGGGATGAGCAGACGGTTCAGGAAGGCGTAGATGCCGGCGCCGATGCCGTCCATGCCAGCGATGCCGTTGCCGATTGCGACCAGAGCGTCGAAGATGACGGGCCAGACGAACAGCAGAACAACGGACACCAGAATGGAGATCAGACCGGTAGCGATTGCAACGAAGCGCTTGCCGGAGAAGAATGCCAGCCAGTCAGGCAGCTGGATATCCTTGAACTTGTTGTAGCAGGCAGCGCCCACAACAGCGGCCAGAATGCCGATGAAGGAGTTGCCGGCGACCTTCTGGAAGGCGATGTAGGTAGCAGTGCCTTCTTCCAGGTGACGGACCATGCCGACCACACCGGGGTTCAGCAGCTGCTGCATCATCAGGAAGCTGACCAGACCGGCCAGACCTGCGGTGCCGTCGTTGTCAGCAAGGCCGACAGCGGCACCAATGGCAAACAGCCATGCCATGTTATCGATCAGAGCGCCGCCTGCCTTGACCAGCAGGAAGCCAACGGTGTAAGCTGCGCCGGAGGTTGCTGCACCGGGAACGCCCATAACGCCCGGAGCAAGGGCATAACCAAGACCCATCAGGATGCCGCAGATCGGCAGGACCGCGACGGGAAGCATCAAAGCTTTGCCCAGTTTCTGGAGATACTTCATCATAAAGCACATTCCTCCTTAAGAAATGTTTGTGTTTACAGACGCCTCTGGTTGCAGGCCGTCCATAATTCCGTAATAGAATAGTAACATATTTCCGCAAAAAAAGAAAGTCCCTTTCGCCTTTTTTCTATCAAAATGCATCAAAAGTCCTCATTTGGCAGTTTTTCAGTCGATAATTTTTGGGTTTTCCGCACAAGGGTCGTCTTTGTGTTGAAAATTCCTTTCTTTTTACGTACATTTTGCCCAAAGGCTTGCATCCCACAGCCGAATCGGGTACTATACTATTATAAAGAACATGCGCCCTCTCAGGCCGCTTCGCGTCCAGCTCTCCCAAAGGGAGAGCCCTTGGCAAAACCGCAAACTTTGCATGGACTGCCAAGGCCTCCCACTTTGGGGGAGGTGGCATTGCGCAAGCAATGACGGAGAGGGCGAGGATGCAAAATAAAAGGAGACAGCATTATGGAATGGACTGATATCCGCCTGACCGTGGCCAAGGCCGACGCCGACAACGCCGAAGCCGTTGCCACCATGATCGCCGAGGGCGGCATCTATATCGAAGACTACAGCGACATCGAGCAGCAGGTGGCCGAGATCGCCCATGTGGATCTGATCGAGCAGGAGCTGCTGGACAAGCCCCGCGATACCGTTATCATCCATATGTATCTGGAGCCGGGCGCTTCCCCCGTGGAGACGCTGGCCCTCATTGCCGCCCGCATGGAAGCTGCAAACATCGCCTACACCGTGGAGACCGAGGGCGTGGAGCAGGAGGACTGGCAGAACGGCTGGCGCAAGTATTATCACCCCCTGGAGATCGGCAAACGGCTGGCGGTGGTGCCCTCGTGGCAGCAGTACGACAGCGACCGGGTGAAGCTGATCCTTGACCCGGGCCTTGCCTTCGGCACCGGCGGCCACGAGACCACCAGCCTGTGCATGGAAGCGCTGGACGAGCGGGTGACCGGCGGCGAGCGGGTGCTGGACATCGGCACCGGCAGCGGCATCCTTGCCATTGCGGCGCTGAAGCTGGGCGCTGCCGTGGCCGAGGGCGTGGACATCGACCCTGTGGCCGTGCGCACCGCAGGCGAGAACGCCGCGTTGAACGGCGTGCAGGACAAGCTGACCGTGCTGGTGGGTGACCTTTCCGATAAGGCCAGCGGCAAATACGACATCATCACCGCCAACATCGTGGCCAACGCCATCCTGTCTCTGGCCCCCGCCGTGCCGGGCCTGATGGCGGAGGGTGCCACCTTTATTGCCAGCGGCATCATCGACAGCCGCAAGGACGAAGTGATCGCCGGGCTGGAAAAGGCCGGCCTTGCCGTGGTGGAAGTCAAGGAAAAGCGCGGCTGGGAGTGCATCGTCTGCAAGAAAGCGTAAGGAGATTTTATGCCGCACCGTTATTTTACCACCGAGATCTCTGACGGCACCGCCACCCTGCGCGGGGCCGATGCCCACCATCTTGCCCGTGTGATGCGCGCAAGGCTGGGCGATACTGTCATTCTATGCGACGGCAATGCCGTGGAATACACCGCCACCATCACCGGCTTTGGCGATGAGTGCGTGGAGTTCCGGGTGGAGCCGGGCTATCCCAGCGCCGCCGAACCCAGCGTGGAGGTCACTCTGCTGGCCGGCTACCCCAAGCAGGACAAGCTGGAGCAGATCATCAAGCACGGCGTGGAGCTGGGCGCAGCCCACATCGTGCCCTTCTTCAGCCGGTACTGCGTGGCCGCGCCCAAAAAAGAGGAGCAGAAGAACGAGCGCTACAACCGCATTGCGGCGGAAGCCGCCAAGCAGTGCGGCCGGGGTATTCTGCCGGATGTGGCCCTGCCGCTGCCGAACTTTGGTGCCGTGTGCCGCACCTTTGCACAGTACGACCTTGTGCTGTTCTGCTACGAGTGCGGCGGCGCGCCCCTGCGCGACCTGCTGGCCGCAGCAAAGCCCGCCGATGGTGAAAAACTGAAAATCGCCATCGTGACTGGTGCCGAGGGCGGCTTTGCCGCCGAGGAAGCCGAGATGGCTGCAAAGGCCGGTGCCAGAACGGTGGGCCTTGGCCCCCGCATCCTGCGGTGCGAGACCGCCCCGCTGGCCGTGCTTGCTTCGGTCATGACCCTGACGGGGAATCTGGAATAATGCTTTGTGCTGCCCGGCAGCGCCTGCGGGCCTTCCGGACAGCAACAAGGGGCCGCTCCCGGAAAGGAGCGGCCCCTTGTTTTTTTATTGTTCCGCTGTGCAGATGCAGGGCAGATCAGTCAATGAGACCCTTGTCCTTTGCATTCTGCCAGGTAAGGCAGACGCGCAGCTTGCTGACCGGGAAGCACGGATGGAACTTGTTGTTGTCCTCGTCGAACTTCATCAGCTCCTGCTCCACCATCCAGTGTGCAGCCTTCTGGGCATCGGTGTCGGCGGCGTCAATGTCCGCATACAGGTTCTCATCGGTCATGTTCTGCGGCTCCGGCTTGCCTGCACGCTCCCAGACCAGCTCTGCCAGCTCGATGCGGTCAGACGGCAGGGGGAGGCCCTGCATGTTCATCAGACGGTAGATGCCGGTGCCGGTCTCATAGGCACCCAGGATTACAGCGCCGCCGATGATGACACCGGGCAGGACGGGGTCCACGGGGCCCACCGGGTCCACCGGGTCTACCGGGTCCACAGGCGGCTCCACGGGGTCCACGGCTTCGTACACGGCTCTGACCGTCACGTCGCCTTTGGGCATTTCAAAGTTCGCCGTGGTATGGTCCTCCTCATTGGGGAAGCTCAGCAGGTCATTCATTTCATTCTGTACAACGCCGTTCAAGATCACGATCCCGGTCCAGCCTGCGAACTTCTGTCCATCGGGGGCTGGGTCTGCGGTCAGGGTGACCGGGGTGCCTTCGTAGATCTCGTCATTGGGGTCAACCTTAGTGTCAACGCCCCCGACCTTGATCGTTGCCGTGGCATCCTTGGCGGTCAGGGTGTAGCCGGGTGCCCGTTGGGTCAGGTAATAATAGTGCTGTGCCTTGTCATACGCCACGCGGTAGCTCTCGTTCTGGCCCACAAGGTTCAGCTTGTTTGCATTGCCTGCGACCGTGAGCTGACGGCCTTCTTCCGGGTCGGCAACCTTGATGGTGGCGGGGGTGGTAAAGGTATCGCTGATGGTGATCTCCTTGTTGGAATCGAGGTAAATATCGCTGTCGTTATTCTCAAACGTGGCACTCTTCAGCTCTGCGGAGGCGTTGCTGCCCTGACCGAGATAAATGCCGTATTTGCTGTTTTTGATCGTGCAGTTCTCAACGACCAGATTGCCGCCTTGCACATAAGAGTAATCCGACCCTGCCGGTTCGCCCGAAGAAATGGCAGCATTGCCGCCCGTGCAATCCACAGTGGCACCATTGACGCTCAATGTGCCGCCGTTCCATACCTTCAGTGCAGGGGACTCGTAGCTAAACTTAGGCGGCTCCTGGTTGATATACTCGTTGGTGTTGGTATAAGTACCGCCGAAAAGGTTGGCGGTGGCGCCCGTCACAAACACATCGCAGTAGGTTCCGGTGACATTGGCATTTGTGACGTTCAGCGTTGCATTATTGGCGACGCGCAGCGTCGGACGGTCTGGGTGTACCTCGGCCTTATTGCTGGAGTAAGAGCCGCCGCCGACATCGACCCAACTGTTGATGGCGTCCAGGACCCAGCCCGCGCCGGAGGCTGTCACATAATTGAAGGACGATTTGGGGGAATTCATGATCATAAACGTCGCGCTGTCGCTATCGTGGCAGTCGTAG
The DNA here is from genome assembly GCF_009679715.1 of Faecalibacterium sp. BIOML-A1. Lineage (NCBI taxonomy): Bacteria > Bacillati > Bacillota > Clostridia > Eubacteriales > Oscillospiraceae > Faecalibacterium > Faecalibacterium sp. BIOML-A1. The sequence goes on from NZ_WKZJ01000005.1 coordinate 82,762, forward strand.
GTGCCGCCATTGACGGTCACATTGGCTCCCTTATCTGTTTCAATAGCACACTGGATGGTTTTCAGGGTGAGATCGTCAAACGTCCAGTTGCCGCCGAGCAGATAGCATGCGGGCCTGCTGCCACACTGCCAGTTATAGGTGCCGCCGTGAAGCACTGCGGTGCCCGTGAAGCTGTTTTCGGCATAGAAGCAGCGGCTGTAGGCGAGGCCCTCTGCCGTCTTGATGGTCTGCCCCTCAGCGTTGACGGTCACGCTCTTGGCTCTGCGGACTGTAATAAATTCCGCACTACCCTTAGCAAAGGTCGTTTCTCCGGTGACGTTGATGACCACATCGTCGTCCTCAGCGTCGATCACGATCCCCTCTGTATAGGTACCGTTCATGGAATAAACCTTGCCATGATCTGTAATGAACTCCCTGTTGATGGTCGTCGCGCTGTCGGTGGGCAGGAGATACCCCTTTCCGGAGGTCTCTGCAGGCGCATCGGAATTTTCCTGTGCGCTCACAGTGCGTTCAAATTCTGCACTCCCCTCCAGAGCAAATGCGCTCACGGGAAGGACAGAGGTCATCATGCAGCCTGCAAGTACCGCACTGATGAGCCGTGTGCCAAACTTCTTCATAAAGATAACTCCTCTCTCGTTTTTTTCGTGCATGCAGGCTTTTTTCGCCTGCCCGCACGTTTTAAACATTTAAAGTATAGCATTTCTGCAGCAAGGCGCAATCTTCATTCTGTACGAACCTTTTGGACCCCCCCGTTTTTTCGTGTGTTCTGTAAAAAAATGGAAGAGAAAATGCTTTCGCAGCCGCAGAAAAAACAGCCCGGAACGACCCACAGATCGTTCCGGGCTGCTGTGTCAAAAATGGTTTGGAGCGTCAGAGCTCCAGCAGAGCTTTCTTCACATTCAAAAGGTTCTGCGGGCTCACCGAGAAGCTGCGCAGGCCCAGCTGCAAATACTGCACCGTGTTGGCCGGGTTGCCCACGGCAAGGCCGCAGATGGTCACCGGCACATTGCGCACCTTTGCGGCATCCAGCACCATAGTGATAAGCTTTTTCATGGCGCTGCTGGCCGGGCGGTAGTAGTGCTCGGCGCTGGCAAGCTCCCGGTCTGCCGCGTGGGTGTACTGGGTCAGGTCGTTGGTGCCGACCACAAGAAAATCGACCCCGTGCTCTACAAATTCCTCAGCGGTCAGGCAGGCAGCGGGTACGCTGAGCATCACGCCGAACTTTGTATCTTCGTTGAACGCCACGCCGCGCTCCCGCAGGTGCTCGCGGCAGCGCTCCACCACACGCATGGCTGCGTCCCAGTCCTCCACATTCGTCACCATGGGGAACATCACCCGCAGCGGGCCGCGGGCGGCGGCGCGCAGCAGCGCACAGAGCTGCGTCTCGAACTGGTGGGGCTGGCGCAGACTGTTGCGGATGCCCCGCAGGCCAAGCTTGGAAGACTGCAGGCCCTGATAGGCGTCGGAAATGGTGCGGTCTGAGCCAAAGTCGAAGGTGCGCACCGTTACCGGGCAGCCCTTAGCGGCAGCAAGACAGGAGCAGTAGAAGAAATACTGTTCCTGCTCATCGAGGATGCGGCCCGGCAGCATCATGTAGCCGGTGCGCAGCAGGCCCACGCCCTGTGCACCGGACTGCATGGCCGTGTCGATGTCCTCCGGCCCAAAGCAGTTGGCCAGCAGCTCAAAGGGCTGGCCGTCCTTTGTCCTGCTGGGCAGAGCATGCAGCTGCCCCATCTCTTCGTTCTCTCGCTGCAGCTCGCAGATGCGGGTCTCGGCCTGCTGGCGGGCGGCAGCGTCCGGGTCCAGCGTGCACTGGCCCCCGGTGGCATCCAGAATCACGGTGCGGCCGTCGCAGTCGTCCAGAAAATCCCGGCCCACCTGCACGATGCCCGGGATATTCATTGCCCGGGCAATGATGGCCGCGTGGCTCTGGCCGCTGCCCTCTGCCGTGATGATGCCTAAAATCATGCCGGAAGGCACGCTGAACAGGTCGGTGGGCATCAGCCGCTCTGCCGCAAGGATCACCGGGTGATCCAGCGCCAGCCACATGCGGGGGCGGTTGGTGATGATGTTGATGACCCGGCGGCTTGCGTCGAGAATATCCACGCTGCGCAGCTGCATGTAAGGGTTATCCTTCATGTTGGCCAGCTGGTCGGCGTAGCGCTGGCCCACCTGATTCATGGCCGCTGCCGCGCCAATGCCCGCATTGATGCAGAAGCGCACCTCGTTCATCATGCCCTCGTCGTCCAGCATCATGCTCTGGAACTGGAAGATGGCCTGCTCACTGGGTGCGGCACGGTCTGCCATGGATTCCAGCTCGTCCTGTGCCGTGCGGATGGCATCGGTGAGCAGCTGCAGCTCCCGGGACGGTTTAAAGGGGCCCACGGTCGTGGTCTCCACATGGTGCTCCAGACGGCTCACCTGCCCCAGCACAAGGCCGGGAGAAGCGCAGGAACCTTTATACACTTTCATGTTCGGTCACCTCCGGCAAAAGCTCGGCTTCCGGCGTGGTCAGGGTGCGCCAGACCAGCGCCTGCAAAAAGGTATTGGGCAGCAGCGCGGCCAGTGCGGCCCGCGCCGCATCGGCACTGCCCTCAAACAGCGGTGCAAAGCTTTGCATCCGTGCCTGATCGCACTTTGCAAGGAATGCATCGCACAAAGTATGGGTGGTGTAGTAATGGGCCGGGTCCACACCGGCATCTTCCGCGGCGGCTTCCAGCGGGGCAAGGTCGGCATCCTTCATCTTGGCCAGCAGCAGGGCCGCATCCGCCGTCAGGGTGACCGGGTATTTCTCCCGCACGGCCTTTTGCACCCGCTCAAATTTTGCGTGGAACGCAGCAGCGTCCGTGCAGCTCTGGGCATCACAGGAGACAGCATAGGCACACCCCCGCAGATATCCCATAGCGCGGCGGGTATCATAGTAGCCCAGCTCGATATTGCGGCGGGCGGTGTCGGGGTCAAAGTGCAGGATATCGCCCAGCTCCCAGTAGCTGCGCACCATCACGGTGGGCAGGCCGGTGAGGTTGGGGCGGGTGATGCCCACGCCTTCCAGATCGACGCACACCAGTTCATCCGCGCCCATGCGTTTGGCAAGACCGGTGGGCATGTTGTCGCTGTAGCCGCCATCCAGAAACTTGACCCCATCGATCTCCCGCGCACGCAGCGCCGGGAAGCAGGCAGCGGAGGCCATCAGGTAGTCCTTGACCTTTCCTGCCGGGATCTCGTCCAGCGTCAGCTCCCGGGGCTTTAAGCCCCGCTGCTCCACCGTGACAAGGCCGAAGCGGATGGGAGCCGCGCGCAGGGCATCCTCGTCCAGAACCCGCTCCACGATCTCTTCCAGCGGGGTCACATCCATGCCGCCGGCTTTCACCACGCTGCGCAGGAACTGGTGCAGGGCCGAAAGGTCGGCATCCTCCTCCGGCAGCTCCATCACATCCTTGCTGCGGATGGCCAGCCACATATCGCGGGCCGTCTCGTACTGGTCCAGCACGAACATGGCACCGTTCAGGCTGCCAACGCTGGTGCCGGTAATGATCTGCGGGTGCCAGTCCAGCTCCATCAGCGCGCGCCACACACCCACCTGATAGCTGCCCCTGGCTCCGCCGCCCGCCAGCACCAGAGCTTTGCACGGAGCACTGCGATCATCCATTGCATCCGCCTCCTTTGATCGTTTCCGGTTTTGTTCAGATTATAGCATATTTCCAGAGAAATTTCTTCCGTTTTTTGTAAATTGATGCCTTTCTCCCGGCAAAGAAACATGGTATACTTGTCAGGATCTCAAAAGGAGGCATTCTCATGCACTGCAAGCAATGGATCTTTGATATGGACGGCACCCTGACCGACAGCATGACCGTGGTGTGGGAGGGTGCCCCCGACGCACTGCTGCGCCGCTATGGCCGCACCCCGCAGGGGGATCTGCGCGCCACACTGCTGAACATGGGAATGCAGGAGGGCGCACAGTATCTGATCCGGGAGTACGGCCTGCCGCTGACCGAGGAAAGCTATTTTTCCGTGATGCGCGAGGTGATCGCCGAATTGTACGAGACCGTGGAGCTGAAACCCGGCGTGCGCACGATGCTGGCAAAGCTGCAGGCCGAGGGCGCACGCATGTGCATCTGCTCCAACACCTGGGCCGAACAGTGCCGCACCGTGCTTACCCGGCTGGGCATCGCGCAGTATTTCTCCTTCATCGTGGAAGCGCAGGGCGTGCTGCACAAAAGCCGCCCGGAGGTGTTCTTTGAGTGCATGAGCCGTTTGGGCGGTGCAGACCCCGCCGCCTGCGCCGTGTGCGAGGATGCCGTATACGCCGCCGCCACCGCCCACAAGGCCGGGTATTACGTCATTGGCATCGCAGACCGCACCTCTGCCGCCGACGAGCCGGAGATGCGCCGCATCTGCAGCCAGTTCGTGCCCCGGTGGGATATGCTGGACTGGACACGTGTGTAAGAAAAAAGGGCCGCAGCGTGCGGTTCTTTTCTTTATCCGATCCTTCTTTGCTCTTGCATTTTGTGCGCAAGAAGAGTATGATATTATAAATAGGACTGCCCCAAGGGGGAAGTGTCCTCATTTGTAAGAATACACTCTGTGATTTTTAATATAAAGGTATAATATCCGTAAAGAGGAGACCTTCCGTCATGAACAACCCACTCGTCAGCATTATCGTGCCTGTGTACAACGTGCAGAATAGTGTTGCCCGCTGTCTGGAGAGCATTTGTGCCCAGACATGGAAGGATATCGAGGTCATTCTGGTCAACGACGGGTCCCGGGACGAAAGCTTTTCCATCTGTGAGCAATTCCGTGAAAAGGACCCCCGCATCGTTCTGGTGGACAAATCCAATTCCGGTGTGTCGGAGACCCGCAACTGCGGCATGTCCCTTGCAAGGGGCAAGTATGTGCAGTTTGTGGACAGCGACGATTATCTCGACCCTGATTTTACTGAGCGGCTGGTGACTGCCGCCGAAGCGAACAACGCTGATCTGGTCATTGCACCTTACTGGATGGTGATTCCCGCCAACTCTTCCAAGGCCACGCAGGCACTGGAAAACCTGCAGGAGAACCTTGGCATCGATACCGAGAAAAAGCCTGATGATATCCGTGAATACGGCTTCCTGCCCGAGGGCATCTACGACCGCGATACCTTTGCCCTGCGCCTGATGGAGAAGCCCGCATCCTTCTTCTACAGCGTGCTGTGGAACAAGCTCTACCGCCGGGATATTCTGGCAGACCATCATCTTCAGTTCACCAGCGAGGTGCGCTGGGCCGAAGACCTGGTTTTCAACCTGGAATACATTTTGTACGCCAATGTTTTCGTATCCATTTCCAAAGCGGGCTACCACTATGTGCAGAACCCCCAGAGCATCTGCCACACCCAGATCAATCTGGCTTCCATCGTGCAGAACAAACTGCAGGTGTTCCGCTATTACAAGGAGCTGTACACAAAGCTGGGCCTGTACGATCAGGTGCAGCCGCAGCTGTATAAATTCCTGACCGCGTTCTCCGAGAACGCCTATCCCTCCGGTTCTCCCCAGAAGATCATCATGGACATGGCCAACCACTGGGGCTTTGGTGTTCTGGATGCTTCCGACAAGGAAAAGAAACACAAAACCGAACCCGATGCCTGATCTCCGGGCACAAAAAAGAGCCGTGAAAGCGGCTCTTTTTTGTTTGCCATTTTACCGGTCGATCCAGCTGCGGAAGGCTTCGCGCACTGCACCCTCCCGTCCGCGCGGGATGGGGATGCGCGCACCGCTGCACATCTGCAGCTCGCCCGCCGTCAGCAGCTGTGCCGCCGCCAGATTGACCACATAGGAGCGGTGCGGCTGCAAAAAACGCCCGTCTTCCAGCAGCGGCTTTGCTACCTCGGCAAAGGACACCCGCAGCGAAAGGGACACCACATCCTCGCCGCTGAGCAGATGGAAGTGCACCACATGGTGGGTGCACTCCAGATATTCGATCTGCGCATAGGCCAGCGCCCGCAGGCCTTCGGCGGTGACAACGGTCATTGCCGGGCCGTACTCCGGCTCGGTGGCGCGGGCAAGCAGGGCCGAAAGCTCCTGCTGGTGCACCGGCAGAAGCAGATACTGCATGGCATCCACCCGGAAAGCACTGTAGGCGTGGGCCGGTGTGCGGGCCGCAAAGGCCAGCGGAGCCCTGCGGCCCCGGCGGCGCAGCTCCGCAGCCGCCGAAAGCCCTGCCGGGGCCGCTACAGCGCCCAGCTCGATGAGATACAGGTCAAACCGTTCTCCCTCGGTGTCCCGGCGCAGCAGCGCATCTGCATCCGGCAGCTGCTGCACGATGCACGCATCCTGCCGCCGGGCAAAATATTCCATGCACTGGCGTTCCAGCCCACTGCGCAAGGCCGCGTCCGGGCTGCATACCGCAATGTGAAATACCATCTCACATTCTCCTTTCCGCCAGCCGCCCGCCTTGATTTTTGCGCAGGGCTGGAGTATGATAAATAAAACTTTGCTGCATCGAAAAAAGAAAAAACGGAGGGACCCGCCATGCCGCAGCCGCTTGTCAGCGTTATTGTGCCCGCCTATAACGCGGCGGGCTTCATCTCCCGCTGTGTGGAGAGCATCACATCCCAGAGCTACCCGGAGCTTGAGATCCTTCTGCTGAACGACGGCTCCACCGACGACACCCTTGCTGTCTGCCGGAAGCTTGCTGCCGCCGACAGCCGCATCCGTGTGGTGGACAAGCCCAACACCGGCGCAGCAGACACCCGCAGCTGCGGCCTTGCCCTTGCCCACGGCGAATACATCCAGTTTGCGGACAGCGACGATCACCTGCTGCCGGGCTGCACCGCAAACCTGGTGGCTGCTATGCAGCGCAGCCATGCCGACCTTGTGCTGGCTCCCTACCGGATGATGGTGCCCCGCAAGGATGGCGGCTATGACACCCGGGAGTACAGCCTGCTGCCCGCCGGGGTGTACAACAAGGTGGATTACCTGTGGCAGCTCACCGGCAATGCCGCTGCCTTTTACTACGGCGTGCTCTGGAACAAGCTCTACCGCCGGGATCTCATCCAGATGGCGCACATCCGGTTCGAGCATGTGGTATACGCCGAGGACCAGCTGTTCAACACCCGGTATCTGCAGGTGGCACAGCGGTTTGCCGCCATCGACGAAGCCGCCTACTGCTACATCCAGAACCCGCAGAGCGTATGCCATACGCAGGTGAGCGCGGCGGACATGCTGCGCCACCGCAGCCGGATGTACCACACCTACAAGGAACTGTGCATCCAGCTGGGCGTGTACGATAAATTCCGCCTGCGGCTGCACGGCATCTATCTGAGCCTGTTTGAAAGCCCTCTGCCCAACGGCCCGGTGCAGAAGCTTTCCGACGCATTTGCCCGCACCCACAGCCGCATCTGAGAAAAGGAGAACCTATGGAATTTCCCCTTGTAAGCATCATCGTGCCCATGTACAACACTGCCGGGTGCATTGCCCGCTGTGTCAAAAGCATCTGCACCCAGACTTATAAAAGCATTGAGATCCTGCTGCTGAACGATGGCTCCACCGACGACACCCTTGCCGTCTGCCGCGCCCTTGCCGCCAACGACCACCGCATTGCACTGGTGGATAAAACCAACACCGGCGCAGCGGATACCCGCAATCAGGGCATTGCGCTGGCCCACGGCAAATACATCCAGTTTGTGGACAGCGACGACTGGCTGGCCCCCGATTTTACGGAAAAGCTGGTCTCCGCCGCCGAGGCCCACACCGCCGATCTTGTGATCGCGCCCTTCTGGATGGTGTACCCGGAAAACTATGTGGAGCACATCCGCCCATGGGAAAAGGCGCTGCAGCATGTGCTCCAGCGCAATCCGCCCCGCACCCAGGCCTATGGCTATCTGCCTGCCGGGGTGTACACCGGACAGGAGTACGCAAAGCATCTGATCCAGAAGCCGAACACCTTCTACTATGGCAGCCCCTGCAACAAGCTCTACTGCCGTGACCTCCTGCGGAAGTACAGCCTCCATTTCCGCAAAGAATTGTTTGCGGAGGATCAGCTGTTCAACACCGAATATCTGCGCTATGTGCGCACCGCCGTTTCCATCCCGGACATCGGCTATTACTACCTGCAGAACGGCCAGAGCGTCTCCCACTCCAGAGTGACCACCGCCGACATCCTTTCGCTGCGGCGGCGGGTGATGCTCCTGTACCGGGACATCTACACCGAACTTGGCATCTACCCGGAAACGCGGGCGGCCATCCTGCGTTCGCCCTTTGGCGAAAACGAGTTCACTCTTCCGCCGCTGGACACCCCACAAACGCACTGCTGCAAGCTGTGACCCTATAAAAAGCACCCGGCTGCCGCCGAGAGCCGCTCTGGCTCCTGCACGGCTCCGGGTGTTTTTTGCGCTTTCTCAGCAGCCGATGGCGGCACACTTCTCCGCCAGCCAGCTGCGCTCTTCGTCGTTCAGGTGCGGTGCCAGCTTTGCAAACACCTGACGGTGGTAATCGTTCAGCCATGCGATCTCGTCCTTATCCAGCACACCGGGCAGGATGGGAGAGGTGGCAATGGGCACGAACATCAGCGGTTCAAAACCAAGGAAGGTACCGTACTGGTTATCGGCCTTGTGCACGCACACCAGCTCGTTCTCGATGCGGATGCCCACGAGGTCGGTCTCGTAAACGCCCGGCTCGTCGGTGACCACCATGCCGGGGCGCATCCGGGTGGTGTTGCGGCTGTTCAGGGCATGGGGGCCCTCGTGCACATTGCCCACAAAGCTGACGCTATGACCGGTGCCGCAGCGGTAGTTGATGAGGTGCCGCCACAGCGGTTCCCGGGCAATGGTGTCGATCATCTTACACTCGCAGTAATCCAGCCAGACGGCTCTGGCAAGGTCGATGTGGCTCTGCAGAGTCCATGTGTAGAAGCGCTTTTCGTCCTCGGTCAGCGGGCCAAGCGGGTAGGTGCGGGTGATGTCGGTGGTGCCGTCCATGTAGGTGGCACCGCTGTCCACCAGCAGAAAGCCCTTCTTTTCCAGCACAGCGTGATTTTCCGGGGTGGCGTGGTAGTGCATCATGGCTGCGTTGCCGCCGTAGGCCGCAATGGTGCCAAAGCTTTCCACAAGGAATTTATCGTCCGCACTGCGGTACTTGTGCAGAATTTCATCCACCGTCAGCTCGGTCAGGGTCTCACCGGCAGCAAGGCGGCTTTCCAGCTCGATCTGGAACCGCACCATGGCCACAGCGTCCCGGATATGGGCCTGCTTTGTGTGGGCAAGCTCCGTTTCGTTCTTCACGCCCTTCATCATCAGCAGCGGGTCGGTGCCGTCCTTCACGGTGAGGGCAGGGTTCTGCTCCAGCACCTGATACACGGCGTAGTTCACCGTGGCGCACTCGGCCAGCACGGTCTGGGGTTCCGTCTCAGCAGCGAGGAACTTCAGCACATCGTCGTACTCCGCCAGCGTGATGCCGTTGGCTTCCAGCTCTGCCTTTGCCTCCGGGGTGACGCGGGCCGTGTTGATGAAGAGTACCGCGCGGCTGGGGGTCACATAGCAGTAGGCCATGGCATAGGGAGTGCACTCAATGTCCATGGCGCGCAGGTTCAAAAGCCATGCCAGATTATCCAGCTTGCCCACAAACTGAGCGGTGCAGCCCAGCTCCTTGAGCTTGCTGCGCAGCTGATCCAGCTTTTCCGCCGGGGAGAAGCCCGCATATTCCTTCGGCAGGATCCACGCTGGGGTATCCGGCAGGGCAGGGCGGCCCTCTGTCCACAGCTCGTCCTCAAGGTTCAGGGTCTTGATGGAAGCGCCCTTCTTTTCCAGTGCCTTTTTCAGGCCGTTCACGAGGGCCGTGCTGGCGGTCAGGCCGCACAGGCCCAGTGCTTCGCCCTCATTCAGGGCATTTGCGCAGTATTCCTCCACGGTGGGCACGCCGGGTTCCCCCATGCGCTGCAGCTTGATCTCGGTACCCGCAATTTCCTTCTCGGCCTGCACAAAATAACGGCCGTCGGCCCACAGGGCGCTCTCGGTGCGGGTGACCACGAAGTTGGAGTTCTCGCCGTGGAACCCGGAGAACCAAGTCAGGCTGGTGTAATGGCAGGGCAGGTATTCGCTGGCGTGGGGATCACCCACAGGGATCAGATAAACGGCCACGCCGTTTGCAGCCATGGCGGCACGCAGAGCGGCAAGGCGCTCGGGTACGGTATTCATGCTCATATGATTTGCTTCCTTTTCTCTCACCGGAAAGCCCGGCAGCGGTGCATTTCTGTTTGGCCTTATTGTATCATTCCGGGAAAAAGATTGCAATGCAGGGGCAGGACGGTTTGGAATGACCTCCGCTGCCGGAGAGCATCCTCGCTGGCTGGACCCTCTCAGTCAAAGCCTTGCGGCTTTGCCAGCTCCCCCGAAAGGGGGAGCTTTATTCGTGCCGACCTTCAGAAAACAAGCTCCCCCCTCGGGGGAGCTGGCGAACGCAGTGAGCCTGAGAGGGTTGGCGTCCTCTCAGCAAAACCGTCAGGTTTTGACTGAGGGAGTTCGTTCTCCCTCAAAATGCCGCCAATTTGCAAAAAAAGTTACAATTTTTTCTTGAAAAAGGCCGTTTTCCCATTGACAGCCTTGTTATAATAGGAGTGTAAGATTTTTGAGCCAGCACTCTGCGGCTCTGTGTGCTATTCAAAGAAAGAGGCAATTGAATCATGACCAAAATCGATATTTTCTCCGGCTTCCTTGGTGCCGGTAAAACTACCCTGATCAAAAAGCTCATCAAAGAGGCCTTTGCCGGCCAGCAGGTGGTGCTGATCGAGAACGAGTTCGGCGAGATCGGCATTGACGGCGGCTTTCTGAAGGAAAGCGGCATCCAGATCAACGAGCTGAACGCCGGCTGCATCTGCTGCTCTCTGGTGGGCGACTTCCGCACCGCCCTGCAGCAGGTGGTGGAGCAGTACCACCCCGACCGCATCGTCATCGAGCCCTCCGGCGTGGGCAAGCTCTCCGATGTGACCCGCGCTGTGGAAGGCGTGGCCGAGCATCTGGATGTGCAGCTGAACAGCTTTGTCACCGTGGCCGATGTGAACAAGGTGAAGATGTATATGAAGAACTTCGGCGAGTTCTACGACGACCAGATCAGCCACGCAAGCTGCATCCTGCTCAGCCGCACCCAGACCGCCAGCGAAGAGAAGATCGCCGCTGCGGTCGCCATGCTGCGCGAGAAGAACCCCACCGCTACCATCGTGACCACCGCATGGGACGAGCTGACCGGTGAGCAGATCCTGAAGGCCATGTCCACCAAGGACGACTTCAAGGCAGAGCTGATCGCCATGGCTACAAAGGCCAATGAGGAGCACGCCCACGAGGACGAGGAAGAAGAGCATCACCACCATCATCACCACGATGACGAAAACGGTGTGTGCAGCTGCGGCCATCATCACGACCACGATGATGATGACGACGAGGATGAGCACGAGCATCACCACGATCACGATGAGGATGATGACCACGATGAGCACGAGCACCATCATCACGATCATGACGACCACGACCATTGCTGCTGCGGCCACCATCACGACCACGATGATGACGATGATGACGACGAGCACGAGCATCATCACGACCATGACGGCCACTGCTGCTGCGGCCATCACCACCATCATCATGACCACGATGCCGACGAGGTATTCACCAGCTGGGGCGTCGAGACGGCCCGCAAATTCACCAAGGCAGAAGTGGAGCACGCCCTCACCGAGCTGGATACCGGCAATTACGGCATGATCCTGCGCAGCAAGGGCATCGTGAACGGCGGCGCAGACGGCTGGCTGGAGTTCGACTATGTGCCCGGCGAATGGGAAGTGCGTGCCCGCGGTGCAGATGTGGGCGGCAAGCTGGTCGTGATCGGCTCCAAGCTGAACGAAAAGGCCATTGCAGAGCTGTTCGGCTGCTGAGCTTAAAGTAAAAAGGAGAAACCATTCCTATGGCAAAAGAAATTCCGGTCTACCTGTTTGTGGGCTTTCTGGAAAGCGGCAAGACCAAATTCATTCAGGAGACCTTTGAAGACCCCAACTTCGACTCCGGCGACAAGACCCTGCTGCTGATCTGCGAGGAGGGCGAAGAAGAGTATAATCCCAAAAAGTTCGCCTTTCCCGGTGTGACCGTCAAGGTGCTGGAGGACAAGGCCGAGCTGAACCCGCAGAATCTGCTCAAGCTGGAAAAGGAATCCGGTGCAGGCCGTGTGGTCATTGAGTACAACGGCATGTGGCTGCTGCAGGATCTGGCCGAGGCTCTGCCCGAGAGCTGGATCGTGTACCAGTGCATCGCCACCGCCGACGGCACCACCGCCCTGACCTACGCCCGCGACAACTCCATGCGCAGCCTGCTGCTGGACAAGATCGCCCGCAGTGAGCTGATCGTGTTCAACCGCGCTGAGGCCGTGAACAACGATGCCGCCCGTCAGGAGCTGCACAAGCTGGTGCGTCAGGCTTCCCGCAAGTGCGATATCGCCTACGAGTTTGCCGACGGCAGCGTGGCCTACGACGATATCCCTGATCCGCTGCCCTTTGACATCAACGCGGACATCATCGACGTTCCGGATGACGATTTCGGCATCTGGTACATGGACTGTCAGGACGAGCCCCAGAAGTATACCGGCAAAACGGTCAAATTCCTTGCACAGGTGTGTCAGACCAACCGTGCCGGCAAGAACAGCTTCGTGCCGGGCCGTTTCGCCATGACCTGCTGCGTGCAGGACATCCAGTTCGTTGGCTTCCCCTGCAGCTACGATGGCTACAAGGCGCTGGAGCAGCGCGCATGGGTGCGGGTGACCGCAAAGGTAGGCTACAAGTTCCATAACATCTACCGCGGCAAAGGCCCGGTGCTCACCGCCATTTCGGTGGAGCCTGCCGAAAAGCCGCTGAACGATGTGGTAACATTCTCTTGATCTGATCTTTCAAGGAGGTCCCGGCATGAAAACACTGTTTCGTATCCTTGGCACGGCCGCTGCTGTGGCCGTTACCGGTGCTGCCATTGTGGCACTGGACAAGATCCTGAATCAGAAAGACCCGCTCCATGTGGAGGAAGTAGAGTTCCCGGAGGATGCCGAGCAGAACGCTGAGGAAGCCGCCAAGACTGCCGAAGCCTACGCCGAAGCGGAAACCAAAGCCTCCGATGCTGCCAACGAAAAGGCTGCAGAAGAAGCTGCGCCGGAAGCTCCTGCCGAAGAAGCGGCAGCTGCTGCCCAGCCCGCCGAAGAAGCCTCTGCCCCGGCGGCACCCGCGGAGGGCGGTGAGAAGCCGGTGTTCGACCCGGAAGCTCCCAACCAGAACCCTGTGGAAGCAGGCCCCGCTGTTGCCCCCAAAGACGAGAGCGGAAAATTCGACCCCACCAAGATCGCCGAAGCCAGCGACTTTGGCGACTGGGAAGAACAGGGCTGCAAAGGATAACCTATGACCCAAAAAGGGGCTGTTGCAAATAGCTTCCTGAAAAAAACAATGCGCAAAACCCGGAACTTTTTCAGGGCCAAAACGGCTCAAAAAGGGTTCCGGGTTTCTGATTTTGCGCTATTTCTTTATGCAAATTGCTATCGCATTTTTATTTTGCAACAGCCCCTTTTTTTGTCAGCGCTCGTAGTGGGTCCACAAACTTAAAATTTTCACCGTCTGCTCCTCTTCGTATACCTGGTACACCAGCCGATGCTGCACATTGATGCGGCGGCTGTATGCACCGTTCAAATCACCCACTAATTTTTCATATGGCGGTGGATTCTGGAACGGATTCTCCCGCAGCAGATCGATTAGCATTTTTGCTTTTTCGGTCAGATGAGCAGCTTTCAGCTTCGGAACATCTTTTGAGGCCATTTTGGCATAAACGATTTTATACATCACCACTCCACCGCATCTTCAGCTACGCACTCTTCCAACGGTTCTTTCATCGCGTCCATGAGTTTTTCCCGCATTCCGGGTACCGATACCAGATAAAGTGTTTCCATGATGCCGCTGTAGTCTTCTTCGCTCAGCAGAACCGCATTGCCTTCTTTTGTGCTGATGTTCAACGGTTCATTGTATTTGATCGTCTGCTCCACATAGTTGAATGCATTCTTGCGGAAGTTTGTGATATTGGTGGTCGTCATAGTACCGCCCCCTTTATGTACAGTATACTGTACGCTTTTATTTTTGTCAATATCTCACACAGCTGCGTTTATTCTCCTCTTGCCAGCTGCTGCAGCTTTTTCCTGTCCAGCACCTGCACGCCGCCCCGGAACAGCCGCACCCAGCCCTCCTGCGCAAAGTATTTCAGCATCCGGCTCACCACCTCGCGGGCAGACCCCATGTATTTTGCCATCTGGTCGTGGGTCATGCGTACCTCATCACCGCCGGTCTTGGCCAGCTCATCGGTAAGAAAAATGGCAAGCCTGCGGTCTGCGCTCATGAACAGCACCTGCTGCATGGTCCACATGCTGTCGGAAAAGCGCTCCGCCGTCATTTGGTAGGCGTAGCAGCGCACATGCACGTTCTGCTGCATCAGCCTGCGGAAAACGCCCGCGCTGATGCAGTAGGCCTCGGTGTCCTCTTCGGCATCAATATACAGGTCGATGTTCACCGAGTCCATCACGCAGGAGGCCGACAGGATGCACACCTCCCCGCCGAACAGGCGGTAGAGCGTCACGTCCCGCCCGTCCTCCGAGAGCAGGTAGGCCCGCAGCTGGCCCGAGCGCAGCAGCAGGATGCCCACACAGCTTTCCAGCGGGCTGTGCACCCTTGCCCCCTTTGCGTAGTGCACCGGCCGGGTGTAGCGGCAGAGCATGTCCTGTTCGTCAGGTGTCAGGTCGTTCCAGAAGGGAAAACCTTTGGCCAGACAATCGCGGTGTTCCTTTGTTGTTTCCGACATTGCTTTTCATCCTTTCCGCAGGGCCTTGGCGGCTTCAGTGCCCGCCTGCGCGCCCTCATACACGGCCTTTGCCATCTGCAGAAGGCCGCCGGTGCAGTCGCCCGCCGCATACAGGCCGGGCACGGTGGTCTGCATTTTTTCGTCCACCACGATGCGGTTCCCGTCCACCTCTGCGCCGATCTTCCTAGCCAGTGCGGTGCTGCCCGCCACGCCCAGTGCCACAAATACACCGCTGACAGGCAGCTGCACACCGCCGGACAGCTGCACGCCGGTGACAACGGTTTCGCCCAGAACAGCCTCCACGGCCTGCGGATGGACTGTGACCTCCGGCGGGAAGTCCGCCGTCAGCGGTGCGCCGTTGGTCAGCAGGGCAACGCTTTTTGCCACCGGCAGCAGAGCCTGCACCTCGTGCAGGGCGTACTCGCCGCTGCCCAGCACCGCTACGTCCTTTCCACGGTAGAAAAAGGCGTCGCAGGCGGCACAATAGCTCACGCCGTGCCCCTCCAGCCCGGCAAGGCCCGGGATGCGCGGCACCGCCCGGGATGCACCCGTGGCAAGGATCACAGCGTCCGCCGGGTAATTTTTATCCACTGTTTCTACGGTGAGTTTATCCGTATAGGTCAGGCCCACGGCTTCGGCTGTGACGAATCTCACACCAAGGCGCTTTGCATTCTCGATGCTGCGGCGTTCCAGTTCCGCACCAGAGACCGGCTCGGCAAAGCCGTAATAGTTTTCAATTTTTTCGGCGCGGTCCAGCGCACCGGGGCCTTTGGTGAGCACCGTGGTATCCACACCGGCGCGGACAGCGTACAGAGCGGCGGATACGCCCGCCGGGCCGGAACCTATAATGATGATGCTGGGCATGGGAAAACCCTCCTTCGGATGCATTTTTCTACAGTATACACCTTTTTTTGAAAAATTTCCGTGACCGGGTCGCAAAGCATCGGTTTTTCGGACGGTCCTGCTCCGGTTCGCTGTCAGCGGATCGTCCCATGCACAAACGCGCTGTCGTACAGGAATCTTCCTGCTCGGCAGCGCGCTTTTTTCTTTCTTCAGAACACCAGCTGCACCAGCAGCACATAGCACAGCGTACCGCCCGCGACACTGAGCAGGGTCTCATGCTTCCACTTGTGCAGGCCCACCGTCACCAGCAGGGCGATGGCCTCCGGAATGCCGCGGCTGCCCGCAAAGGGGGTGACGCTTTTCAGGCAGTAGACGATCAGCATACCAAAGATGGCGGCAGGCAGCACCCGGCCCAGATACCGCACCACCTCCGGCGGCTGCTGATCCTTGGAAGAGAACACCACAAAGGGCAGAAAGCGGGTGAGCATGGTGGCGGCGGTGCACACTGCAATGGTCAGGCCCATCTGGACTGCGGTCATGCGCCCACCTCCTCGCCGCTTTTTTCTGCTTCAGTGCCTTCGGCCTTTTCGATCGGTTTACGCAGGGCCAGCAGCAGGATCAGGATGCATCCCATGGAGGGCAGCAAAAAGCTGCCGGATCCAAAAAACACCAGACACGCCAATGGGGCGGCAAGGCCGATCAGGGCGCTGTAGTGCTGCCGGTCCTTTTCCCACTGGTTGAGAAAGATCACCGTGAACATGGCGGTCATCACAAAGTCCACACCCTCGGTGCTGAAGGGCAGCACCGAGCCCACCACCGCGCCAAGACCGGCACTGGCCACCCAGTAGCACTGATCCAGCAGGGTGATGAAGAACATGAACCAGCCCCTGTCCACCCCTTCCGGCGGCTCGGCCGAACAGGTGATGGAAAAGGTCTCATCGCTCATGGCAAAGATCATATAAAAGCTGCGCAGGCCGTAGCCCTTGTAGCGCTCCAGCATGGCAAGGCCGTAGAACAAATGCCGCGCCTGGATCATCAGCGCCATCAAAAAGGCCGAAAGGGGTGAGAACGCGCTCAGCAGCAGGCTTGCCAGCACAAATTCCAGCGAACCGCCGTAGACCACCGTGCCCATGAGCATGGGCATCCACACCGGCAGGCCCAGCGACTGCACATAAATGCCATAGCCCATCCCCAGCACAAAATAGCCCGCCAGCACCGGGATGGTCTGCGGTGCGGCGGCGCGCAATGCCCGCCATACGGTGCTCTGCCGCCTTGTCAATTGTTGTTCGGTTACGTGTTCCATTGGCCTTTCCCTCAAAATACGATGCCGGTTTCCTCTTTGGCCTCATTGCCGCCGATAAACCCATTCTCTCGATATGAATATGTCTGTATTATAACAGGTCTCACGACTTTTGCAAAGGTGTATCCCCACTGCTTTTGGCAGAACGACAGATTTTTTCTTTAAATTTTATGCAATTTTTAACGGATACAAAGTGACTCGCGGTCAGTGCTTTATTATTTTAATGCAGTAAAGGTTCTTTGCAGGATCCTGTTCCTGAAATATCCCTAAAATGCCGGTTGCGCTTTAGCCATACTCATTTGACAGATGCCGTCTTTTCCGGTATCCTGTCCGTATCGCAAGGACGGCGGGCTGAAAGCACCCGCCTTTTTTCGTTCATTCTGTATTTAGTGGGAGGACATTTTATGGCAACCATGAAGGACATCATCCAGAGCCCGCTGCTGCTGGCGCTGGTCGGCTCCATGGCGCTGGGCCTGTTCGCCAGCTCTGCCAGTGGCAGCAAGGTGGTCAAGGGCGGCATCAAGGGCGTGCTGCCGGTTCTGGTCATCATGACGGTGCTCTCCCTCGCCGCACGCCTTGCAGGCTACGGCTCCGTGCTGGGCGGCCTTGTGGGCATCTTCATCATCGTGATGCTGCCCATCGGCATCCTTACCTCCTATGTGCTGTGGAAGAAGGGCAAGATCCAGGTAGTAGATAAAGAGCAGAAGTAAGGGGAAACAAAAGAACTCCCGGACGGATGTCCGGGAGTTCTTTTGTTGCTTATTCTGCCTTTTCGTCCTTCTTGAGCATATCCAACTCGGGCATCAGCTCGGTGCTCACAATGGTAAGCATCTCCTCCAGCTTTGCACAGTCCTCGGGGGAGAAGCGCTCTCTTGCGCGCTCCACCACAGTGTGCAGGTAGGAATAGCTGATGTTGTAGTAATCGATATACTTCTGGGTGGGGCGCAGGTGATACTCGCGCCGGTCGGTGGTGGACTGGATCTTTTCCACATAGCCCTTCTTCACCAGACTGCCGATCTTATACGCCGCGTTGGGGGTGGAGATCTGCATCATGCGGGAAAACTCCGCAATGGTGGGTTCGCCCATGGCCATGATGCCCTCCATGCAGAAGGACTCCACCGTGGTCAGCGTGGCTTCCCGGGTGGCAAAACGCTGAAAAACGTTCTGGTAGAAATGCAGCTTGAATTTGGTGTATACGTCCTGAAATGCCTGTTCCAGCATAGGTCGTGTGCCTCCGATAGTTCATTTTATTTAAAAATACCACGTTTTGGCCGCGGCGCAAAGCGAAACAGCTGAATTTTTGGCAGGAATTTATTCTGCCGCCTTTTTGTTCGTGCGCACACGGATCACGCTGAGCACCACCAGCTCTACGGCAATGGCAACGGCCAGCAGGATCAGCGAGGTGAACAGGCTGCCGTTTGCGCCAAGGAAAGCCTGTGCAATGCCCGTGATCACATAGCACACTGCCGCGCAGGAAGCCGCCGTAATGGCGTAGGGCAGCTGGGTGGACACATGGTTCACATGGCTGCAGTGGGCACCGGCGGATGCCATAATGGTGGTGTCCGAGATGGGGGAGCAGTGGTCGCCGCAGACGGCACCGGACAGGCAGGCCGCAATGGAAATGACCAGCATCTCGCCCTCCGGGAAGGCATGGCACACGATGGGGATGAGGATGGAGAAGGTGCCCCAGCTCGTGCCGGTGGCAAAGGCAAGGAACACTGCCACAAGGAAGATGATGACCGGCAGCATGTACTGCAGCGCTGCAGCAGAGCCACTCAGCAGGTTGGCAACGTAATATTTTGCGCCCAGCAGGCCGGTCATGCCGGACAGGGTCCATGCGAGGGAGAGGATCAGCATGGGACTGACCATGGCCTTGAAGCCCTCGGGAATGCAGGCGGCAAAGTCCTGAAAGGTCATCACATTGCGCACGCGGTAGAACACAAAGGTGAACAGCAGGGCAATGCTGCTGCCCAGCACCAGACCTGCAGAAGCGTTGCAGTCCGCAAAGGCGGTGACGAAGTCCACGCCCTCAAAGAAGCCGCCGGTGTAGATCATGCCGAAGATGCAGGCCACGATCAGCACCAGCACCGGGGCGAGCAGGTCTGCAACATGGCCGCAGGTATCGGTGCCATCGTCCACATCGTTGCCGTAGGGACGGTCGGCGGTGGTAAACAGGTCGCCGTTTTTGGCGTTGTCCTCGTTGAGCTTCATAGAGCCAAAGTCCGTGCCGGTGAAGATGAGGAACAGGCTCATCACGATGGTGAGCAGGGCATAGTAGTTATAAGGAATGGTGCGCAGGAACATGGTAAAGCCGTTGATGCCGGAGCCTTCCGGCACGCTGGAAGTGACCGCAGCTGCCCAGCTGGACACCGGCGCAATGATGCACACGGGTGCTGCGGTGGCATCGATCAGGTAGGCCAGCTTTGCGCGGGACACCTTCTGCCGGTCGGTGACGGGGCGCATGACAGAGCCCACGGTCAGGCAGTTGAAGTAGTCGTCCACAAAGATCATCACGCCCAGCAGCAGGGTGGCAAACTGCGCACCGGCCCGGGAGTGGATGTGGGTGGAGGCCCAGCGGCCAAAGGCGGCAGAGCCGCCGGCCTTGTTCATCAGGGCCACAAGGATGCCCAGCATGACAAGGAACACCAAAATGCCCACGTTGCTGCTGTCCGAAAGCTTGGCCACCATGCCGCCGTCCTCATTGAAGAACAGGGTGTTGATGGCCAGCTCCAGATTGCCGTTGGCATACAGCAGTGCACCGGATGCGATGCCCACCAGCAGAGAGGTGTACACCTCCTTGGTGTTCAGCGCCAGCACAATAGCGATCACCGGCGGCAGCAGCGAAAAGATGGTGCTGTACACCGCACAGGTATAGGTGGACGGGTCCGCGATCTTGCCGGGCGTTGCCGCTGTGCACCACAGCAGCAGGGCAAACACCAGCAGAGCTGCGAACCATGAAAGGTTCTTGTTTTTCATAACGGATTCCTCTTTTTTCAAATTTCCGGGGATGCATACCCCTCTTTGCGCAGGAAAAACTATCCCCATCGAATGCAAGGGAGGTGTGCACCGCGCCGGACTATAAAGCGATGTATTTTGAGCTGTTCCGGGCCAGCGTGCAGGCCGCCCAGCTCTTGCAGGACGCGCAGAAGCGTGCCGAGCAGCACTTGCTGGAAGCTGACCCGCCGCCGATCCGATTGGAGCAAACAGAGCAGACGGATGAAGAATAGTTTTCTTCGGTCAGCGTCCTCGCCCCCTCAGTCACCTTCGGTGCCAGCTCTCCCAAGGGGAGAGCCTTTGGCAAAACCGGGAACTTTACCGTACTGCCAAAGCCTCCCTCATTGAGAAAGACTTCCCCCGGCCGGGGGAAGATGTCGTGTAAGCGACAAAAAGGGGAACGGTGGCATCGCGCAGCGATGACGGAAGGAGTTTTACCCCTTCTTTGCCTCCGCCTTGGCTGCGAACTTGGCGTTGTTGATGACAAAACGTTCGTGGGTGCCGCCGCCTACAGGGCCTTTTTCGTCGTGCAGGCTCACCTTGAAGGTGAGCTTGCGGCCTTCTACCGCCACCAGCTCGCTCTCGCAGGTAACGGTCATGCCCACAGGGGTGGGGGCAGTGTGCTCCAACTCAAGCTTTGTGCCCACCGAGCCGCTGCCCTCGTCCAGCGCATCGGCCACGCTCATCCAGCAGGTCTTTTCCGCCAGAGCCACAAGGGCCGGGGTGGCAAACACATCCAGCGTGCCGCTGCCCATGGTCTTTGCGGTGTTGGCTGCGGTGACGAGCACGCTCTGTTCCCCGCGGATACCGGTTTCCAATGTCATATACTTTCCTCTCCTTTTGCGCGCCGTATGGCGCATTTTATTTTTGAACACCTTTATAAGATACCACATTTTGCACCAGAACGCACCCTGTTTTACACTTTTTTGTAAATTTCTCTTTTTCTTTTTGCGCAAACGGGCTGCCAAGTCCTCTTTCTTTGGGAGAGGTGGCGCCGAAGGTGACGGAGAGGACGAGGACACTGACCATGCGGCGACCTCTTTTTTGTTTTTGCCTTCCCTCCAATCCGCATCCTTATTGCGATTCAAAAACGCAAATTTTCTGCGTTTTAAGGCAAATTTCATCAATTTAGAGCAGACGCCGAAAATCTTTAAAAAAGCCTTGACAAGGAGCATTCCGCGTGCTACTATGAACACATGAACAAGCGTTCATGTGAATCCACAGCGAAGGGAGATGTCAACATGGCGGAAATAAAGGAAGCAATGCCCGCGCCGCAGCCGGAATCCTTGGATATGCCGGACGACGAGGTGCTGTACGAGCTGGCCGACCTGTTCCGGGTGTTCGGCGACTCCACCCGCATCAAGATCCTGTATGCACTGCACGACAACGAGCTGTGCGTGCAGGACATTGCAAACGCCGTGCAGCTGAGCCAGTCGGCGGTGAGCCATCAGCTGCGGGTGCTCAAGGATTCCAAGCTCGTGCGGTTCCGGCGCGAGGGCAAAACCGTTTACTACGCACTGGACGATGACCATGTGCGCAGCATCCTCTCCATGGGGATGGATCATATCGAAGAATAACGAAAGGCTGGTATTACTTATGAAGAAGAGCTACAAGATCGAAGTGGACTGCGCAAACTGCGCTCAGAAGATGGAAGACGCTGCCAACACCGTTGCAGGCGTGGCAAATGCTACCGTCAGCTTTATGACCCAGAAGATGAAGGTGGAGTTCTCTGAAGGTGCAGACCCCCACGACACCATGGTGAACGTTCTGGCCGCCTGCAAAAAGGTGGAGGACGACTGCGAGATCTTTGACATCTGAGAACAGGGGAGCCAACCCTCTCAGTCATCGCTGCGCGGTGTCCGCTCTCCCGAGAGGGAGAGCTTTTATTATACGTTATCGTTCGCTGTATAAGACCTCCCCCTTTGAGGAAAGACT
Source organism: Faecalibacterium sp. BIOML-A1 (assembly GCF_009679715.1). Taxonomy (NCBI): domain Bacteria; kingdom Bacillati; phylum Bacillota; class Clostridia; order Eubacteriales; family Oscillospiraceae; genus Faecalibacterium; species Faecalibacterium sp. BIOML-A1. The sequence goes on from NZ_WKZJ01000005.1 coordinate 104,664, forward strand.
TCCCCCGTTCCGGGACAGATTCTCCCCGCGCCGGGGAGAAATGTCACCGCAGGTGACAAAGAGAGGAACAGATGTCGCGCAGCGACAAAAAGGGGAATGTGGATTTGCGAAGCAAAGACGGAGAGGTTTTCCTGCATTTCGGTGTTGAAAAATCAGACAGTTTTCAACAGTTTCCACTCAGTTTTCAACACCGTTTGCGAAAAAACCGTAAAATAAACGTGGAAAAGCGCTTTTACGCCTGAAAAACTGTGTGGAAAACACGGGTAAAACCGTGGAATATCCATTTTCATGGGGAAAAGTTGTTGAAATCCCCGCCCGCCGCAGCGTGATGCGGCCCATGGATCCCGCAAAAAGGAGCGTTTTGTATGAACAAAAAGCAGAAAAAGAACCTGCAGCGCATCATCATTGCGCTGATTTTGGTGCTCATCCTCAAGCTTTTGCCCCAGTTCCCCACGCCGGTGGAGCTGGTACTGTACTGCATCCCGTATCTCGTGGTCGGCTGGGACGTGCTGCGCAAGGCACTGCTTGGCATCAAGAACCGTCAGCCCTTTGACGAGTGCTTCCTGATGGCCGTTGCCACTGTGGGTGCATTTGCACTGGGCGACTACGTGGAGGGCTGTGCCGTTATCATCTTCTACCAGATCGGCGAGCTGTTCCAGAGCGTGGCCGTGGGCAAGAGCCGGCAGAGCATTTCCAGCCTGATGGACATCCGCCCGGACTACGCCAACATTGAGGGCGAGGACGGAAAACTGGAGCAGGTGGACCCGGACGATGTGGAGATCGGCACCGTGATCGTGGTCCAGCCCGGTGAGCGCGTGCCCATCGATGGCGTGATCGTGGAGGGCGCTTCTGCCCTGAACACCGCCGCCCTGACCGGCGAGAGCCTGCCCCGCGATGTGCAGACCGGCGATGAGGTCATCAGCGGCTGCGTGAACATGACCGGCCTGCTGAAGGTAAAGACCACCAAGGAATTCGGCGAATCCACCGTTTCCAAAATTCTCGATCTGGTGGAAAATTCCAGCATGAAGAAGGCCCGCGCCGAGAACTTCATCACCCGTTTTGCCCGCGTGTACACCCCCGCCGTGTGCTATGGCGCATTGGCTCTGGCCTTTATCCCGCCCATCGTGCTGCTGCTCATGGGCCAGCCCGCCCGCTTTGGTGACTGGGTCTACCGTGCCCTGACCTTCCTTGTTATCAGCTGCCCCTGCGCACTGGTCATCAGCATTCCCCTGAGCTTCTTCGGCGGCATCGGCGGTGCATCTGCCTGCGGCATTCTGGTCAAGGGTTCCACCTATCTGGAAGAGCTGGCCCGCACCGGCATCGTTGTGTTCGACAAGACCGGCACCCTGACCCAGGGCACCTTTAAAGTGACCGGCATCCACCCCGCAGAGGGCACCAGCGAGGAGCAGCTGGTGGAAGCTGCCGCGCTGGCCGAGAGCTGGTCCAAGCACCCCATCTCCCTCAGCATCAAGGCCGCTTACGGCAGGGAGATCGATCCGAACCGTGTCACCGATGTGCAGGAGCTTGGCGGCCACGGCGTGACCGCCAAGGTGGACGGCAGGACCGTTGCTGCCGGCAACGCCCGCCTGATGGAAAAGCTGGGCCTGAAGGCTCCCGCCGTCAGCGAGACCGGCACCATCGTGCATGTGGCCATCGAGGGCATGTACGCCGGTTATCTTCTGATCGCCGATGTGGTAAAGCCCCACAGTGCACAGGCCATCCGGGGCCTGAAGGATGCCGGTGTGCGCAAGACCGTGATGCTGACCGGCGATGCCGAGCCGGTTGCAAAGGCCGTTTCCGCAGAGCTTGGGCTGGATGAATACCATGCGGGCCTGCTGCCGGGCGACAAGGTAGACCAGATCGAAACGCTGCTCGCCGCAAAGCGGCCCAAAGAGAACCTTGCCTTTGTGGGCGACGGCATCAACGATGCCCCGGTGCTGTCCCGTGCCGATGTGGGCATTGCAATGGGCGCTCTTGGCTCTGACGCTGCCATTGAGGCCGCTGACGTGGTGCTGATGGACGACGACCCCGCCAAGATCGCACTGGCCATGCGCATTGCCCGCCGCACGTTACGCATCGTGTACCAGAACATCGTGTTTGCACTGGCCATCAAGTTTGCCTGCCTTGTGCTAGGCGCGATCGGCATGGCCAGCATGTGGACCGCCATCTTTGCCGATGTGGGCGTGATGGTGCTGGCTGTGCTCAACGCCACCCGTGCCCTGTACACCAAGGATCTGGCGAAAAAGAATGAACAGTAAAAAACAGTGCCGGACAGCCTGAAAACTGTCCGGCACTGTTTTTATATATGAGGTGCATACAGGCGTTCTATTTCATGCACAAGCTCCGGTTCTTTTTCGATATCAAATTTTCTGGCAAACATGCAGGGCGATGCTTTCAGCTGTTCCAGATCAGCGTATTTCCAGACCCACGGATTGCCTCTGTCCCAATCGATGGCACGGGCACTGGTATCACCCGGCCCCTGATAGATCTTATCCTGATACGGCGACTGCACGATCAGTGTCTGCACAAAGAACTCGTCCGAGCAAAAGGTCTTGTCCAGCACCTGCAGGATCCACTCTTCTTTTGTCAACAGATACCGTGCAAAGCCGTCAGTGCAGCTGAACCAGTTGCTGCCCTTTGTGAAGTGAACGTCCTGATTGCGCTTTATTTTCAGCAGCTTCTGGCCCGACAGCAGGATTCCATTGATCACGCCGAGCACCGGATGGCGGCGCAGATCGATATTCTGGAAAAAGTGCCGGTAATAAACGCGCTCATCGTTGAATGGGCTGAACGGGTGCGGGTCGAAATGGACAAATTCCACGTCCGGGTTTGCCTCAAAAAATGCACGGATATCTTCTTGTGTTTGAATGGGCAGATCCACACCGGAGATCAGGTGGTAATGCTGATACGGGCCATGGGCCACTGCTGTTTTCAATAGCACAAGCTCCGCTTTTACCTGACTGACACCGCCCCACACAACACTGTGCCGTTTTGCGTGAAACACTTTCGCATATTTCATGCGGCACTCCACCGTTTCCGGCTGGTAGTCCGTATTTTTGCTGTCCATGTGGATGAATATATCATTCCACGGTACATCCAGCATCCGCAACAGGGTCAGAAGCATCTCATCACATTTATGTGCTTCTATCAAGTACGCCTGTTTTTCTCTTGTTTCCATCGCTTTCTCCTCTTAATTCTGCGCCGCATTTTTATTTTATTATAACAGAACCCTCTTTAAAAACAATCCCATCACCCCTTTTTACAGCACAAAGCCGCCGTATTCCCTTGCAGAGGGAGAGCGGCGGCTTTGTTTGGGTATGGAGAAAAATGGAGGAGGTCTCAAAGTTTATCCGCGGAAAGCAGCGGTATATACCGCCACCACCTCGTCGCGGGTGGGGGTGATCTGGTTGGTGGACATGCAGGTGTCGTGCAGGGCAAGCTCTGCCAGCTCGGCAAAATCTGCAGGGTCCACCTTGTTCAGCTGCGCAAGGTTTGCGGGGATGCCCACGCCTGCACTGAGCTGACGGACAAACTGGATCACTGCCGGTGCGGCAGTGTCCGGGGTAAAGGTGCCCTGCAGGCCCATGGCAGCGGCAATGGTCATGAACCGCTCCCGGCACACCGGGCTGCGGCTGTTGAAGGCCAGCACGTAGGGCAGCAGCACCGCATTGCACACACCGTGGGGCAGGTTGTAGTGTCCGCCCAGCGCGTGTGCCATCGCATGCACCATGCCAAGGCCCGCGTTGGAGAAAGCCATGCCTGCCACATTTTCGGCGTAGGCCATCATGGTGCGGGCGGCTTCATCCTGACCGTTGGCAACGGCCCGGGGCAGGTTCTGCACGATCGCCTGTATGGCCCAGTAGGCATCCTTGTCCGTGAGCGGGTTGGCGTTTTTGGAAAGCGCCGCCTCGATGGCGTGGGTCAGCGCGTCCATGCCGGTGGCTGCGGTGAGCTTGGGCGGCATGGAGGACATGAAGTCGGTGTCGTTCACCGCAATGCTGACCATGCAGTTGGGGTCCACCATGGCCATTTTGCTGTGGCGGACAGGATCGGTGACGATGTAGAAGGAGGTGCACTCGCTGCCGGTACCGGCGGTGGTGTTCACCGCCACGATGGGCAGGCCGGGCTTGGAGGACTTGTTCTCGCCCTCGTACTGCTCCACGGTACCGCCGCAGGCCACCACGATGCTGGTTGCCTTAGCGGTATCGATGGCGCTGCCGCCGCCCAGAGCCACCAGCAGCTGCACCTGCAGGGTGCGGGCTGCAGCAATGCAGTCGTTCACCACCTGTACGGTGGGGTTGGGCTGCACATTGTAGTACACGGCGTACTCCACACCGGCATCGGACAGTACCTGACCAACCCGGGCAGCGGCACCGGAATCATAGAGAAAGCGGTCCGTCACCAGCAAAGCACGGCGGATGCCCATTTTCTGAAGCTCCGGTCCCAGAAGACGGATGGCACCCTTGCCAAAAAAGCTGGTCTTGACGGCGTTGATGCGTTCTGCCATGTGTTCACCCTCCGCTTACTGTGCCTGACCGCAGACGATCTGCACCGGGTCCCAAATGGAACAGGACGAGGAGGAATAGACGAAATCCACCTGACCCAGTGCTTCCACGGTCATGCCAGCGCGGATGGCAACGGCAATGGCGTTGATGCGGGCCGAAACATTCTTTTCTCCCCATGCCTGCGCACCCAGCACCTGACGGGTATTGGCCTCATACACCAGCTTGATGGTGATGCGGTGGGGGTTCGGGCAGATGCCCGGACGGTCGGTGCCGGTGGCCATTGCACTCTTGACCCGCAGACCGGCCTTGCGGGCCTCGGTCTCGGTCAGGCCGGTGCGGGCGATCTCCAGATCCGCCACCTTCAGGCTGCTGGTGCGCAGAGAGCCGTCGCGGCAGGCCGCGCAGTCGCCCACGGCATAGATATTGGGCACACTGGTGGCAAGGTCGGCACCAATGAGCACAGCGCCATTGGGTGCCAGCTGCGCCCCGGTACCGGCCAGCAGGCCGGTGTTGGGGGTAACGCCGATGGCTACCACGCAAAGGTCACAGGGGTAGGTGCCGCGGTTGGTCTGCACCTGCTCCACGAAGGTACGGCCCGGGAAGGAGCGCACCTGCTCACCCAGATTGAACTGCACGCCCTGCGCTTCCAGCTCCTTCTGGATCAGCTTGCTCACCTCAGGGTCAAACTGGGGCAAAAGCTGCTGCTCTTTTTCAATGATACGCACATTGCGGCCCAGCTTGAGGAAGGACTTTGCGATCTCCAAACCGGCCCAGCTGCCGCCCAGGATCACGATGTCCCGCACATAGGGGGTGCGGACGAACTCCTTGAGGAAGATCAGATCTTCCACGGTCTTGAGGGTCTGCACGCCCACGCGGTCACTGCCGGGCACCTGCGGCACACGGTTGGAAGAACCGGTGGCCAGCACCAGCTTGTCGTAGTGGTCTTCAAACACGCGTCCGGTGGCAAGATCACATACCGTCACCTTGCGGGCGGCTGCGTCGATGCCGCGCACCTCATGGCGCAGATGTGCGGTGATGCCCTGCGCGTTCAGCTCAGTTTCCTTGGCCTGAATGGCCTTGTTCAGGCTGTCCAGATCCTCGCACAGGTAATGGGGCAGGCCGCCGGTGCCGCAGGAGTAGAAGCCGCCTTTTTCGTAGACGGTGATCTGCGCTCCGCGCTGGGCGGCGGCAAGTCTGGCGGCGGCCGAAACCCCGGCGGCAATGCTGCCGATGATAATAATTTTCATTGTTTAAGCCTCACGATCCCGCCGGGAGGAAGCCCCTCTCTGCGGCAAAACTTGCAGGGTGTTACTTACTCAGGGTGGGAGGATTGTCCACGATGCCCACGATGAAAGCATCAATGGGCGACGGATGGTCCAGACCATGCTGGGTGGTCTCGTCGGTGGTGACCAGAACCATCTCGCCTACACCCGCGCCGATGTTGTCGCCCGCCACGATGGTATCCTTTTTGGAGCCGAACACCGGCTCCACCAGCAGGAACTTATAGCCTACAAGCTCCGGCATTTTGCGGGTGGCGACAACGGTCCCCTTGACGATCCCTAAAATCATAGCTTACTCCTCTTTGCCCAGCACGGTGACCAGCTGCCCCTGCTTGAGCAGGAAGGCATTGCCATCGTCCGTGTCGATGTGAAAATCCAGTGCACATTTGTCGTTTGCGCGGATCAGCACCCCGCCCATCACGCCCGGCTTGGGGCCGTCGATCTTTACCTGCACGCGGTCGCCGTCGGCAAGGCCGAAGGCCGCTGCCTGTGCGGGAGTCATGTGGATGTGGCGGTCAGCGATCATCACGCCCTCCGGCACAGTCAGGGTGCCATTGGGGCCGCGCAGGGTCACGCCCGGCGTACCCTTTGTATCCCCGCTGGAACGCACCGGCGCTTTGATGCCGATGTTGCGGCAGTCGGTCTGCGCCAGCTCGATCTGAGTGGCACTGCGCTCCGGGCCAAGGATGCGGACATGCTTCAGTTCGCCCTTGGGGCCGATGATGTCCAGACATTCCTCGCAGGCAAACTGGCCGGGCTGGCTCAGCGCCTTTTTGGGGGTGAGCTGGTAGCCATAGCCGAACAGCTTGTCCACATCATCGCGGGTAAGGTGGATGTGCCGCACCGAGATGCCTACCGGCACCTGACGGCTGCGCTTTTGCAGCTCTGCCTGCACGGCCTGCGTGATCAGGAGCAGCAGCTGTTCCTGACTGATGTCATGGTAAACCAAGGCACAGCGCTCCTTTCTTATGCAGCGTCAGCGCAGTTCTCAGCGCAGCTCAGGCATGCACTCGGACACGCTTGCGTGTGGGCGGGGAATGACCAGTGCGCTGACCACTTCGCCAATGCGGGAAGCAGCGGTCTGGCCTGCCTCAACAGCAGCCTTCACAGCGCCAACGTCGCCCTGCACGAACACGGTAACAAGGCCTGCGCCGATCTTCTCCTGACCCACCAGAGAGACATCTGCGCTCTTCAGCATGGCATCGGCTGCCTCGATGGAAGCGGTCAGGCCGTTGGTCTCGATCATGCCCAGAGCGGCATCCAGCGGCACCTGCTCGCCTGCGGGCAGGCCGGACTTGCCGGTCGCGGGGCCCTTGGCGGGCATGATGCGGGCCAGATCTGCGTGGGGGCGTGCAATGACGTTGACGCAGAACAGCTCACCCACGCGGGAAGCAGCCTCTTCGCCAGCCTCGGTAGCAGCCTTGACAGCGCCCACCTCGCCGGTAACGATCACGGTGGTCAGACCGGCACCGATGGTGTCGGAACCAATGAACTCAACGTCAGCAGCCTTCAGCATTGCATCGGTAGCGTCGATGTTGCCAACCAGACCCTTCGTCTCGATAAAACCCAGAGCTTTCATAAGTTGTTCCTCCTGTCAGAACACTGAAAAAATTGTATGTGATGGTTTCGTCCTTCAAAAACTCAGATGATGCGCAGCCCGCCCTCGGCCAGCATGCAGCGGCGGCGGCGGCAGAAACTCTTTGCGCAGGTGATGCCCTCGCCGGTGGGGCCGGCAATGGTCATGGTGCAGTGGCCCTCGCCGCCAATGCCAACACCGGCCTTGGTGGCGCTGTTCTTTACGTAGATAGTGGTCTCAATGACCCGGGCAAAGCGGGTCATGTGGTCCACATCCTTGGAGAAGATGGAAGCGGTGTGGCGGTTGCCGTGCTCAGCGACCACGGCATCTTCCACCGCCTGTTCAAAGCTCTGGCAGCGCACGATGGGCAGCACCGGCATCATCTGCTCCACCAGCACGAACGGATGGTCGGCAGGCACCTCGCAGATGGCAAGGCGGCAAGTATCCGGCACATGCACGCCGATGGTCTCCAGAATGCGGGCGGCATCCTTGCCCACCCACTTTTTGTTCACCTCGTGGCCGCCGCCCTTCTTGGGCTGCAGCACGATGTTCACCAGCTGTTCGGTCTGGGCCTTGTTCAGCAGGTAGGCACCCTGCTTCTGCAGCTCGTGCAGCAGGCCGTCGTAGGCGGTGTTCACGGCGAACACTTCCTTCTCTGCAAAGCAGAGGATGTTGTTATCGAACGAAGCGCCTTCGTAGATCTTGCGGCCTGCCAGCTCGATGTCTGCGGTCTCGTCCACGATGACGGGCGGGTTGCCTGCACCGGCACCGATGCACTTTTTGCCGCTGCGCAGCAGGGCGTTCACCATGCCCATGCCACCGGTGCCTGCCATCAGGCGGATCTTGGGGTTTGCGGCCATCTTGTCCACATTCTCCATGGTCGGCTCACGGGTCATGGTAATGAGGTTTGCAGGGCCGCCCGCCTCGATGATGGCGGTATTCAGCGCCTGCAGGCAGTCGGCAGACACCCGCTTTGCGCGGGGGTGCACGTTGAACACCACGGTGTTGCCGCCTGCGATCATGCTGATGGTGTTGTTGATGATGGTCTCGGTAGGGTTGGTGGTGGGGGTGATGGAGCAGATCACACCAAAGGGTGCGTACTCTTCCAGCATCAGGCCCGCGTCACCGCTCTTGGCTTCGGTGGTCAGGCATTCGGGGCCGGGGGTCTTGTTGATGACGGCCAGATGTTTTTCCACCTTGTCCTCATAGCGGCCCATGCCGGTCTCTTCCACGATCTTGTGGCACCACTCCTCCACATGTGCGCGGGCACAGCGGCGGATGGCTTCAATGATGCGCTGGCGGTCCTCGATCTTGTAGTTGGCCGCCCAGTCGCGCTGGGCTTTCCATGCAGCCTCCACTGCGTCGTCTACGTTCTCGAACACGCCGCGGTCGCCTGCTGCACCGCCGGGTGCAGCGATATAGGCTGCAGGGGCGGCGCTTGTCTGTGCACCGCCCATACCGGCAAGCACCTGCTTGACGATCGCTTCAATTTCCTGCGAACTGATATCCATGGTTTTCGTTCCTTTCCGTAAAGGTCATATCCGTTGGATCAAACGAAACTTTTTGTTATTGAAAGCTCTTCAGCGTCCGGCGGATGACCTCGGCCATTGCGGCATCGCGGGCATTTGCGGACTTCGGTGCGGCCGGGGCCGCTTCCATTGCAGGGACTGCCGCAGGCTGTGCGGCGGGCACCGGGGCAGGGGCAGGAGCCGCCTGCTGTTTGGGCAGGGTGGGCAGCGCCATGCCCGGCTGGATCAGCCCGGTAACGCCCGGCAGGCTCACCGGCTGGGCAGGCTGTGCGGAGGGTACTGCCATTGCCACAGGCTGTGCAGCGGGCTGAGCCATGGGCTGCACGGCAGGTGCGCCGCACTTGCTGCAGCCGGTGCAGTGACCGCCGCAGCTGCCGCATTTGGAGCAGCCTGCGCAGCCCAGCTTTGCGGTGACGGCTGCGTAGTAATCCAGTGCTTCCACCAGATGGGCCGCATCTGCCGGGGTCTTGCCCCAGGTCAGGCAGCCGTCATTTTCCAGCAGGACAGCCTTATCGGTGCGGCACAACAGGCTGACAGCCTGTGCCTGCGCGTCCACGTTCTGGGCGGGCAGCAGCTGCACCCGTCCCAGCGCCCGCACTGCGGGGCTGAACGCTGCAGGCTGCACGGTCTGGCCCTGCATCCCCATCACAGCCGCGCAGGCCGGATAGGTGTGCATCACGCACTGGGCGTTCTCGTTTTCCTGATAGATTTTCAGATGGATGGGCAGGTCTTCGGGCAGGGGCTTGGGCTTTGCGCTGAGCATCGCCTTGCCATTCATATCCACGCGCACCAGCATATCCTGCGTGAGCGCGGCCTTGTCGGCACCGGCAACGGTCACCCACACGGCCTGCGGGCCGACGCGGACGCTCATGCTGCCATCACCGGCCACCAGCCAGCCCTTGGCTTCCAGCCGACGGGCCATTTCCATGATGGCTTTTTTTGCCTCAAAGTCTGAGAGGTAAGTAACGCCTTGAATCACCATACGTTTCTTTCCTCCTTTTTAACGGCGCAGCGGCGGGATCTTGAGCATGGCGCGCACCTCGTCGGGAGTCATGGGCATCATGCCCTTGGACTTTACGATGTCCGACACCTTTGCGATCAGCGCTGCGTTGTTGTCCACATGGACACCCGGCGCGATCATGTCCGAATCCTCAAAGCCGATGCGCACGGTGGAAGCGCCCATATCCAGCGCAGTCTTGACCATTTCCCAGTCCTCGCGGTGGGCCTGCGTGTAGCCCCACAGGTAGTCGCCGTTGGGAAAGTTCTCTTCCAGCGCCTGGATCATGTGGCGCAGGGCCGGCACCGTGGCAGGCATCTCGCCGCCATGGCCGAACACCAGTGCAAACAGGATGGGTTTTACAAAGTGGAACTTGTCGTTCAGTTCCCGCACGGTGTTGATCATGCCCAGCTCAAAGACCTCGGTCTCCGGGATCTTCTTGTTGTCCATGATGGTCTTGACGCAGTACTCCACATCCTTGATGGGGTTCTGGTACACCGAGGTACCCAGATTCACCGAGCCGACATTCAGGCTGTTGGCTTCCACCCAGGAGGGGTAGCAGGGCTGCACGCGCTCCTCAATGGTCAGGTTGGACACGCCGCCGGTGGAGATCTCCACCACGATGTCGCACATCTCGCGGATGTAGGCCACCGTTTCTTCCAGCAGGCTCAGATCCGGGGTGAGGTTGCCGTTCAGGTCGCGGCAGTGCAGGTGCACCATGGACGCGCCGTTTTTGTAGCACTCATACACATCCCGGGCAATGGCCCGCGGATTGATGAGAATGTCTGTGGCCGCAACGGGGGCCACGGAGATCATGATTTTTTTCATTGGATGAACACTCCTTGCATGTCGCATTGGAGAAGCTTAACAAAGGATGCTAACGTCATTTTAGCGCAAACATCCCATCTTGTAAGCTCACGGTCCCCCGCCCGCCTTTTACGGCAGGCAGGAGGCCTGTATGCTTACTTCTTCCAGAAGATGTAGTGATCCTGCACTGTAGCGGCGATCTCGTCCACCTGCCTGCGCTCGATCACACTGAGCAGCTGGCGGTGCAGCTCTACGAACCGCTCGATCTCCTCTTCGCCCTTGGCCAGCACCTTGCGGGTGGTCTCCAGACGGCTGGGCATCGTCAGCCGGGTGATATACTCGGTGATGGTGGCCAGCATGGGGTTCTGGGCCGCATTGGCGATCTGGGTGTGGAACCGGCTATCCAGCTCCAGCACCTTGTCCACCGAAGGCTCCGGCGAGTGCATTTCGGCAGAAAGCTCGCCGAAGGTGTGGTACAGGTCCGGCAGAAAGGATGTGATATCATTGCGCTGAATGATAATATTCAGCGTACCGATATCGATGACGGAGCGCAGTTCCACAAATTCCTGCCAGCTGTTCTTCTGCAGGATGATGCTGTACAGCATCGGGTCCAGCATTTTCTGGTTGTAGTTTTCGCTCACAAAGGTGCCGTCGGCACGCTTGATGTACAGGATGCCGTAGGCCTGCAGCTTTTTCACAGCTTCCCGCACCGAGTTGCGGCCCGCGCCGAACTGCTTGCACAGTTCCATTTCGGTAGGCAGTTTGTCGCCCGGATGCAGGGTGCCATCGATGATCTGGGAGATGATCCCGTCCATGACCTGATCGACTACAGACTTTACCGCATTCTTCTGTTTTTCAGGATGTTCCATTGACATGGTTCCGCCTCCAAATCCGGTTTGGTGGATATTCGGGGTCATTCAGCGCGGAACGTTCCGGGGCAGAAAGCCTCCAAACATCACATGTTAAATCTTTGCCACTATTTTACCATATCGGAGGGGCGGACGCAACGGTTACGCCATCAAATAGGTAGGCAGCAGGATCAGCTGAGGGAAGGCGACCATCAGGGCAATGCAGACGAAGGTGGCCGCAATAAACGGCACCAATGTGGGGAACACTTCACCAACAGTCGTATCCATCAGGTCGCAGGCAACGTAGATACACATGCCCACCGGGGGAGTGACCAGACCAATGCCGATGACCACGGTGATCAGAACGCTGAGCACGATGGGGTCGATGCCCACGCCCAGAGCAATGGGATACAGGATGGGCATGAACAGGGTCAGCGTTGCAATGGACTCCATGAACATGGTGACGATGAAGAAGATCAGCAGGATCATGATGAGGATGACGGTGGGGTTGGTGGAGAAGCCCAGCATGGTCTTGGCCACCCACTTGTCAAAGCCTGCGGTAGTCAGCATAACAGTGTACAGCTTTGCTGCGCCGATGACGATGAAGATACGGCCGCTGGTGCGGACGGTCTCTGCAAAGGCAAACTTGATGTCTTCCCACTTGAGTTCGCGGTAGATGATGCCGCCGGCAAACAGACCGTAGACAACAGCGATCACGCCTGCCTCGGTGGGGCTGACGATACCCATGGTAATGGTGCCCACGATGATGATAGGCATGAGCAGGGCGGGCCAGCTCTCCCACAGGCCGTGCAGCACAGGGCCGATGGTGAAGTGACCGGGCTCCTTGGGCACGCCTTCTTTCTTAGCGAGGAAGTAGCTGACGATCATCTGTGCCAGACCGCACAGGATGCCGGGGATGATGCCGCCGAGGAACAGCTTACCGGTGGAGATGCCGCAGATACCGGCAATGACCACCATGGGGATGGACGGAGGAATGATGATGCCGATGGTGGAGGAAATGGCGGTAACGGCAACGGTAAAGTTCTTGGAGTAGCCCTTGCGGATCATTTCCGGCATGAACATGCCGGAAACACCAGCGGTATCGGCAACAGCGGAACCGGAGATGCCCGCAAAGATCATGCTGGAAAGCACGTTCACGTGAGCCAGACCGCCGTAGATGTGGCCGACGATGGAGTAGCAGAAATCCATCAGGCGCTTGGAAATACCGCCCTTGGACATGGTGAAGCCGGCAAAGGTATACAGAGGGATGGCCAGCAGTGCAAAGCTGTTCATGCCCTCAAACATGCGCTGGGCAATGGTGACGGTGCTGCCGCCGCCCAGGAACAGGATGCCGCCCATGGCGGACAGGCCCAGACTCATGGCGATGGGCACACCAAGGAACAGCAGAACGAAGAATGAGATCAGCAGCCATGCGATCATTTGGATTCGCCTCCTTCAGGTTTCGTGGTAAGCTCAACCACCAGATTGAGAACGGCGGACAGGATGCACAGCACACCGGCAATGGGGAAGATGGTGTACACCTGACCCATGGTGAACTGCGGCATGGTGGAAACGGCCTGCTTTGCGCGGGTGCACAGCTGGTAGCCGCCGTAGGTGACCATGACGTAGAACAGGATGATGAACACATCACGGATGATGACAACGATCTTTTTGCCCAGCGGAGTCTTACCGAGGATGGAATCCACCACCTCCACGCGGAGGTTGGTGCCCATGGCGTTGATGCCAATGCAGGCAATGAGCATGGACCAGACGTTCAGATACTGGCTGCTCTCCATGTACCACTTGAAGCCGCCGATGCCGGGGATCAGGCGCAGCACAACGTTTGCGAACAGAATTACCATCATAGCCGCGCACAGAATGGCGGAAATGAGGGTGGTGATCTTGTCCAGAGTGGTTTGCAGTTTTTTCACAGTACAAACTCCTTTCCAAGTGCGATTCAGATAAAATGCAAAGGGACGAAGGGCACGCCCCTCGTCCCTTTGCTTCGGTTTTATTTCAAGGTTTTCTGGTCAGTGATCTCAGCGGGCTTCTTTCCATGCCTTCAGCTGATCCAGCAGGTCGCCGTAGGTATCAGCGTTGTCGGTCAGGACCTTTTCGGTCGCAGCTGCAAACGGAGCCAGTTCCGGGCTGTTGATCTTCATGCCCTTCTCTTCCAGAGCGGAGACCAAATCGTTGGTCTGCTGCTCGTTCAGCTCACGGTCGTAATCGGCAGATGCCTTTGCAGCGTCGGAAACGATCTGCTGCTGGTCAGCGCTCAGCTTGTTCCAGCTGCTCTCGGCAATGGTAAAGCACATGCCGGAGTAGATGTGGTTGGTGATGCTCAGGTACTCCTGAACCTCGAACAGGTTGTTGTTGTAGATAACGGGGATGGGGTTCTCCTGTGCATCGTAGGTCTTCTGCTGCAGGGCCTGATACAGCTCAGAGAAGCTCAGCGGCTGGGGGTTGGCACCCAGAGCGGTCATGGTAGCCATGATGACGGGGTTCTCGGGGGTGCGGATCAGCAGACCGTTCATGTCGGCAGGGCTGTTGATGGGGCCCTTGGAGTTGGTCACGCAGCGGAAGCCGTTGCAGTAGTGGGCCAGCACACGCATATTCTGGCTCAGCAGGCCTTCCTCAGCGGCAGCCTCGATGTCGCTGTCCATGAATGCCCATGCATCGTCGAAGGTCTCGAACTGGAACGGCAGTGCGGAAATGCCCATCTTTGCATCGTAGGTGGAAAAGTTGGAAGCGTCGGTGATGATGATATCCACCGTGCCGGAATCCAGAGCGATAGAGTTGATCAGGTCAGCATCGCCGCCCAGCTGGCCGGAGGGGTACAGCTGAACTTCCACAGCGCCGCCGGTCTTTTCGGCAACTTCTTCTGCAAACTGCTTTGCGCCCTTTGCACGGGGGTCTTCTTCGTTGGTGGAGAAGCCCAGCTTCAGGGTGACAGCCGAGCCGGAAGCGGCAGCGGAAGAACCGGTGGAAGCTGCAGTAGAGGCAGTGGAAGCAGCAGTGCTGGTGCCGGAGCCGCCGCAGGCAGCCAGACCCAGAGCAGCAGCGGAAATGCCAGCCACCTTCAGGAAGTCACGACGGGAAATCATCTTTTTCATAAGAATTCTCCTTCAAAAAATATCTTCTCCTGAGCCGGTCTCGTGCTCCGGCTCTTGTTCCTTTTTTAAATGGTGCCTTTCTTTTCCAGCGCCTTTTTCAGCTCGGCTGCACCAAAGCGGGGGCTGCTGAGGACCACCTTGCCAAACTTATCGGCGATATACTGTTCGCAGTAGGCCATGCTGCCCTGTGCAAACACGATCACATCTACCTTGTCGGCAATGGTACCGGCCATCTCGGTCATGCGGGCCTTGAACTGGTCCTGATCCAGACCGAATGCACCGTCCACCAGACAGTCCACCAGCTCCACGTGTCTGTTGCACTCGCGGGCCATGCGCAGGATGGTGCCCTTGGTGGGTTCCAGCGTGGTGGGCAGGGTAGCCATCACGCCGATGCGCTGGCCCTTGCGGACAGCCTCGCGGCACATCTCCTCGTCCACGCGGACGATAGGCACACCAATGTACTTTGCCACGTCCTGTGCGCTGTCGGCAACTTCGCCCACGCTGCTGCACAGGTTCAGCATGGCATCCACGCCTTCCTCAGCGGCTTTCATGTACATGCCGATCAGGCGTGCTGCCGGTGCAGTGGTCACATAGCCTGCCGCGCGGACATCTGCCAGAATGCTGGGGTCCTGCAGGCTGTACAGCTCCACATCATCGCCCAGCTGCTTTTTGACCTCCTGCTCCACCAGTTCGATCAGTTCCGGGGTGGTGCTGGTATAGATCAGACCTACCTTCATAACGGAAAAGCCTCCTTTTGTTTTTCGTGTTCTCGTGCCGGACAAGCCCGCAGCAAAGGCTCTTTGCTACATCCTACCTTTAGTTCAATCTCAACAGCTTGTCCGTCTTTACATCCTACCATTAGATTACTCTTCGGTCCGCAAAAAGTAAATTGGCGAATAGCCGATATTTCGGGCCGGTTTTGGTCGTTCTGCACAAATGTGGGATGCAAGTGGTGAAAAATCCACTTCTTTCTGGACATCATCCCATCTTGCGGCGTATAATACCCTTAAAGAAAAAGACAGGGAAGGAGCCACCGGAACATGAATCCGTTTCAAAGTGATAACATCTGGAAAAAGAAGGCCCGGCAGGGCAAGGCGCAGCAGCATCCGCTCACGCCGCAGCAGGAGTGGCAAAAGCAGGTGAACAGCAGCAGCCTGTGGCTGGGCGGCGGCGTGGTGCTGCTGGCACTGTATCTGGCCGCTGTCCGCGCCGGCACCGTGGCGCTGGACGCAAGCGCCGTCGTGCTGATCGTGGTGGTGGGCTGCTTCTGCGTATACACTGCCGCATCCCTCGGCAGGCTGATGAAGAACAAGCCGGAGGAAAAGGCAGCAAAGAAGAAAAAGAAAGCAAAAAAAGATTGATAACGCGTACAGAAAGCCAGAAAATCTGCGGATTTTCCGGCTTTTGTTTTTCGGCTTCCCGCGCAGAGCGCAATCGTGTAGGGCAGGTTTTATGGCTTTTATAAAATTCTTCTCCGCCGGATACGTTCTCTTTTGCGTGCCAAAAGAGAACCAGAAAAGCACCCGCTACTTTCGAGGCGCGGGAGGCACGAACTAGGGGCTGCTCGCCCCTAGTAACCCCAAAGCAGTTGGGCTCCATACAAAAAATCCAAGTCGCTGCGCTAAAGGATTTTTTGTGTTGCGCCGATTTCAAGGCCCCTCAGCCGCTACGGCGGCAGCTCCCCGCAGGGGAGCGGGGCCTGAACATAACGTTTGCGTTATCTGCCGCGCGAATGCTCCCGCAGGGAGCCAGCGCAGGCAATACGCCGTTAACCGCCACGACTCCTTCCCGTGAAAAAGCAAACAAGCCAGCCCCGCAGGGCTGGCTTGTTTGCAATATTTAAAATAATTTTTCCTCTGATATTGTCAGAGCAGAGCGGAGACAATTCTAAATCGTCAGGCTGTCAGCCCAGCAAAATTTCCACCGCTTCCCGCAGGGTGGGCACTTCGCCCACATTGCCCGGGAAGATAATGTACGGCGTGCCGGGGAACAGGCTTTCGGCACCGGTCTGCCATACCGGGATGCCCGGCCGGATCTGGCCCAGCACCTTGGCGCATTTCACGCGCAGGGCCTTCACGCCCACGTCGCTGCTGGTGATGCCGCCCTTTGCCACCACAAAAGCCGGGGAAGCGGTCAGCCTGCCCACGCAGCTTTGCAGTGCATCGCTGATGGCAACGCTGCGCACGAGGGCTGCTTCCGGGGTGTCGTCCGGCAGGGTGAGCACCACGCGTTTTGTGGACACGCAGCAGGTGATGCCCTTTGCGATCTGCTGTGAGCAGTGGGCCACGATGGCGGCTGCTTCCTTTTCCAGCTCGCCCGGCACCAGCACCTTGTCGCTGTCCATCTCAATAAACTCGATGCCCTGTACTTTTTTCAGTTCTTCCAGCTGGGCAGTGGTCTTTTTGGTGTGGCTGCCCACCACGATGATGCCGCCTGCCCTGCTTTCCTGCGTGACCATCTTTTCCCGGGTGAGCAGCGGCTGGTCGGAAATATTGCCGATGGCCTTGACCAGTGCGGCCGCACTGCGGATGGTGAAGTGACGGCCCTTTGCCATGGCGCGGTACAGTGCCACTGCAAACACCTTCACATCGCAGTCCGCCACTGCGTTCACGATCACATGGCCGTAATCGTGCACCGCCAGCAGCTGGGCCTCGATGCCGTCAAAGTCCATGGCGCGCAGGCTTTCCAGCAAGATGCAGGTCACGTCTCCTGCACGGACTTTGCCGCCGGTTTTTTCCTCAATGTATTCGCACAGGTTGCTGGCGTGGTAGCCAAAGGTCTCGTCCTTGGCAAATTCGGTCTGGCCGCAGGGCACAAGCTCTGCGCCGTAGCGCACATAATGCACATTGTCCAGTGTAAAGCGTCCGCCCTCGCGGAAGTAGGGGCACAGGATGTCGCCATCCATTTTGTAACCGTTCTCAGCCTCCGTCACCTCGCGCAGCAGGTCGGTCTCCAGCGGGTAGTGGCCGCGCAGGGTGGAGTCGCCGCGGCTGATGATAAGGTAGTCCATGCCGAACTCGCGGGCCACCTTGGCGGTGTTCTCCGCGATCTCGCGGTGGGCCTTGGTGGTCTCGGCCACGGTAAAACCGCGGCTGTTGGTCAGAATAAAGAAGAGCTTTTCCGGCGCAGCAAAGCCCTTGCGCAGGCTTTCTACCGTCCAATCTGTATAAACATAGATATCATGTACCGTCTGTACGCCGGTAGGGTCGTCGTCCAGCACAATGATCTTGCGGTTGCTGGCGGCAGCTTCGGCGGCAAGGGCGGCGTTCAGTTTTTCCTCATCCACCTGCGGAAAATTGGCCAGAACATCGGCACTGCGGATCTGTTCCATCTGAAGCTCCTCCTTTATTCGTACAGCACCTGTGCGATCAGCACCAGCGGCTCGTCGCCCAGGCAGGCGATCTGGTGGGTGTCGCCGGGCATGGCGGCAATGATGTCGCCCTTCTCCAAGATCTGCTCCTCGCCGTTGATGATGTGGACAGCGCGGCCGGAGACGATGACCATGCTTTCCATCTCGTGCTCATGCGTGTGCCTGCCAATGGTCACGCCCGGTGCCAGCGTGTGGCGCACGTAGGCGCGGCCCTTGCCCAGCATTTCGGCAGGCGCATCCAGCAGGCGTTCCATCATCACGGTGCCCTCGCCGCCCATGCAATGGGGGATCGGAGTGGGTTTCATCTCAGAAGCTTTCTTATACAACATCCCATGTTCCACCTTTCAAGTCATCTGCAGCAGCATACGGCAGAGTGTTTTTAAACATCCTACCTTTCAAGTCAAGTCCATTATACATGAGCGCAAGCGGAATAGCAAGATTTTTTCCTGAAAAGCTGTTCAATTTTGTGCAATGCGTTTTGTGCAATCTGGCTGATATCCCTCCGTTCCTGCCCCGCAGGCATACAAAAAAGCTTCCCCGCCGCAGGCACGCAGCCCACGAAAAGGGAAGCTTTTGTCTGATTCAATTTCGGGTGCATCTGACGGAAGTAGTACACCGCAGCATAACACTCCGCTTTCCTTTTTTCGGATCCCGAAATAAATTGGAACTCTGCACATGTTCAAGCTGCAGTTTTTGTGTTTTTTTCAGAGAATCCGTTTTTTGTTGCCGGAGCAGCGTTTCTTTTGTATAATGGCAGTGATGGAAGGCCGATGCCTTTTGCAGATTTTTAATCACGACGTTTCAAAAGCGAGGTGTACTGATTATGGAATGGGCAAAATTGCTGTCAACTGAAAAGCTTTCTTCTGAACCTCCTGAGCCCGATTCGTTCAAGGAGTATCCCATCAATGCATTTGAAAAGGACTACAGCCGGATCGTTTCCAGCGCTGCATTCCGCAGGCTGCAGGATAAAACGCAGGTGTTTCCTCTGGACAAGAGTGATTTCATACGAACTCGCCTGACGCACTCGATCGAAGTCTCCACGATCGCCCGGCAGCTTGGCATCATGATCTCCAAAAACACAACACAGTACAAGCCAACTGATATTGCCGTGCCGGAGGATGCCGAAGCCATCGCATCGGTCCTGCTCTGCGCCGGCCTTTTGCACGACCTCGGCAATCCGCCCTTCGGGCATTTCGGCGAGACCGTGATCGGCGACTGGTTCAAAGAGAACCTTGACCATGTAAAATACAAAGGACAGCCCCTTCGCAGCTGGTTATCCGCGCAGATGATCGCTGATCTGGAAAATTTTGAGGGCAATGCACAGGCGCTGCGGATCCTGCTGAAAGCAAAACACGGTTCCAGCCTCAATCTGTCCAAAGCGATCATCAGCACGCTGGTAAAATACCCCACCGACTCCTGCTCCGTTGATAAAGGCAGTGCGGATATCCGAAAGCACAAACTCGGCTTCTTCGCTGCAGAACAGGAGACTTTTGAGCAGATCTCGGAAGCGGTTGGGACCACCACTCCCGACAAAGGCATCGTGCGCCATCCGCTGACCTACCTGCTGGAAGCAGCTGACGACATTGCATACTCTACTGCCGATCTGGAAGATGCCTTTAAAAAGGGCCTGTTCACCCTTGACCAGTTCATTGAATATTACACAAATTCTTATGACCATTCAAAGATCGTTCCCCACAGAAGCCCTGAGTACTTCTCCGATGAGCGGATCCAAGAACTTTCCGCGCTGCGCGGTGCAGACCACACCCCAGAAAACGACAGCGCTGCATTTAAAAAATGGCTCACCCAAACGCGTCAGTGGCTGATGTATGTAGCCATCTACCGTTTTTCCTGCAAATATAAAGAGATCATGGCCGGAACCTACTGCGGTGATCTGTTTGAAGGAACCAATCACGCCATCACCATTGACATTCTGAAAGGGGCCATGCGGAAATTCGCCTTCGATACGCCCGGCATCCTGAAACTGGAGCTGTCCGGACAGGTCATTCTCGATTTTCTGCTGGATCATTTTGTTCCCGCCGTGCTGTACTATGACTCTGCATACTGCACCGACGGGCGGGCACCTTCCAAGGCCGACAAAAAGCTTCTCGCCATCTTCTCCGGCAATTACAAGCAGGATTACCAAAACGCCCGAACCGGCACGGAATCTTTTGACTTGTACCTCCGGCTGCTGATGGTCACCGACTATATCAGCGGCATGACAGATTCCTATGCCCGCACGCTGTACCGCGAGCTTAGCGGTATTGAATAACGCTGCCCTGTTCAAATCCCACGTGCCCGGTTCGTCTGCCGCTTATGGGCTACGGCATGATCGTTCAAAAACTGCTGATACATCACTCTGGAAACCTCGCACAACTTCAAATCAGGTGCCAGCTTTTTTACGAAGACACTGCTTGCGAATGCGAACGCCTTTTGAATTGCAAAATGATTTTTCAGTTGCTATACTGGGCTTATCGAAAATTTTCGGGAGGATGCCGCAATGACCGCACAGACAATGCAAATCGGGAACAGACCTTGCCGCATTTACGGCGAAGCCCATGCAGAATACCTACTGCTCCAAATGACCGGCGAGCACGAGCTGCAAAGCATGGAAAGCGAGATTGCCGCTATTGCACAGAGTGCGCACCACTTTCTGTTTGCGGCCATCCCGGTGGAAAGCTGGAACGATGCACTTTCTCCGTGGGAAGCCCCTGCCGTGTGGGGAAAGCAAGGATTTGGGGGCAAGGCTGCGGACACCCTGCGCTTTCTGACAGAACAGGCCATTCCCACACTGAAGCAGCAGTATCCTCTCCCGGAAAACGTCAAAATCATTCTGGGCGGCTACTCGCTGGCGGGATTGTTTGCATTGTGGGCATCCACCCAGACTGATCTGTTCTATGGTATCGCTGCCGCCTCGCCCTCGGTGTGGTTTCCGGGCTGGATGGAGTTTGAACAGCGGCACCCGATACAGACACAGCACATTTATCTGAGCCTTGGCGACAAGGAAGAGCATACGAAAAACGCTGTCATGGCTGCGGTAGGTGATCACATCCGCACCCTGCACAGCCGGCTTGCAGAGCGTGGCGCAGACTGCACCCTTGAATGGAACAGCGGCGGGCACTTTAAGGACGCTGATTTGCGTACCGCGAAAGCCTTTCGGTGGACGATGGAGGAAAGCCGATGAATATTTTGATCGATGCCGACGGCTGCCCGGTGGTGGACCTGACATTGCAGATTGCAAAGCAATTCAGTGTTCCAGTCATCATCCTGTGCGACACCTCTCACCAGATCGAGCGGGAAGGTGCGCAGACGCTGGTGTTCGATAAAGGGGCTGACAGCGTAGACTTTGCCCTCGTCAACCGGGTAAAGCCGGGGGATATTGTCGTAACACAGGACTACGGCCTTGCGAGTATGTGCCTTGCCAAGCGCGCACGGGTGCTGAATCAGAACGGTTTGGAATACACCGCCGACAACATGGAAGCTCTCATGCTGCGGCGTTATGAAAACAAAAAGCTCCTCCGTGCCGGAAAGCACCCCAAGGGGAGCCCAAAGCGGACGAAGGAGCAGGATGAAGCATTTGTCGCCACACTGACAGATATTTTAGCGAGCATCTGATTTTCTGAACGGAACACCGGCGAATTTTTTCGCGTCACATTCTCTGTAAGTGAAACCCGTCAGAACAAAGCACCTCTCCACTGCATGAAATCAGTGAGATACCGCTGCTTTATCCTCCGGCCACGATCTTCTGAGCGCCGCATAGGAAATAAGGAAGTTTGCAAGCCAACCTGCCGGGACTGCAAGCCAAACAAAAGCAATGCCAAAACGCGGTGCACAAATCAAGGCAACAGACAAGCGGATTGCAAGGTTTACCATATTTGCAATAAGAAACGGCCGCATGATTCCAAGTCCGCGAAGAACGCCATCCGTTGCCATCTTGATGCCCATGAAGATGAAAAAGTAACCAAGCCATCTCATATAATCACCGGACACCTGATAGGCCAACGCGGTTCCGTCTTTTCCCAAGAACAACGAGGAAATCTGTGTGTGCAGTGTTTCAATGACCACGAAAGCAAGAACTGCAAAGCATAGATCCAACACCAGTGCAGCATGATACCCTTTTTTGATACGCTCAATTTTCTTTGCGCCAAAATTCTGGGATACAAACGGCGAAACTGCATTGCCGATGGATACGAAGATCAGCGAAAAAACATTTTCTACCCGCATCGTTGCCGCATACCCGGCAAGTGCCTGTGTGCCGAAGGGATTTACCACTGCCTGCACGATCATCATACCGATAGACACTGTGGACTGCTGCAAAACCGATGGTACCGCAATGCGAAGCATGGAATACAGCTCCTGCCGGTCGAACCTGCTAAAGGAGCTCTTGTATTGCCGCATCCGAGACAGAAAGATCAAAAACGAAAACACGGCAGAAATTCCTTGTGCGATCAAGGTCGCAAGGGCTGCACCAAACACCCCCAGACCAAGACCAGCCACCATCCAGAGATCCATAAAAATATTCAGGATAGATGAGAATATCAGCAGTCCCAACGGAATTTTGGATTCACCGATGGAAGTGAACATGGTGGAAAGAATGTTGTACATGAATAGAAACGGGAAACCCACAAAGTAGACACGCAGATACAATACTGCTTCTTCCAATATATCGGCAGGGGTCTGTAATCCGCTCATCATGAAATGGGAAAAGCAAAAGCCAAAGACACCAAGGACAACGCTTAAGATCAAAAAGCTGATCAGGGACGTTGACACAATGGTTTTCATTTTACCATAATTTTTTGCACCAAAATAGCGGCTTACAAGCACACCTGCGCCCACACCAGCACCAAGCGCCACACAAATAAAAACATTGGTCAGTGCAGCACAAGCACCAACAGCCGCAAGTGCCGAGGAGCCAACAAATTGACCAACTATTATGGAATCGGCCATATTGTATACTTGTTGAAAAAAGCTGCCAAGGATCATCGGCATCGCAAAAACAGTCAGCGCTTTAAGGGGTGGATCTGTGATCAAATATTCATCTTTCGACATGATTATATTCCTTCCAAAAATCGTTTATCGCAAATTTTATCGCAAGTCAAGAAATCCGTGCAACATTCAAACGGCATCTTTGCGATATGCAATTCACCGCTGTTGCATTAAAAAGTTGAATTGCTATAGTATTGGAATCTATCCAATATAAGTATATTCCCTCCTGTCTCAAAATGCAATCTGCGACTTCTGGCGGAGATGGTGGATATTCTCCCGCGGGCTAAGCAACAGCCCGCAGGGCTGATTGCTTGCGGTCTGCGGGCCGCCGCCCTGTTCTCATCCGCACCATCTAGCCGCAAAAAAGGCACCAGCCTGAGCTGATGCCTTTTGTTGGCGGAGATGGTGGATATTCTCCCGCGGGCTAAGCAACAGCCCGCAGGGCTGATTGCTTGCGGCCTGCGGACCGCCGCCCTGTTCTCATCCGCACCATCTAGCCGCAAAAAAGGCACCAGCCTAAGCTGATGCCTTTTGTTGGCGGAGATGGTGGATATTCTCCCGCGGGCTAAGCAACAGCCCGCAGGGCTGGTTGCTTGCGGCCTGCGGGCCGCCGCCCTGTTCTCATCCGCACCATCTAGCCGCAAAAAAGGCACCAGCCTGAGCTGATGCCTTTTGTTGGCGGAGATGGTGGGATTCGAACCCACGTGCCCGATTAAGGACAAAACGATTTCGAGTCTTTGAAATTGTTGGATGAAGCTGGTTCCTCGCGGCTGTCATTGGCAGCTGAGGGCATTTTTGTAACCTCCCAAAAGGCACGTCACACCGCAATTTGCAGGCAAAATTCGGCCACTTTTTGCGAAATGACGTTAGAAAAAGCCTTTTTCACACGGGGCGTCAACGGCTGCATTTCAGGTGTAGTTGTGTTAGATGTCCGTTAGAAATATGCAGTGCTGCCGTTGCTGTGCCAGCTCACAGCAGGCTTCCCTGTCTGAACGCAGCGTTTCCCGAAAGCCGGGAAATGCTGCGTTTTCTTTTGCTCGCATTGGGCTGAAAGGGAAGCCGCCATGTCAACATTCCGCGTCAATAAAAACGTCAACTATACCGTTATGAGCAACCACCACCTGCAGGATAAGAGGCTGTCCCTGAAGGCCAAGGGACTGCTGTCCTATATGCTCTCCCTGCCGGACGATTGGGATTATAGCCTGAAGGGACTGACCGTTGGTTGCAAGGATGGTCTGGACAGTGTACGCACCGCTGTTCTGGAACTGGAAGAACACGGCTACGTCCGCCGTCAGAAAGTCCGCAATGCCAAAGGGCAGATCATCGACTACGATTATCAGGTCTATGAATCGCCTGTTGAGGACGCTCCTGCCGTTCCCGGCAAGGAAGGCGAGCCGTCGGACCCGTCCGCATCCAAAAGTCCGAAAAGCCGCATGAAGCCTTGTTCTTCACCATTTTTGGATTTTCCAAATTTGGTTGAGCCCAATTTGGAAAAGGCAACGCAACAAAATACTAATAAACAAAATACTAAAAGACAAAGTACTAATCTATCAGGGCCGACAGGCGAATCCGCAGATTTTGACCAGATGGAAGCACAGGTGCGGGAGGAGTTTCGGGAACGGCTGGAGATCGACACTCTTACCCAGCGGTACGACCCCGACAAGCTGGAGGAGTTGTTAGACAACATTGTGGAGATGTACTGCTGTCCACGGCAGACCCAGTATGTCGGCAAGCAGCCGCAGACCACCAAAGCCATCCGGCTGCGGCTGGACAAGCTGACCAGCCAACACATTGAGTACATCTTCGATGTGATGTCCAACACCACCCAGCCAATCAAGAACATCATGGCCTATCTGCGCACCACCATCCTGAACGCCCCCACCACGATGGAGCACTACTATCAGGCGCAGGGCAACTGGCTGACCGCGCAGAGCCGGAAGGAGTGAACACCGTTTTCCACAAAGACCGCAAAACACGTTGAAAATACAAAGGAGAATTTCCATGAAGAACACGAACGCCGTCCGCACCGAGATCCATTACGCACAGGTTGGGGAGTATCAGCTGCCCCTGCTCACCCTGCCGCAGACCGATGATACTGAACTGCTGGGCAAGTATGGCCGGATGCGGCTGGCCTATCTCAAGAATCAGCGTCCTGTGCTGTACAACCGGATGTTGCTGAACGGTACGCTCTGGCCGCATTTGCAGGAAGTCCAGAGAGCCGCCTCAGAACAGCTGGAGCGCACGATTGCGGCCTTGGCAGACAAGTTCCCTGCGCCGGACAAAGAGCGATCACAGCTTCTCTGGGTGGCCCATATGAACGGGCTGAAAGCGCAGGCGGAGGAAGTGGTGGTAAGGGAGATCGTGTATCAATGATTTTTCTTGTCTATCCGCCCGAACATGGTATAATGAAGATAAAAAGCTGTATTTGAAGCTCTTTCATCCTGCCATTGAATACATTTGGGGGAAATTTATGAATCGCGAATATTACTTTTCCACCATCAAAGATTTTATATCCACCAATCCAACTTCGATCTTAGGGGAACTGATGGTTCACGATGAATTCAAAACTACGGACCAGCAGAAAAATGCATGGTTAAAGGAAATTTCAATTCTGCAAAATCAACTGACCGACTATCCAGAAGGGGAAATTTCTTTTGAGTATACGATTCCCCGCATCGGACATCGCATTGATACGATTTGTATTATAGATGGCATTATCTTTTTACTTGAATTTAAAGTCGGAAGTTCCAAATACACAAAGAATGCCGATGATCAAGTAACCGATTACGCGCTTGACCTTAAGTATTTCCACGAAGCCAGCAAAGACCGTTATCTTATTCCAATTGTCGTTGCCACGGAAGGGGCCGTTCAGCCCGTCAGCATCCAGTTGATGCACGATAAGATTTCCATGCCTTTGCATTGTAGTCAAGAAAGCATCGCCACTGCTATCACCGCTACACTTTCCATCCTACATGATGCACCTCTCTCATTATCCACATGGCAGAATGCTCGGTATGCCCCAACGCCTACCATTATCGAGGCAGCGCAGGCTATGTACCGGAATCATTCTGTATATGATCTCTCGCGGAATGATGCTGGTGCTCAAAATTTAACAGCCACTACAATGGCTATTAATCGCATCATCGACCACTGTAAGCGCTTCCATGAAAAGGGGATTTGTTTTATTACCGGTGTTCCAGGCGCAGGAAAAACTCTTGCAGGATTGAACATTGCAAATGCACGACATCGGTTTGAAACCGACGAGCACGCAGTTTTCCTTTCCGGAAACGGCCCGCTGGTAGATGTTTTGCAAGCCGCATTGTCAAAAGACCGTGCCGAGCGCAATCACATTCCTCTTAAAACTGCAGAGCGCGAGGCAAAGACTTTTATTCAGATTATCCATAAATTTCGAGACGATGCCATGATAACTGCTTCTGCTCCCAAAGAAAAAGTAGCTATCTTTGACGAAGCCCAACGTGCGTGGGGTGCATCCAGTCTATCCAATTTTATGAAACGGAAGAAAAACGTCACAGACTTCAACCAATCCGAGCCGGAATTTCTTATCAGTATTATGGACCGGCATAAGGATTGGGCCGTTATCGTCTGCCTCGTTGGCGGTGGTCAGGAAATTTATACCGGCGAAGCAGGAATTCAAGATTGGTTCCTAGCATTGAGAGAACATTTTCCGGATTGGAAAGTTTATATTTCGGACAAAATGACAGATTCTGAATATGTTGGAACTGCCTCTATTGGAAATTCCCTCCAAAATTTGGACTGTACCATTGTTCCAGAACTCCATTTAGGGGTATCACTTCGATCTTTTAGAAGTGATAAACTTTCCGCATTTATAAAAGCACTTCTTGACAATCATCCGCAGCAAGCCGCTGACTTATGTCAAGAACTCCAATCTTCCTATCCCATCGTATTAACACGAAATTTTGATACGGCAAAGCTATGGGTAAAATCCCATGCCCGCGGCACCGAACGATATGGTCTCTTGGCAAGTTCGGAGGGGAAACGACTCCGTGGCGCAGGCATTTGGGTTCCCACTCAAATCGACCATGTCAACTGGTTTTTAAAGGGAAAAGATCATGTTGATTCTTCCTACTACTTAGAGGTGGCCGCATCTGAATTTAAGGTGCAGGGTTTGGAAGTTGATTACGCCATTGTGGCATGGGATGCGGATTTTCGCTATATAAATGGCGATTTTGATTACTTTCGATTCCGTGGAACTCGCTGGAACCATACCAACATAAAACAACGCCAGCAATATCAGAAAAATGCTTATCGGGTTCTTTTGACAAGAGCGCGTCAGGGGTTGGTCATATACATTCCCGAAGGCTCCCAAGAAGATCAAAGTCGCATTCCTGCACTTTACGACGGAACCTACCGCTATTTGCTATCATGCGGTATTCCAGAAATTTAATAGGAGGGTTTCATGAAAACTGTCCGCGTTGTTGCCGCTGTCATCTGCGACTCCATCCATGTAAAACATAAAATTTATTCTACCGCCCGCGGCCATGGTGACTACAAAGGCCAGTGGGAATTTCCGGGCGGAAAAATCGAACCGGGTGAAACGCCACAGCAGGCGCTGAAAAGAGAGATTGAAGAAGAACTGGATACGGAAATTGCAGTGCATAACAAGATCGGCACCATCGAATACGATTATCCGACATTTCATCTTTCCATGGACTGCTTCTGGTGTACAGTCGTCTCCGGTGAACTCGTTCTAAAAGAAGCCGAGGCTGCGCGCTGGCAGACAAAAGATGAGTTGGATTCCGTGCAATGGATCCCGGCCGACAGGACAATTTTGAAACAAATTCAAAAAGCCATGCAATAACAACAGTGCACATTTCCATGCCATGCAAGATTCGACAGCACAACAAAAGAGCAGTCTTCAAAAAATCGTATCTCAATAATTTTTCTTGTCTATCCGCCCGAACATGGTATAATTAAGCAAAGGAGTGTGATACCATGAACCCAATCGAAATGCCTTCTAACATTCAGCTAGTGGAAAAGCGCGAAACCCGGACGAGCCGCGGGA
This sequence comes from Faecalibacterium sp. BIOML-A1, assembly GCF_009679715.1. NCBI lineage: Bacteria > Bacillati > Bacillota > Clostridia > Eubacteriales > Oscillospiraceae > Faecalibacterium > Faecalibacterium sp. BIOML-A1. The sequence goes on from NZ_WKZJ01000005.1 coordinate 132,716, forward strand.
TGCTTTCAAAGGGCTGGTATCGCGTGGATGGCCAGCTTGTCATGGTCAAGGGAAACTCCATCACCGAAGCCGGAACAGCCGGATATGAGCCTTATTCCGAAGTCATGGCATCGCTGATTGCAGAGGTGCTGAAGCTTCCTCATGTGGAATATTCCCTGATGCCTGCCAGACTATTTCCTGACATTCAAACCTATTCCTGCGATGTGGTCAGCGTCTGTCCCAAATTTACAACAGATGATGAGCAACTTTACCACTTTGCAGATATGGCCGATGCGTATTTTCTCACCAGCGGGCAGGCTGCCTCACTGGATGCACTGTTTCAGTACGCTGTTGAACTGTACGGCAAACCGTGGCTTTATCAGATGCTGGCCTTCGATGCCTTTATCGGAAACGAGGACCGTCACGAGAATAATTTTGACGTTATTGTGCGAAACAGTTCGAATTATGCTCCACCAATCTACGATAACGGCGGCAGTCTGCTTGCGTGGGCAACGGACGAAGAACTGACCGACACCAAGCTCCGCTACCAATTCGATAAAGCCAAACCGTTCCGCAGTCGCCATGCCCAGCAGATCAAGCTGGTGGATGAACCCGTCCTGCCTGTGCGTGATCTGGACGAACTGTATCAGGAGATCATTCAGGCAATCTCTCCGATTCTCGCCTTGCTGAGCGAAAAAAGAGCGTCCGCGATCCGCCAGTACTTGAAATACCGTCTGCACTACCTGAAATCTGCCATGGGGTGATGAAATGGCCTACCTGAAATTGATGATGGATGAAAAGGAAATCGCTCATTTAAGCGACGATGGGCAGTATCTCTGCGCCAATGAGGGGGTGCCGCAGTATGACCTGCCTCTGAACCTCTTTATCGGCAACAGCCGCAAAGTGCCGTTGGTCGATGTAGTCGTGTGGGCCAAAAAGCGCATCTTTCCCCAAAATCGGATGGACTGCAAAGAGATTTTGACGATGATGGGCCTGCCAGACTACAATGCGTGGGAAATCGTCAAGCGCACCAATGCCTGCCTGATGGAAGACCCTTTCTGGTTGCGCTTCAGCGAAGATGAGACCTTTGAGGATACCACGCGCGGTAGGGCAAGAAGGATCATGGCCGAATATCAGAAGCCTGCTAACACCAATTAGTATCATTTATATCATTGTTAGGGCAGAGCTCACCTCCCCTTCACTTTAAGTCAGCGTTTGTCGCCGTATATACTTGTTCTTCTCGATGTCCAGCTTTTTTAGAGCAGAATCCCTTAATCGCCTTGCTTTTCCCTTAAAATGTAGTATATTTTAAGGGAAAGAAAGGGCGGTAAGGGCATGAGAGCATTCAATTACTCCAAAATCAAAGAGCAAAAATGGGATTCCGAGATTCTCGGCTATATTGCTGCAATCTATAAAGAAGCGGGTAAGCAGGAACTTTATCTGAAGCAGCGTCCTGAAGAACTGGAACATCTGGTCGAGATTGCAAAGGTGCAAAGCACCGAGGCCTCCAATGCCATCGAGGGAATCGTGACCACCAGCACTCGAATCAAGCAGCTCGTGGAAGAAAAAACCACACCGCGCAACCGGGATGAACAGGAGATTGCAGGATACCGTGATGTCCTGAACCTCATTCACGAAAATTTTGATGTGATTCCGATTACGCAGAATTATATTTTGCAGCTGCATAAGGTCTTGTACAGTCATATGAACAACCCCATCGCAGGACGAACAAAGAATGTGCAGAATTATATCAGCGCAACTTATCCCGATGGCCATAGCGAAGTTCTTTTTACCCCGTTGGCTCCCTATGAAACGCCAGCGGCTCTTGACCGAATCTGCGAAGAATATAACCGTGTGATCGGGAACTTTGAAGTAGAACCATTGATCGCAATTCCTGTGTTCATCCATGATTTTCTCTGTATTCATCCGTTCAACGATGGCAATGGCCGGATGAGCCGCCTTCTCACGACCCTGGTGCTGTATCAGAACGGTTTCTATGTCGGGAAATACATCTCGCTTGAAGCCAAGATTGCCAAGAACAAAGACCTCTACTATTCCGCTCTTGCGCAGGCGCAAAGCGGATGGTACGAGGGCACAGAGGATGTTGTTCCATTCATCAAATATATTTTGGGAACCATTCTCTCTGCATACCGCGATTTTGAAGAACGCTTTGCCCTCGTGGAAACAAAACTTCCAGCCATTGAAGTTGTTCGGAATGCTACGAAGAACAAGATCGGGCGCTTTACCAAGCAGGATATCCGGGAACTCTGTCCTTCGCTGAGCCTTAGTTCCATTGAGGGTTCCCTGCGGAAACTCGTTGAAAACGGCGAGTTGAAACGCGTGGGAGCAGGCAAATCAACTGTGTACCTGCGGTTGAAGTAATCCCTTAATCGCTCCATCTTTCCCTTAAAATACGGCCAATTTTAAGGGAATCCGCATTAAGTAAGGGCTAAAGCAGTCCTATTTACTTGACTTTTTGTTGGTTTTCAGTATATTGATATCAATTGGTATCAACAAGTATCGGCTAATGGATACAACAAGACTCACAGATTGGATGCTCATCCCAATCTGTGGGTCTTGTTCATTTGAGTTCAGTCATCATCGTCCGGGTCAGGAACTTCCACCCACTCTGAAAGCTCTTCGCAGTAGTCCTCATATTTTCCGCCTTCGGTGGTCCTGATGACACGCCGCAAGTAGTCCTTACCGCCATCTACACAGCAGAGACCACAGCTGCACCTCTCTGACTTCTTTCCAGAGATTAGTACAGAAATATGTCAGCAGCCCGCCTGTTTATTGTGCTTTTGAGTGGTTAAGCAATGTCTCGTCCTTATCGTGAGCATTGAATAGGGCTTTTGTCCGCGCTATAATAGAAGAAAACTGCAAGGAAGTGTCATCATGCTGCACCCCGGACTGTACGAACAGGTCATCAACAATGCGCTGAACCGCGAACTTTCGGAAGTTCCGGAAGCCTGCAAGTCCACTGCGCCCATCGACACGGCCGAAGCCTCCAAGGTATTGGCACAGTACCTGACCGAAGTTGTGCAGAAGGGCCTTGACAACGTACAGGACAACGGCGGCGGCATCGAAGCACAGATCGAGCTGGCAAACCAGATCGTGAGCATCATCCAGACGACCACCAAAGAAGCTGACTTTGCCGCACTGGGCGTTGACCGGCAGGCAGAGCAGCTTCTTGCGCTTTTATGGAAAAATGACCCACGCCTTGCCGCCGGAAAAGCTGCCAAGGACATCGAGCGGCCGGAAACGTCCCTTGCGCAAAGCTCATTGTTTACCGGGGCCATCCACGAGCCGCAGATGTACACCGAGTTGAAGAAGGAGATCGTATCCGCTGACCGCATCGACATGCTGGTGTCCTTCATCAAATGGAGCGGTCTGCGCCTGCTTATGGACGAGCTGCGGCAGTTTACCCAGAACGGCGGAGAGCTGCGTATCATTACCACTTCCTACATGGGTGCCACCGATGTAAAGGCTATCGAAGAACTGCGCCAGCTGCCTAATACGAAAATCAAGGTCAGCTACGACACCAAGCGCACCCGGCTCCACGCAAAGACGTATGTGTTCTACCGGGACACCGGTTTTACAACAGCCTATGTCGGCTCGTCCAACCTGTCCAACGCGGCCATTTCCAGCGGACTGGAATGGAACGTCAAAGTGACCCGGAAAGACCTACCGGAGACCATCGATAAGATTGCCGCCACCTTTGAAAGCTACTGGAACGCCGGCGAGTTTGAGTACTACAACGAAGGTCAGCGGGAGCGCCTTGCGCGGGCCCTGAAAGCCGAAAAGTACAGCGAGACCGACCACAGCGGCATTTACACGCTGGACATTCTGCCGTATTCCTACCAGCAGGAAATTCTGGACAAGCTGGAAGCCGAACGCACCGTGCGCGGGCACAATCGCAATCTGGTGGTTGCCGCCACCGGCACCGGCAAAACGGTCATCTCGGCGCTGGATTACAAGCGGTTCTGTAAACAGCATCCCGGCAAGCCCTGCCGGCTGCTGTTCGTGGCGCATCGAGAAGAAATCCTGAAACAGAGCCTGTACACTTTCCGTGCCGTGTTGAAAGATGCCAATTTCGGCGAACTGTTGGTCGGCAATTACAAAGTGGACAGCATTGAACACCTGTTTATTTCCATCCAAACCTTCAACTCGCAGGATTTTACCGCCAAGACCGGGGCTGATTTCTACGATTATATCGTGGTGGACGAATTCCACCATGCCGCCGCGCCCACCTATCAGAAGCTGTTGGAGTATTATCAGCCACAGATTTTGTTGGGCCTGACTGCCACACCGGAGCGTATGGACGGCAAGAGCATTCTGGATTATTTCGGTGGGCGCGTTGCCGCCGAGATTCGCCTGCCGGAAGCCATTGACCGGAAACTGCTGTGCCCGTTCCAATATTTCGGCGTGACCGATACGGCCGACCTGAGCAGTCTGAAATGGCGCACCGGCGGTTATGATAAGGCCGAACTGTCCAACCTGTACACCTTCAGCGGCATGGTAGCACAGCGCCGCGCTGACCTTGTGGTGAATTCTATCCTGAAATATGTCACCGATATTGACGAGGTAAAGGGGCTTGGCTTCTGCGTTTCCATCGAGCACGCCCGGTTCATGGCGGACTATTTTAACACCCACGGCATCCCGTCCATAGCGCTGACCGGCGATTCTTCCGATGAGGAGCGCAACACCGCCAAACAGCGGCTCATTTCCGGGGAGATTCGTTTCATTTTTGTGGTGGACATTTACAACGAAGGCGTGGACATCCCGGAAGTCAACACCGTGCTGTTCCTGCGCCCCACCGAGTCGCTGACCGTGTTTTTGCAGCAGCTGGGCCGCGGCCTGCGTCTGGCTGAAAACAAGGAATGCCTGACCGTGCTGGACTTCATCGGGCAGGCAAACAAGAAGTACAATTTCGAGGAAAAGTTTACGGCCCTGCTCTCCAACACCACCCACAGCGTCAGCCGAGAGATTAAAGAGGGTTTTGTCTCTGCGCCCAAGGGCTGTTATATCCAGCTGGAAAAGATCGCCGCAAAATATGTGCTGGACAATATCAGCGCCTCCTATGACCGCACCTCCGGGCTTATGGCGCGGGCAACTGCCTTTACCGAGGATACCGGTCTACCCCTGACACTCAGGAACTTCCTCGACTACTATCATCTTGACCCGCGTGCAATTTACAGCAAAAAGGTCTGCTTCAGCCGGCTGTGCGTCCGCGCAGGGGCGGCATCCGATTTTGCAGAACCTTTGGAAGAGAGCATGACCAAAGCCCTTGCACGCTTTGCAGTCGTGGATTCCCGCAGGTGGATCCGTTTTTTGCTGGAGCTTCTGCCAAAGTTGGACAACACCGACTTTGCGGCTCTATCGCCAGTAGAGAAGCGGATGCTGCAGATGTTCTATGTGACCCTCTGGGGCAAAACTGCAGAAAGCTGGGAGGATGAAGAAGTTCTCGATAACCTGTATGCTCTCTCGGACAGTCCCGTTTTGCTGGGGGAGCTGCAGGCACTTTTGCAGTATCAATATGACCGCATCGATTTTATTGACGAGCCGGTGGATGTGGGCTTTGATTGTCCGCTGGATTTGCACTGTACTTATACCCGTGACCAGCTGCTGGTGGCGTTGGACTTTTTGAAGCCTGCCACTGTCCGCGAGGGCGTGAAGTGGCTGCCGGAAAAGCAGCTGGACGTATTCTTTGTGACCCTGAACAAAGCGGACAAGGATTACTCCCCCACCACCATGTACAAGGATTATTCCATCAACGAAAGCCTTTTCCACTGGCAGAGCCAGAGCACCACCGCCGAAAACTCTGCCACCGGGCAGCGCTACATCCATCACCGGGAAAAAGGAAGCCGGGTGCTGCTGTTCGTGCGCGAGTTCAAGGCAGAGGCCCGTTTTGGCGGTGCCGCCGCTTATACCTACCTTGGCACCGTGAACTATGTCCGGCACGAAGGTTCCCGCCCGATGAACATCACATGGAAGCTCGACCGACCCATTCCGGCACGGTTCCTCAAAAAGACCAACAAACTGATCGTGGGGTAAAGATAATGAAAATCATTCGCGTTGTCGCGGCCGTCATCTGCGACTCCATCCAGACCAAACACAAAATTTATGCCACCGCCCGCGGCTACGGCGACTACAAGGGGCAGTGGGAATTTCCAGGCGGCAAAATTGAGCCGGGTGAAACTCCGCAGCAGGCACTGAAACGAGAAATCAAAGAAGAACTGGATACTGAAATTGCGGTGCTCGATAAGATTGGCACCATCGAATACGATTATCCGGCATTTCATCTTTCCATGGACTGCTTCTGGTGCGAGGTCCTTTCCGGTGACCTTGTTCTGAAAGAAGCCGAGGCCGCGCGCTGGCTGACAAAGGACGAACTGGGTTCTGTACATTGGCTCCCGGCTGACCAGACGATTCTAGAACGGATTCGAGCGACATTGGGATGAAATCTATCGTCCAGATTTTTATTGTTGCAATTTTACAAAAATTACCAATTTGCTGTATGGGGATCAATTATACATTTAAATTAAAAATCGGTTCTTTATTATACTCAACAGCTACAGAAGCCTTGCGTTATTCAATCCACAATATTTATCATTGAATATATCAACTATCACTACAAAAGCATGGATGCATCTCCGTAATGTTAGAGAAACACCTATGCTTATTTTCAGTTCAAATATTTAAGCTGAAAGCTTCTATGCGTAAAATCAAATTCCATTACTTTGCATTTCAAGATGTCTCCTGGTTTGATTTTCGAATAAACATCGTACGGAAATGAGTACTTGGGTTCCAAGCTTGAAATGAATCCTTTTACATCTTTATCAGCAATCGTACAAACTACACCGCCACTATTTTTACTAACCACACATGCATCTACATCCATATCAACTGTAAAATAATCAATCTCACTGATTGTCTTTTTAAGGTTTTCATCTGCCTGAATCCATTGTTCAACAGCATGAAGCGAATCATTCAAATCAACAGAACTTATAATTGCTTTTTCCGACACTAGTTCGTCACTATTTGTCAAATATTCCTTTCGATATTCAATCAAATAATTCACCAAATCTCTTGCATTTAGTGCAACAACAAGTTTCGAATCACTTTCATGAAATTTAAGTCGATTAGATATACGCGTCATAACCTCAGTGTTTTTAAAGAGAGTATCTTCTGCGCATGCCGAAAGATACGAAACGTTTCTTAACATTTGCAAATGTAAGGCACCCGGGATAGTAATCTTAACCAAATCGCCTTCCTCAATTGGCATCGCCGAATTTTCACAAAGCACTAAATTCTTCCTTGCCAAGTAAGCCAATTCACGATAAATAACAGCAAGGCTATGACCATATACCTGCAAGCTTCGTGCAAGCTCTGACACTTGAAATAGACCTTTATCACCCGTTGGACCACTCAGTGCTTGCACTTGATATAGCCAATTCAATATATCGGCACGAACAAACGGATCCGGAAAATCGTCATTGTAATCAGATGCAAACAAATTCACAAAATTCGATTCATCACCGTTATAAAAACGACGGTTCTTACGAAGAAGGACATTTTCAAACCGATACGCAGGAATCTGCGCATCATCGCCAAGCACTCGCATTGCAAGAATATCCTTTTCCTTCATATGCCCGCTTTTACAGAAATCTTCAAAAATTTGAATGCCATTACGTGTATTTTTGTCTGCTAATCTATAGAACAAATTTGCGACCCAACGATCTTTGCGAATAGCAACTATAATATACTTGAAATATTCAATAAGTTCAGATCGTTTGACTGCAACTCGCATACCATTTTCCAGTATATAGGTATTACTGCTCTGTTCGGTTATTCTTGTGATATAGTCAAGTCGAGCTTGAAGTACTCTCAATAAATCTGGTGGATCAATTCTAAAAACGAGATCCCTCACTACAGTATCAAGCGGTGGTTCGGATTTATATGTATCATAAGTCGCATCACGCATAGGCAGAATTACAATACATTTATATTGTGCACGCAACCATTGTGCTACTTCAAACATTAGCAATTGCTCACCTTTGTTCCGTTTATCGCAATTATCCAATACCACAATAGGAATTTTGGCATAATTTTCCTTTATAAAAAATAGCAATGCCTCCAAATAAGAGTCCACATTTCTTATTGCTTCATTGAGAATTTTGTATAATTCTCTGTTTCGTTCTACATCGCTTCCGCACAACAATGAGCCTAATCCTTTGTCAAAGCGTGATATTTCACGCCTAAACACTCTCTTTATTACTCCAAAATCCTCAAAATCCAAATCATTATGCGTTTCTTTTATAGAATCAATAATCTGCTTTTTGAGCCAGTTATATATCTCGTTGTTTGATACGGGCGCCAAATTCATATTAATAAAAATCCACTCACATCTTGCTGCAAGTTCCGGATATTTTTCTTCTAGAAATGCATATCGGAAGTAACGTGTAAATGTTGTTTTTCCGCTTCCAACATTTCCGATTAGCAACATTAGAGAATAGGCTTCCTGGTTATTTAGTATTTTTTCCGAAAGTTTATCAACAAGCTCAACTGGTGTTTCGGTAGACAATGCTGTCGAATTCTTTCGACTAGGCAAATCAAAGCGTTTAATTTCTTTGTAGATTGGCTCGATATGTTGCTCACGCTTTGGAGATGGAATATATGCGTTTTTGACGATAACTGTTCGATCTTGTTCGGTTTCAGGATCAAATATTGATCTATTTTCAAATACTAATGTTCGCCCAAACGAATTCTCTACCATTTCTTCATTTTGGACACGCTTCCCGCCCAATTGTGATACTGGCGAATTAAACCGCGCATTTCCTCTCAAGTCCACATAGTACCTATTTGCCAAATTGAGAAGAGCTTCATGTGAACAATGCTCAACCAGTTCACAGAACAATTTGTTTTCAATATTGAAGTCACTATGAATTAGTCGTAAGACAGGCTCTGCTTGATCGACATATCCCATCCATGTTTCGCAACCATTTGACGCAATAATATACTGACACGCATTTATTTTGTGCGGAAAAGACGCATTGACCTCTTGTGCGTATAACCTAGCCTCAGAATAACCATTAGCCAGTAGCTCATTTGGAGCCTTCGCTTCTAGAATAAGCGTGGGAATGCCTCTAATTGCAACCAGATAGTCCGGGAAATAGTACTTTTGTTTTTGTCCTTTATCAATCAACTTCTTCCGGAGGATGTGCTTAGTTAAAATTTCCGAATCTTTTAATCCAAGTCCAATCGGCGTTTCTGCCTTCAGAAATGGATAAATAAACTTCTGCTCAACATCACTTTCTGTTATGATGTTCTCCAATTCGCAATACAGAGCCATTAAACCACTCCTTTTAGTGAATAATCAGACGATTAAAACATATCTTATGGTATAAGTATACTCTTCTTTACATCGCTAGTAAAGTCAAAATACTCATGGTTTTACGTGGAGTAACTTTCGTGACCTTGCAATTTCAAATCAAACAATACGGTTTTCATTTGTCCTTCATGGGATGTTTTCTCCCGCAAGCAGTGCCTTTGTGCGCACAAAGGCCAAAACCCGCACGGCATTGAAAATTTGCCGTGCGGGTTCTGCTTGTTGGGATGCAATCCCAGTCCCTATGAACATCACGTTCCGTGATGGCTGCGCACTCCTGTGGAGTGCTGAAAGAGCGTTTTGCAAAAACGCGTAGCCTGCATCCGTCGGATGCAGTTCAAGGGTTTGGGATTTCCCAACAAGCATTTTGCAACGCAAAATGGTCTTTGTATATACGAAGACACTGCTTGCTACGGCTATGAAAGCCTTTTGAATTGCAAAATAATTTTTCAGTTGCTATACTGGGCTTATCAAAGTTTTTTCGGGAGGACGCCGCAATGACCGCACAGACAATGCAAATCGGGAACAGACCTTGCCGCATTTGCGGCGAAGCCTATGCAGAATACCTACTGCTCCAAATGACCGGCGAACACGAACTGCAGAGTATGGACCATGAAGTGGCAATGATCGCGCAAAGCAGCCGGAATTTTCTGTTTGCGGCAATTCCCGTGGAAAGTTGGAATGATGCACTTTCTCCGTGGGAAGCCCCTGCGGTGTGGGGCAAAGAAAGCTTTGGCGGCAATGCGGCGGACACCCTGCGCTTTCTGACAGAGCAGGTCATTCCGTCACTGAAACAACAGTTTGATCTCCCGGAAAACGTCAAAATCATTCTGGGCGGCTACTCGCTGGCCGGGTTGTTTGCGCTGTGGGCATCCACCCAGACTGATTTGTTCTACGGTGTCGCCGCCGCCTCGCCCTCTGTATGGTTTCCGGGCTGGATGGAGTTTGAACAACAGCGCCCGATACAGACGCAGCACATTTATCTGAGCCTTGGCGACAAGGAAGAACACACGAAAAGCGCTGTCATGGCTGTGGTGGGGGATAATATCCGCACTCTGCACAGTCAGCTTATAGCGCGCGGTGCAGACTGCACCTTTGAATGGAACAGCGGCGGGCATTTCAAAGACGCCGATTTGCGTACCGCAAGAGCATTTCGGTGGGTGATGGAGGAAAGCCGATGAATATTTTGATCGATGCAGACGGCTGCCCGGTCGTCGATCTGACGTTGCAAATTGCAAAGCGGTTCGGCATCTCGATCATCATCCTGTGCGACACCTCTCACCAAATCGAGCGAGAAGGTGCGCAGACGTTGGTGTTCGACAAAGGAGCTGACAGCGTGGATTTTGCTCTCGTCAACCGGGTAAAACCGGGAGATGTGGTTGTGACGCAGGACTACGGGCTGGCGAGTATGTGCCTTGCCAAGTGCGCCCGGGTGCTGAACCAGAACGGTTTGGAATACACCGCCGACAACATAGACGCTCTCATGCTGCGGCGTTATGAAAACAAAAAACTCCTCCGTGCCGGAAAGAATCCCAAGGGGAGCCCAAAGCGGACGAAGGAGCAGGATGAAGCATTTGTCGCCACACTGACAGATATTTTAGCGAGCATCTGATTTTCTGAATCAAAAATTTGATATTGCAACCGCCACTCACTCTTTCCCGGAGTGAGCGGCGGTTGTTTCTTGTTCAGCGCATCTTACTTTGTTAACTTTCTGTTAATTTTCAAATAAAGGTTGTCAACGAGCCTTTCTCGATGCCTACCAAGTGAGGGAACGCTCTCAACCTTCAATGAAGGCAAAAAATCAGCGTCAACACCCCCCATTTTAGGCCGCTTTTTCTGTTAATAGTAGAAACGCTTCTTTGAAGGTCAGTCATTTGTGACCTTTTTGTTAATTCTCAAAAAGATGGTTTCTTTTGGTCTTTTTCGTCGGCTACCAAGTGAGAGGACTTTTTCAAAAGTGGAGATTCGGCCTCAAGAATTACAACTCAATTACAATTTTCCCTTCGATGCTATGAAACAGGCGTTCTCGATGCCTACCAAGTGTAGGGCATCTTTTTCAAGACCATTCTCGGACTATTATTACGTTTTGTTTACAAAATTGCTTTCAATGCTACGAAATGGCCTTTTTCATCGGCTACCAAGTAGAAGGATGTTTTTCGTCCATCAAAGTCCAGAAATCTTCCATACGTTCCTTGACAAGTGAATAGTTCAATCGTCCGGTACTTCACAAAAGGTACTTCTGTAACTCGCAGCCCGGTCATAACGAAGACGGGGTGGCTGAAATGCCAATGGTGCGGTGTGAATCCGCTGCCGGACGATTCCCCACTCCTAGGGTGCCGAGGGCGAATATGGGAGACCTATATCATATTGACGCAGATGGGCTGCAAGTCTATCTGCGATGCGAGAGTTGAAACTGCTGTCAGCTCTCTTTACATTGTCACCTGAACGCAGCCTTGCTGCAAAGGATGACACACTTTTTGACCTTAAACTACTTATGCAGAAGGAGTGCCTATGAAGTTTAACGATGCCTATTCCCAGATGTTTCCCGGTTACCCCGATGCCGTCAGTCTTCAGCAGGCTGCGGAGATGCTTGGTCTGAACCGCCACACGGTCGGGGAACTGATCCGTTCCCGCCGCCTGTTTGCGCTTAAAATCGGCCGCACCTACCGTATCCCGAAGCTGAGCGTGATTGAGTTCCTGCTCACCGGACAGAGCACCTTCCCGGCTGGAAATCCGCCGCTGGATGTGGTATGCTGTGGGTGCAGCAACGGACAGCACGCCTGTTAACCCAAAGGAGGTTTATGATGAAAACTACAGGGTCTGTCCAAGAGAAAAATGGACGTTTCTATTTCGTGGTCAATCTTTATGATGCCAACGGTAAGCGGAAGATCAAGTGGATCTCCACAGGTCTGACCGTCCGGGGCAACAAGCGCAAGGCGGAATCCATGCTCCGGGAAGTATTGCTCCACTATGATGAGACTGGGGAGCTGCCCACAGGGCGGGGCGGAGCCTACGAAAAAGTAGATGCTAAAACCGCCAAGCCCCTGCCGCTGCCCCTCCAACCCGTCAACAAGTCGGAGATGCTGTTTCTGGACTATCTCAACGAGTGGGTGCAAGTCCATAAGGCATCCATTCAGCCTGCAACCTTTATCAGCTACAATCGGATGATCACCGGGCGTATCACGCAGTATTTTGAACCGCTGGGCTTGAAGCTGTGCGAGGTCACACCGCAGGTGCTGGATGAGTTTCAGGAGAAGATCTTGCTGGAGGGCTACACCACCAACACGGTCATTCACTACCACGCCATCTTCGGCAAAGCGTTCAAGGATGCCGTCCGCAAGGATTATCTGGAAACCAACCCGATGCTGAAAGTTGACCGCCCGAAGAAGAACAGCTTCCATCCCAACTTCTACTCCAAGGATGAAGTCCAGCAGCTGCTTGAAGTATCGCAGGATGACCCCCTGCATCTGTGCATCCTCATCACGGCCTACTACGGTCTGCGCCGCAGCGAGGTGCTGGGGTTGAAGTGGTCGTCTATCGACTTTGAGCGCAAGTCCATCACCATCAATCACAAGGTGACGGAACAGTTGGTGAACGGCAAGTACGTTCCTGTGGTCAGCGATGTGATGAAGAACAAGACCAGCTGCCGCACCCTGCCGCTGATCCCGGCTGTGGAAGAAGAACTTCTGAAGCAGAAGGAAAAGCAGCAGCTTTACCGCAAGCTGTTCAAGAAGAGCTACAGCACTGAGTATCTGGATTTCGTCTGCACCGATCAGGAAGGCAAGCTGATCCGCCCGAACTTCGTGACGGAGCACTTCGACTGGTTGCTGACCAAGTACGGGCTGAAGCACATCCGTTTCCACGATCTGCGCCACAGCTGCGCCAGCCTGATGGTGATGAACGGCGTATCCATGAAGCAGGTTCAGGAATGGCTGGGGCACAGCACCTTTTCTACCACCGCTGACATCTACGCACATCTCGATTACAAAAGCAAACAGGGGTCTGCTGGGGTCATTGCGAACCTTTTGGGAGAATCCAAACTCCCCAAGTAATTATGGATTTATCGTTCATGTATAAAGCATACTGTGATGAGGAAAAAGCGGTCTTTCTTTGCTTGATGCAAAAGAAAAAGTCGCAGGTTCGTTTGAATCTGCGACTTCTGGCGGAGATGGTGGGATTCGAACCCACGTGCCCGATTAAGGACAAAACGATTTCGAGTCGTTCTCGTTACGACCGCTTCGATACATCTCCAAGTATATTTTCATGGCAAATTTACGATTTGTATATCGCAAATCGGCCTTGAAACTTGGAACAGTTGCTGTTAGAATATTGTTAGAAAACGCATCGTTCAGACAGGCTTTGAAGCCTGTCAGGACATCAAAATTGACGTTCCCTCGTGTGATATGGAGACATCCGGCGAAGCATCCACTTGGATTTCGAGTCGTTCTCGTTACGACCGCTTCGATACATCTCCATATATTAGCCTTTACAGTATAGCAAAAAAGCGGTTTTCCGTCAACACTTTTCTCCCGTTACGGCACGGCACGGCTGCAAGCCATACGCAGCCGTGCCGTTTTGCGTTTTTGGGGCAGAAAGCGCGGTTTCTTTGCAAAAAAGGCTGTTCTTTTGGGCGGGAGCCGAGTATAATAGGAACGATATTTTTCAAATTTGAAGTACAGAGGAGAGCATTCCAATGGCACAGGCAAAACAAGATATGGGCACCGGCAGCATCAAAAAGCTGATGCTGCAGCTCATGATCCCCGCCGTGGTGGCGCAGGTGGTGAACCTGCTGTATAACATCGTGGACCGCATTTACATCGGCCACATTGCGGGCATTGGCGCGGCAGCGCTGACCGGCGTGGGGCTGTTCACACCCATTCTGATGCTGCTGAACGCTTTTGCCATGCTGGTGGGCGCGGGCGGCGCGCCGCGCACCGCCATTGCTCTGGGACAGGGCGACAAGAAACAGGCAGAAAAGATCATCTCCAACAGCTTTACCATGCTGCTGCTCTTTTCGGTGGTGCTGACCATCTGCTTCTATGTCGGGGCACCGGTACTGCTGCGGCTGTTCGGTGCCAGCGATGCCACCCTGCCGTACGCCCTGAGCTACAGCCGCATCTACATTGCAGGCTCGGTGTTCGTGCTGGTGGTGCTGGGCATGAACCCCTTTATCACCACGCAGGGCTTTGCCAAGACCAGTATGCTTACCACCGTGATCGGCGCGGTGATCAACATTATCCTCGACCCCATCCTGATCTTCGGGTTCGGGCTGGGCGTGCGGGGCGCGGCCATTGCCACGGTGCTCAGTCAGGCCGTGGGCGCGGCATGGATCATCCGCTTTCTCACCGGCAAAAAGACCATCCTGCGCCTGCGCAGAGACTACCTGCGCCCGGAAAAGCAGATCATTCTGCCGGTGCTGGCGCTGGGCATCTCCTCGTTTGTGATGCTCTCCACCGAAAGCCTGCTTTCCATCAGCTTCAGCTCCAGTCTGGCGCGGTACGGCGGCGATGTGGCTGTGGGTGCCATGACCGTCATCACCAGCGCATCCCAGCTGTGCACGCTGCCCATTCAGGGCATCTGTCAGGGCGGACAGCCGGTGATGAGCTTCAACTTCGGCGCAGGCAAGAAGGCCCGCGTCAAGGAAGCCTTCCGTTTTCAGCTGACGCTGTGCGGGGCCTACACCTGCTTGTTCTGGCTGTTGATGATGCTGTTTCCCGGCGCGGTGGCGGGCATTTTCACCTCGGACACCGCACTGATCCAGTACACCACGTGGGCCATGCGCATTTACATGGCGGGCATTTTTGCCATGGGCTTCCAGATCGCCTGCCAGCAGAGCTTTATGGCGCTGGGGCAGGCTAAGGTCAGCCTGCTGCTGGCCTGCCTGCGCAAGATCATCCTGCTGATCCCCCTCATCTTCATCCTGCCGCACCTGCTGCCGAACCCGGTGTTCGGCGTGTTTCTGGCCGAGCCGGTCAGCGACATTCTGGCCGCCACCATCACCACCATCACCTTCTTTGCCCGGTTCGATAAGATCCTCGACCGCGGTGCGGCAAGAATCTGACAAAGAGCTTTTTCTGCACAGTTATCAACCCCATCAAAATCCTTTTAGCTTGTATCTGATATCAGCCCACCTATCATAAACCTTGCATCATTCTGTAACACTATGTAATCTTTTGTTTTTCGCAATTATCCAGCTGACGAAACATGTTCCATGTGATATACTATTTTCAAGTAATTCGCATTTACATCAAAAGGGAGGCTCCGATATCATGGCCCTGCAAAACTATGCAATTGAACCCATGAAAACCTTTTGGATGGTCAATATTCCATTCCAAATTATCAGCGGGAATATTCCTGGGAGGAAAATGAAATTCAGGATTTTCTGAATGATCTGGAGGATACCTGTGCCAATCCGAGCACCATTCACTTTTTCGGGCAGATCGTAGTTCACAATGATGAGGACTCCCAAACAAAATTCATTATTGATGGGCAGCAGCGCACAATTACATCCATGATTTTTGTGCACTCTCTTCAGCTTTTGTACGAAAATCTATATTTTACCACTCAATATCATCCTGCATCAAAAAAGGAAGTTCTATTGTCCAATTATGTAGGAGAATACTCTGATGAGGAAAAAAGCCTTCATCTCATCCTTAGTGAAGCGGATAATCCTTACTTTATTCAAACCATAACTGCTAGACAGCCGTCTGATTCCAAAGAAACGAAAAAGTCCTGGGAAAGAATCCGAAAAGCATTCAAGACTATTTATGAATATCTTGATTCGCACTGCCAGGACGCTTCCGATACTTCCAAGAAAATGGATTGCCTTAACCGATACTTCGAGGCCTTCTTCGAGCGGTTCAAAGTCATGTATATTGAGGCCACCAAGCTGGAAGAAGCTTTTATCATTTTTGAAACGTTGAATGCTCGCGGAAAAGACCTTGAAACAGCAGATTTACTCAAAAATTTTGTTTTCAGCAAGTCAAAAGATGTGGATGACACTCAGAAAAAATGGAATTCCATTGTAGACAACCTGGATAAAATTGATACAACCAATTATATCCGACATTATTGGAACTCTTCTCATAAATTCATTCGCAAAAACGACTTATACCGGGAAATCGTAAAATTCATCAAGACCCCTGCTGATGTGTCAGCTTTTCTCGATAGTCTTGAAAATTGTTCTCAATTCTACCATGACATTGCATTTCCGGAGGAAAACGTTGATTTTACAGACGATAAATTGATCTCTTGTCTAAAGAATCTCAAAATCCTCAAGGCCAAAACTTTTTACCCGATTTTGCTTGCAATGAAACAGGCGAAAGAATCCTATTCTGAAAAAGACCTCTTGACCGTCGCCGAAACCATTGAAGTCTATGTTTTTCGTAATTTTACAATCTGCGGAAAGGTTGCCAACACCGGTGAACGATTCTTTTCTGAGATCGCTCTCCGGATTTACGGTGATCTAAATTCCGTTACCGCCATCTGTAAAGAAATCCGAAAATCAATTGTCCCAGACGATGAGTTCACTGCTGCTTTCAATACCTGGTCAGGTTCCAACCGTGAAATTATTCGCTATATCCTGAGAAAAATCAACAAACAATTATCTCCAACAGATGAATTGAATCTCAACAACAGCGATGTTCACATCGAACATGTAATGCCAATTGAAAACAGTAAATGGAAAATCCCGGAAGATACTCACAATGAGTATCTTTGGCGGTTGGGAAACCTCACGCTTTTAAGCGGAAAGCTGAATATCCAGATTTCCAATGAGGTTTTTCCAATTAAAGTGTCAGAATATGCCAAATCAAAAATTGACCTTAATAAATCGCTGTGCACCTGCAGCGATGGTACTCCGCGCACAAAATGGATCGTTCCCGATGATATTGATATCCGTCAAAAATATTTTTCGGATTATGCACTCATAATCTGGCACATCCATTAAACAACTTTTCTATTCAATCAATAAAACAACGCGGCCCCCATACATGAAAAGGGAGCCGCGTTGTTTTTTATTCCGGTTTTATTTCCCCGCCAGCAGAATGGCCAGCACGGCTTTCTGCACGTGCAGGCGGTTCTCGGCTTCATCGAAGATTTCCGGTGCGTGCTGCTCGAACACCGCCGAGGAGATCTCCTCACCCCGGTGGGCGGGCAGGCAGTGCAGCACCATGACATCGGGCTTTGCGCTTTCCAGCAGCTTGCCGGTGAGCTGGAAGCCCACAAAATCCCGCAGGCGCTGCTCACTTTCCGGCGTGCCGGGCTTGGCGGTGTTCCACACAGCCGTTGCCACCACGTCGGCATCCTGAATACCATCGGCAGGGTCTGCGGTCAGGTGGAAGGCGCTGCCGTACTTATGGGCGAACATCAGCACATCCGCCGCCGGGCGGTAGCTCTGCGGGCAGACGCAGGTGACCTGCATCCCAGCCAGCAGTCCGCCCACGATGAGGCTGTTTGCCATGCTGCTGCCGTCGCCGACAAAGCAGAGCTTCCGGCCCGCAAGGCTGCCCCGGCGCTCCCGAATGGTCATCAGGTCGGCCAGAACCTGGCAGGGATGGGCGTAATCCGTCAGGCCGTTGATCACCGGCACACCGGCCAGCTCGGCAAACTCTTCCAGATCGCTCTGGCGGTAGGTGCGCCACACCACGCAGTCGTAGTAGCGGCCCAGCACCCGGGCGGTGTCCTTGAGGGGCTCGCCGCGCCCGGCCTGCAGCTCGGCGGTGTTCATGTAGTTGCCCAGACCGCCCAGCTGGTACACACCCACCTCAAAGCTGGTGCGGGTTCGGGTGGATGCCTTGGAGAACATCAGGGCAACCGTCTTTCCTGCCAGCAGCGGGGCCGTGCCACCCAGCTTCTGCTGTGCCTTGAGTTGATCGGCCACATCCAGAATGTGGGTCAGCTCGGCAGGGGAGAGGTCGCTCATTTTCAGCAGATTTTTCATGCCTGCTCCTTCGGAGCCGTCGGCTCCATCTTGCCCAGCACATCGCTCAGGATCTCCAGCGCCATGTCCACATCGTGCTCGCTGAGGGTCAGCGGCGGCAGCAGGCGCAGGCGGGTCTTGGCTGTCAGCACCAGCAGGCCCGCTTCGCGGCAGGCGGCCAGCACATCTGCGGCCTTGAGGTCGTAGAACTCGATGCCCACCATCAGGCCGATGCCGGAAATGCTCTTGACATGGGGCAGCTTTGCGATGCCTGCGCGCAGCTGGACGGCGCGCTCGTTGACATTGGCAAGGAAGCTCTGGTCCATGCGGTCCACCACCACGTTGGCACCGGCGCAGACCACCGGGTTGCCGCCGAAGGTGGAGCCATGGGTGCCGGGGCCCATGCCCTCGGCTACCTTTTCGTTCATCAGCACTGCGCCGATGGGCAGGCCGCCGCCCAGACCCTTGGCCAGCGTGACCACGTCCGGCTTGAGGTTGTAGTGCTCGCAGCACAGGAAGGTGCCGGTGCGGCCCACGCCGGTCTGCACCTCGTCCACGATGAGCACAAGGTCTTTTTCGTCGCAGAGCTTGCGCACGGCCTGCACGTAGTCCGGGTCCAGCGCCATCACACCGCCCTCGCCCTGAATGAGTTCCAGCATCACGGCGCAGGTTGTGCGGTCCACCAGCTCCTCCAGCGCTTCGATATCGCCTGCCGGAGCATACAGGAAGCCCTCGTTGAAGGGGCCGAAGTAGTTGTGGAACACCTCCTGACCGGTGGCGGTCAGGGTGGCGATGGTACGGCCGTGGAAGCTGTTCACCAGCGTGATGACCGTGGTGCGGTCCTTGCGGTAGTGGTCCACGCTGTACTTGCGCGCGGCCTTAATGGCACCCTCGTTGGCCTCGGCACCGGAGTTGCCGAAGAACACCTTGCTCATGCCGGTGCGCTTGCACAGCTTTTTGGCCAGCTTGCCGCAGGGCGCGGTGTAGTAAAGGTTAGAGGTATGCTGCAGCTTGTGGGCCTGCTCCGAGACGGCCTCGGCCCAGTCCAGATCACAGTAGCCAAGGCTGTTCACGCCAATGCCGCTGGTAAAATCCAGATACTGCTGGCCCTCGGGGCCTGCGGCGCGCAGGCCGTGGCCTTTTTCCAGCACAATAGGGTTGCGGTTATAGGTGTGCAGGACGTATTCGTTGTCCCGCTTGATGACTTTTTCAGAATCCATAGGTGTACCCTCCTGTGAACAGAAACTGTGAACAGAAAACCCTCTCAGGCGCTTTCGCGCCAGAAAATGCTGGCAAAGGCTTGAGAGGGTCATTTTTCTTATTATACCGCCTGCACGGCACCTGCGCAATGCTTATTCGCGGTGGCTGCGGCGGTAAAAGCGGGTGCCGGAGCCGCGGTTGGAGAACAGCTCCAGCAGGATGGAGTGGGGCACGCGGCCATCGATGATGACCGCCTCGTGCACGCCCTGATAGATGGCATCGGCCATGCCGCCGATCTTGGGGATCATGCCGCCCGCAATGATGCCGGCGGACTTATAGCCCTCGATCTCGGACACCTCCACCTCGGGGATGAGGGTGCTCTCGTCGTCCTTATCCCGCAGCAGGCCCGCGATATCGGTCATGGATACCAGCTTCTCCGCTTTCAGCGCAATCGCGATTTGCGCAGCGGCGGTGTCGGCGTTCACGTTGTAGGCCTGACCCAGATCGTCCATGCCCACCGTGGCGATCACGGGGATGAAGCCGCCGTCCAGCAGGCTTGCGATCAGGGTAGCGTCCACATGCACGATCTCGCCCACATGGCCCAGCTGGGGGTCCAGCTCGGTGCAGCGCAGCATCTGGCCGTCCATGCCGCACAGGCCCACGCCGCGGCCGCGCAGCTTTGCCACCAGATCCTTGTTCACCTTACCGGCCAGCACCTGCTGCACGATCTCCATGGTGGCATCGTCAGTCACGCGCAGACCGTTTGCGAAATGGCTCTCCACGCCCACTTTCTTCAGCATCTCGTTGATGGCCGGGCCGCCGCCGTGCACCAGCACCACGCGCACACCCAGCAGGGTAAGGGTGACCAGATCGTTCATGACGGCATTTTTCAGTTCTTCGTTGATCATGGCATTGCCGCCGTACTTTACCACCATGGTCTTTCCGTGATACTTCTGGATGTAGGGTGTCGCCTCAGAGAAAAGGCGCGCCATTTCTTCGTTTTTCATAAGATTTCCTCTGAACCCTCTCAGTCAATGCCTTGCGGCATTGCCAGCTCCCCCGAGAGGGGGAGCTTTTGCCGGACGGGTCACTTTATTTCATAAAATCAGCTGCTTGTCGTTCGTTTTAAGCTCCCCCTTCGGGGGAGCTGGCGCGCAGCGCCTGAGAGGGTTATCAGGTGCGGTAGTCGCCGTTGATCTTGACGTAATCGTAGGTCAGATCGCAGCCCCATGCCTTTGCGGATGCATCGCCGGTGCCCATGTCCACCTTGACCAGCACATCGTGCTCAGCCAGCACCTTGGCGGCTTCGTCCTCGCTGTAGGGGTGGTAGGCGGCGTTTTCGCACACATACACCTCACCGGCCTTGCTGGAAAGCCACACGCAGACCTTATCAATAGAGAAATCGCCGGGGGTGTAGCCGATGGCGCACAGGATGCGACCCCAGTTGGCATCGCGGCCGAACACTGCGGCCTTGAACAGGTTGGAGCACACCACGCTGCGGCTGACGGCACGGGCGGTCTTCAGGTCGGGGGCGTGGGTCACTTCGCAGGTGATGAGGTGGGTGGCACCCTCGCCGTCACCGGCGTGCTCGGCACACATGTGCTCGGCAATGGCGGTGAGCGCGGCAACAAAGGCTTCGTAGTCCGCGTTCTCCTCGCAGATCTCCGGGTTGCCTGCAAGGCCGGAAGCCATGATGATCAAGGTATCGTTGGTGGAAGTATCCAGATCCACGCTCATCTGGTTGTAGGTGCCGGGCACCACGGTCTTGAGGGCCTTTTCCAGCAGGATGGGGGACACCGCCGCATCGGTGGTGTAGAACGCCAGCATGGTTGCCATATTGGGGGCGATCATGCCGCTGCCCTTGCCAATGGCACCCACCGTGCAGGTCTTGCCGCCCAGCTCGAACTGGATGGCGTATTCCTTTTTGTGGGTATCGGTGGTCATGATGGCGGTGGCAGCATCGGTGCTGCCCTGCTCGTCCGCAGCCAGCTTTGCGGCGGCGGCAGGGATGCCCCGGGCAAAGGGGTCGATGACCATGGGCTGACCGATGACACCGGTGGAAGCGGGCAGAACGTCCTGCGGGTCGATGCCCAGCTCCTTGCCCACCAGCTCACAGCATTCTTCGGCCAGAGCCACGCCGTTGGCGGCGCAGGTGTTGGCGTTGCCGCTGTTCACGATGATCGCCTGTGCGTAGCCGTCCTTCAGGTGGGCGCGGTCCACCTTGATGGGTGCGCCGCAGACCTTGTTGGTGGTGTACACACCGGCGGCGGCGCAGCGCACGTCCGCTTTGATGAGTGCCAGATCGTATTTTTCTGCATGGTTTGCGCGGATGCCGCAGTGCACGCCAGCCGCTGCAAAGCCCTTGGGCGCGCAGATGCCGCCCGCAACTTCTTGATACTGCATAATGATCTTCCTTTCCCACAGGACGAACCCTCTCAGTCAATGCCTTGCGGCATTGCCAGCTCCCCCAAAAGGGGGAGCTTTTCAGCAAGAGGGAAACCTTATCTTTTTGCCAAAAGCTCCCCCTTCGGGGGAGCTGTCACCGTCAGGTGACTGAGAGGGTTTTCTTTTTTATTCCAACCCTTTGGTCTCTTCCAGCCCCAGCATCAGGTTCATGCACTGGACGGCCGCGCCGGAAGAGCCTTTGCCCAGATTATCAAACAGGGAGACCAGCATCATCTGGTCGCCTGCAGCGTTCACGGTCATGTACAGCTCCATGCGGTCGGTACCGGCCATGGCATTGGAGTACAGGCCGTTCTCCGGCAGGGCTTCGTTCAGAGCGTGCACCTTGACGGTGGCAGCATCCTTGTAATATGCCGCAATGCCCTCGGCCACCTGTTCGGCGGTGCTGCCCGCCAGCGTCAGATCCAGCGGCACCAGCACCTGCATGCCGCAGTAGTAATCGCACACCACGGGCACGAACATGGGGGTGTGGGCAAGGCCGCTGATCTTCTGCATTTCCGGCAGGTGCTTATGGGCAAGGCCCAGACCGTAGCTCTTGGGTGCATCCAGCTTGCTGTGCACCGGGCGATCAGCGCTCTCGTACTCGGCGATCATCTTTTTGCCGCCGCCGGAGTAGCCGGAGATGCCGGTGCAGCTGAAGGGATACTCTGCCGGTGCAAGGCCCAGCTCCACCAGCGGGCGGGCGATGCTGATAAAGCCGCTGGCATAGCAGCCGGGCACTGCCACGCGGCAGGAATTTTTGATTTTTTCCTTCTGGCCCGCCAGCTCCGGGAAGCCGTAGTCCCATGCGGCATCGGTGCGGAAGGCGGTGGAGGTGTCCAGCACCTTCACGTCCGGGCGCAGCAGGGGCATGACCTCTTTGGAAGCGGCATCCGGCAGGCAGAGGAAGGCGAGGTCGGCAGAGTTGATCACCTTCGCACGCTCGTTCACATCCTTGCGGCCCTCTGCGGAAATGGAAAGCAGCTCGATCTCCGGGCGTTGTGCCAGACGGTCGGCAATGCGCAGGCCGGTGGTGCCGGAAGAGCCATCAATAAAAACTTTCACGCTCATGCGTTCTTTTCCTCCCACGCATCCAGCTGTGCGTTTGCCAGTGCGATCTGGTTGTTCACGCTGGCTTCGCTGGGGCCGCCGTAGCTGGTGCGGCCCTCGCAGCACTTGACCAGATCAATGGCATCGTAGATATCGTTCTCGAACAGAGCGCTGTAGCCCTTGAACTCGTCGAGGGTCAGCTCTTCAAGGGTCTTGTCCTTTGCGATGCAGTCCGACACCATGCAGCCGGTCAGCTTGTAGGCATCGCGGAAGGGCATTCCCTTCTTGGTGAGGTAGTCGGCGCAGTCGGTGGCGTTGATAAAGCCCTTGGCGGCGGCGCGGCGCATGTTGGCCGGAATGGTCTTCATGGTATCCAGCATGGGAGTGACCGTCTTCAGGCACAGCTCCAGCGTATCCACTGCGTCGAAGATAGCTTCCTTATCTTCCTGCATGTCCTTGTTGTAGGCGAGGGGAATGCCCTTCATCATCACCAGCAGGGTGTTCAGGTCGCCGTAGACGCGGCCGGTCTTGCCGCGGATCAGCTCGGTAACATCCGGGTTCTTCTTCTGCGGCATGATGG
The DNA here is from genome assembly GCF_009679715.1 of Faecalibacterium sp. BIOML-A1. Lineage (NCBI taxonomy): Bacteria > Bacillati > Bacillota > Clostridia > Eubacteriales > Oscillospiraceae > Faecalibacterium > Faecalibacterium sp. BIOML-A1. The sequence goes on from NZ_WKZJ01000005.1 coordinate 156,275, forward strand.
AAGAGCCGGTGGTAAAGGCATCGTCCAGCTCAATGAACTTGAACTCCCAGCTGCACCAGAGGATGATCTCCTCGGAAAGCCGGGACAGGTGCATCATGCAGATGGAGATGGCATTGGCCAGCTCGATGCAGAAATCGCGGTCGGACACGCCGTCCAGACTGTTGGCACAGGGAGCCGCAAAGCCCAGCTTTTCGGCGGTGAACTGGCGGTCCAGCGGGTAGGTGGTGCCAGCCAGCGCGCCGCTGCCCAGCGGGCACTGTGCGTCCATGCGGGCGGTGGCATCCTCAAAGCGCTGCAGGTCGCGCAGCAGCATGGATGCATATGCCATCAGGGCGTGGCCAAAGGTGATGGGCTGGGCACGCTGCAGATGGGTGTAGCCGGGCATGACGGCGGTGGTGTTCTCACCGGCCTTTTTGCAGATGACCTTGATGAGCTCCACAATGTAGGCCTGCAGGGTGTGGCTGTAGTCCCGCAGGGTCAGGCGGATATCCAGCGCCACCTGATCGTTGCGGCTGCGGCCGGTGTGCAGCCGCTTGCCCGCATCGCCGATGCGGGCGGTGAGGGTCTGCTCCACAAAGGTGTGCACATCCTCGGCGCCCGGGTCGATCTCCAGCCTGCCGGCTGCCAGATCATCGGCGATGGAAGCCAGACCGTTGAGGATGTCCTCACAGTCCTTTTCCGAGATGATGCCCTGCTTTGCCAGCATGGCGGCGTGCACGCCGCTGCCGCGCATATCCTGCGCGATCATGCGCTGATCGAAGCGGATGGAGGAGTTGAAGTCGTTCACGCGGGAATCCACGGCCTTGGAAAAACGGCCCTTCCAGAGTTGTTCTGCCATAGTTTTATCCTTTACTTTATGTCCAAACCCTCTCAGTCACGGCTTGCGCCGTGCCAGCTCCCCCAAGGGGGGAGCTTTTCTTCTGCCTGCGAAAAGCAAGAGCTTCCCCACTTGAAGAACGGCTTTGCCGAACTGCGCATAAAGCTCGCCCTTCGGGAGAGCTGGCAAACCCGTCAGGGTTTGACTGAGAGGGTTCGTCAATTTCTTCTAAAAACGGCAAAGCCGCCGCAGGGGAAAACGCTCCTGCGGCGGTGCCGCCGGCAACGATGCCGGTTGGATGGAACTTCCGTGTGAAAGTGTGAAAACACACGAAAGGGAAGATATTACAACTGCTTACTTGACCTCCGGCCAGTTCTTGGACAGCTTTGCGTGCTCCTTGATGGACAGGCCGAACAGGTTGATGAAGCCTGTTGCATCAGCCTGATTGTAGTCCTCGTCCTCGCCGAAGGAAGCGGTCTGCTCGTCGTACAGGGTGTACGGAGAGGTGACACCTGCGTTGATCATGTTGCCCTTGTAGAGCTTCAGCTTCACATCGCCGGTCACGGTCTTTTCCAGACTGTCGGCAAAGGCGTCCAGAGCCTCGCGCAGCGGGGTGAACCACTGGCCGTTGTAAACGATATCGGCATACTTCTGGGCCAGCTGAGCCTTGAAGTGAGAGCTCTCCTTATCCAGAGTGATGGTCTCCAGAACATTGATGGCCTTGTACAGGATGGCACCGCCGGGGGTCTCATACACACCGCGGCTCTTCATGCCCACCAGACGGTTCTCCACGATATCCAGCAGGCCGATGCCGTTCTCGCCGCCCAGCTTGTTCAGGTGCTCCACCAGCTCCACAGCGCCCATCTCCTTGCCGTCCACGGCGGTGGGGATGCCCTTTTCAAAGTGGATGGTCACATAGGTGGGCTTATCGGGAGCCTGCTCGGGGCTGATGCCCAGCTCCAGGAAACCGGGCTTGTTGTACTGGGGCTCGTTGGCGGGGCTTTCCAGATCGAGGCCCTCGTGGCTCAGGTGCCACAGGTTCTTGTCCTTGGAGTAGTTGGTCTCGCGGTTGATCTTCAGGGGGATGTGGTGAGCCTCGGCGTAGTCGATCTCCTCGTCACGGCTCTTGATATCCCACTCACGCCACGGAGCAATGATGGCCATATCGGGGCACAGGGCCTTGAGGGTCAGCTCAAAACGCACCTGATCATTGCCCTTGCCGGTGCAGCCGTGGCAGATGGCATCTGCACCTTCCTTGATGGCGATATCCGCCAGAGCCTTGGCGATGCAGGGACGTGCAAAGCTGGTGCCCAGCAGGTAATCTTCGTACTTCGCGCCGAACTTCAGGGTGGGGAAGATGTAGTTCTCCACAAAGTCCTTCTTCAGGTCCAGCACGTACAGCTTGGAAGCGCCGGTCGCCTTGGCCTTTTCTTCCAGACCGTCCAGCTCGGTGCCCTGACCCACGTCACCGGAGACAGCGACGACCTCGCAGTTGTTGTAGTTTTCCTTCAGCCAGGGAATGATGATGGAGGTGTCCAGACCGCCGGAGTATGCCAGCACGACTTTTTTGATGTTTTCCTTTTTCATAGGTGACGCTCCTTTTTCATAAAAATACACTTTTGTCTTCTGATGCGCACTTTCCCTTCGCATCCTCTTCCGTTGCGTTTCGGTTGATGCTTTTATTATACGCCGCGCTGTTTTTTCGTCAATAACAAAACCATACAAACCTTTTTTGCTTCCGGCACCCGTTTTTCGTTCATGTTGCATCTTTATGCATTATTTGCAGAATATATTCATATTTTATGCATTTGCGCAGTATATATTCGGGGCACATGCATCCCGCCCGGGGCATGTGCGGACTACAGCACACGGAAAGAATTCACACCGCAAAAACAAAAAGCCCGGGACCCTTTTGTGAGCCGTCTGGCCCTGAAAGAGTCCCGGGTTTCGTTTTCGCTTTATGCGCCGGAAAATGGCCCGCCCGCCGCGCTCCATGCGCGGCACAGCAGTTCCTTCTGGGCCTTGGGCAGCTGCTTGAGGGCATACTCCCGCCGCAGGGCGGCGCGTTTATCCGCGCACAGTTCCAGATAGGCAAAACCCCCGGCCCCTCTGGCACGGGTGTACTTTGCGCCGCGTCCGCTCTGGTGGGCGCGCAGGCGGGCGGCAGGGTCGGTGGTCCAGCCGGTGTACAGCGTACCGCCGGTACACCGCACCATATACACAAAGGCGGGCTTTGGCCGGGCGCACGGCTCAGATGCGGCCATTGTTCTTTAACACCTGACGGCAGGCGGCAAGGGCAGTTTCCTTATCCTTGGCCGTGATGAGGAAGCGGCTGGCGTGGCAGAAGCTGATGCCCGGGATGCCGCTCTTCTGCTCAATGACCTCCTGCGGCTGGCCGGCCCAGCTCTGGGGGAAGGGCAGCTTGGGGCGTTTGGTCTTGTGGTCGGTGACACACTGGGCGCTCCAGCCGCCGCGCTGGCTGGGGTAAACCACGAACAACGCGTCCGTCTTGTACAGGCCGTTCTTCCACGGCAGATAGCAGGGCAGCACCACGATGCCGTCCCGGGAGTTTTTGTAAGCCTGCTGCACCTTTTCGTCGGCGCGGTTCACGGCGTTGGCGCTGGCGATCTGGTTTTCCAAGATCTGCTTTGCCACGGCCACCGCCTTGAAAAAGCAGGTGTCCTGATCCTCCCTGGAGTCCCACACCGGGTTAAAAAAGCCAATGGCATCGCACAGGCTGTTCTGCTCGCCGGTGTTATCGTTGAGGTCCAGCGGCTGGATGAAGTTCTCGTCAATGAGCCGGGCCTGACGCTCACCCACAAGGCCGGGGCCGAGCACCCGCCACAGCAGGCCGAGGGCCGCATAGGGCACGCCATTGGGGCGGCACTCCCGCGGCTCCTGATGGTGGTCGAACATACCAAAGCCCACATCGTACACGATGCCGTCAAAATCATCCGGCACCACAAAGCCGCGGGTGATCTTAATGTCCGGGCGCAAAATTTGCAGCAGGGCAGTGGCAAACACATCGTCGGCGTGGAACTTGCCGGCGTGGGTGAAGCCGTTTGCAGGAATTTTCATAGATGTACCTCGTTCCCAATAAAATGTCTGGCAACAGTATAGCACACTTTGCAGAAAGGGACAACGAAAAGCCCCGGAACGGGCACGCCATTCCGGGGCTTTTTGAGCGTATTCTTACTTTTTCTTTGTGGTGCGTGCCTTTTTAGCGGCAGGAGCGGCGGGCTTTTCCGCCGGGGTGGTCTCCGGCTCGCCCAGAGCCAGAATGCTGCTCAGTTCCTTCTGAGCTGCGGCATTCGTGGCATCGGTGGTGGCCAGCACGTCGGCGTAGAACTGCTCCATGCCCTCGCGGGTGGAGAAGGTGGCAACGTACATCTGGTTGCCCATGGCGCCGCTCAGCGCGTCCGGCATGCGGTCCACCATGCGCATGTTCTGCTGGTACTTCTGCATGATCTGCTCGTGGCTGTACACAAAGTGCTTGCCGTCGCGGCGGCCTGCAAACGGGCAGTAGAAGTGCTCGCCCACCGGCATATCGGTGCCGCCAAAGGCGATCATGTCCGCCCAGATCTTATACACGTTGGTGGAGCGGGCAAAGTTGATCATATCCGGGGTAAAGCCGCCGCAGGGGCGCATGTTGACTTCCAGTGCCACGATCTGGCCCTTTTTGCCCATACCGGCCTGATTCTCGGTCATGCGGAAGAACTCAAAGTGGATGAAGCGGCTCTTCACGCCAAAGCTCTTGACGGCGGCACGGCCTGCAGCGCGGGTGTCCTCGGGCAGGTCCTTGATGATGTAGTAGATGGAGTTGTCGTTGTCGTTGACGATATCCATGATGGACATGGGGCTCACGTTGCCGGCCTCAAAGATGGGGTTGCCGTTGGCATCGATGATGGCATCGTAGCTGTTCACCTCGGCCCGGACGAACTCCTCCATGATGTACTCCACATCCGGGTGATGGGCCGTCTTCTGCACGAGGAACTTTTTCAGGTCCTCGTCGCTGGACAGCTTGTGGGTATCGGATGCGCCCACGCCGTTATCCGGCTTTACCACCACCGGGTAGCCCACCTCGTCGATGAACTTCCGGCAGCCCTCGTAATCGTCCACCATGTGGTAGCGTGCGGTGGCGATGCCGGCCTTCTGGTAATACTCCTTCATCTTGCTCTTGTACTTGATGCGGGGCATATCGGAGGTCTGGAAGCCGGAGGTGATGTGGAAATCGGTGCGCAGGGCTGCGTCCCGCTCCAGCCAATATTCATTGTTGGACTCCAGCCAGTCGATGCGGCCATACTTGAAGGCAAAGAAGGCCACGGCGCGGTAGACCTCGTCGTAGTTTTCCAGACTGCCCACCTTGTAGTACTCGTTCAGGCTGTCCTTCAGCTCCGGCTTCAGCTCATCGTAGGGCTGGTCGCCGATGCCCAGCACATTCATGCCGTTGTTTTTCAGCTCATGGCAGAACTGCCAGTAGTTGGTGGGGAAGTTGGGCGAAATAAAAATGAAATTCTGCATGGTTTTACGATTCCTCTTTCCTCTATAAACCTCTATAAAAACTCCCTCCGTCACGGCTCCGCCGTGCCAGCTCCCTCCGGGAGGGAGGCGTCCCTCTCAGTCATCGCTGCGCGATGCCAGCTCCCCCGAAGGGGGAGCTTATTTGCTGCAAACCGTCAGATGCATCAAAGCTCGCCCTTCGGGAGAGCTGGCGCGTCAGCGCCTGAGAGGGTTTGTTTTACTGCTCGCCCAGAATATACGGCATGTAATATGCAGTCTGCTTATACCACCAGTTCCAGTCGTGGTTCACATCGTGGCCCCACAGGTCTACCCAGATGGGGATGTTCTTGGCCTCGAAGATGCGCTTGAGGAACCATGTGGTGTCCGGCTGCTCCCAGTCGCCCTGACCGCAGCAGATGACCGCCTTCTGGCTGCGGAACAGCTGCATGTAGGGGTGATCCTCCGGGAAGTTCTTCATGTAGTCCACGGGCGAGTTCATGTACACCAGCTCGTCCATATAATTGCCGAAGCCATAGTGGGCCGTGTAGATGCCGCTGAGGGCCAGACAGCCGCAGAACACATCCGGGCGGCGCAGGTACAGGTTGACCGCATGGGTAGCGCCCAGACTGCAGCCAAAGGCAATGACACCGGGCAGGTCGTCCCAGCCGTTGCGCTCCTTGGCCATATACTGGATCTTGGGCACAGCCTCCTCCACGATATAGCGCAGCCACTGCTCATAGCGGCGGATGCGCCAATAAGGGTCGCCCTGCGTGTCGGACCAGGTCTCCTTGTCCATGGTATCAATGGAGATCACCATGATCTTACCAGCATCGATCCATGGGGCAAGGGTGTCGGCCATGTGGAAGTTCTCAAAATCGAAGAAGCGGCCATCCTGACAGGGGATGTACAGCATCGGGCGGCCTGCGTGGCCGTAGATCTTGCACTCCATGTCGCGGCCCAGCGCCGGACTGTAATCCTTGAAATACTGCATTTCCATGGTGTTTCCTCCTTTTAGGGTTTACTCCTCCACCTCATACATCAGAGTATGGAACATAAAGGGCAGCTGTTTTTCCCAGCTGGCTTCGCTGTGGGTGCCGCCGGGCACGATGCGGCTGGTGAGGTGGATGCCCCGGGTCAGTACCTTGCTGCACATCTCGGCAAAGCCGCGGCGCATGCCCTCGTGGTTGCCCATCTCGCGGGAGCCGTAGTCCATGTACAGCACGGTGCCCGGCTCCAGCTTTGCGCGGCCCACAAGGCCGGAAAGCTTTTCCGGCGACACCCAGATGGACGGCGACAGCGCCGCCGCACGGCTGAAAGTGTCGTTGTACTGCAAAAGGGCGTACAGGCTCATCAGGCCGCCCATGCTGCTGCCGCCGATAAAGGTGTGCTCCCGGTCGGGCAGGGTGCGGAAGTTGCGGTCGATGAAGGGTTTGAACCGGTGGATATACCAGCTCATGGTGGCCTGACCCGTGCCGTCGAAGTGGCCGAACTGCGGGTCGTCGAACCGGTAGGGCGAATACTCCACCAGCCGTTCGTTGTTGGCTCCGGCGTTGCACTCCACCGCCGCCACGATCAGCGGGGTGTCGGTGTAGTCCAGATAATCGGCCATGCCCCAGCTTTTGCCAAAGGTGGCATCCTCGTCAAAAAAGACGTTCTGACCGTCGAACATATACAGCACCGGATACCGGCGGTCGGGGTCAGCTTCATACATCGTGGGCAGATAAACATATACTCTGCGCTGCTCGGTGCCGTTGACGGCAGGGTAGCTCACGCTCCATTTTTTGACCATGGGTCCATTCCTCTCAATCTTTCCTGCACATGGCCTGCCGCAATGCAGGCCGCTGTTCTGTTTTCAGTTTAGCACTGCAGGGCACAGAAAGCAATTGCGCCGGGAAATTTTGGAGGTTTGACGGAGAGGGCGAGGACGTTATCCTAATATACGGCAAACGCCGCCGAGCGGAGGCCTGGCGGCGTTTGCTGCTATTCTGAATAAAAAGGTTCTCTCCGGAGAATCGGGATCAGTTCTTTTTCTCAACAGGCACGATCCAGCCCTTGGTATCGGGGATCTTGCCCCACTGCATACCGGTCATGGTGTCGTACAGCTTCTGGGTGACAGGGCCGATCTTGCCGTCGCCGATGTAGGCGTGCTCGCCCTTCCAGACCAGCTCCTTGACGGGGGAGACGACAGCGGCGGTACCGGTGCCGAACACCTCTTCCAGCTTGCCTTCGCGGGCAGCAGCCATGATGTCGGCAATGGCGATCTTGCCCTCGACGACCTCATAGCCCCAGTCCTTCAGCAGCTCGATGCAGCTGCGGCGGGTAACGCCGGGCAGAACGGTGCCGACGGTAGCAGCGGTGTACACCTTGCCGTCGATCTTGAACATGATGTTCATGCTGCCAACTTCCTCGACGTACTTCTTCTCCACGCCGTCCAGCCACAGCACCTGTGCGTAGCCCTGCTCCTCGGCCAGCTCACCGGCTTTGATGGAAGCAGCATAGTTGCCGCCGCACTTGGTGAAGCCGGTCAGGCCGGGAGCGGCACGGATGTACTCGTCTTCAACATAGATGCGGACGGGGTTGATGCCCTCGGCATAGTAAGCGCCCGAGGGAGCGCAGATGATGCAGAAAATGTAGTGCTTGGAAGCGTGCACGCCCAGACCCACGTCGTTTGCAAACACGAAGGGACGGATATACAGGGAAGCACCGTCGGAATGGGGCACCCAGTCACGGTCCACGTCCACCAGAGTTTCAACGGCCTGAATGTAGTCCTCCACAGGGATCTTGGGGATGCACAGACGGTCGGCGGAGTCCTGGAAACGCTTTGCGTTGCAGTCCGGGCGGAACAGCTGGACGGTATCATCGGCCGTGCGGTATGCCTTCATGCCCTCAAAGATCTCCTGAGCGTAGTGGAACACGACAGTAGCCGGGTCCAGTTCAAAGGGGCCGTAGGGGACAATGCGGGCATCGTGCCAGCCTTCGCCCTCGGTGTAATCCATCACGAACATATGGTCGGTGAACTTCTTGCCAAAACCCAGATTGCTCTCGTCAGGCTTTGCCTTCGGAGCAGTGGTACGGGTGATCTCGATATCCAACATGATTTATTTTCCCTCTTTCCTGATCTCGGGCGCAGCGAATGAAAATGCGCCCGCAAACACCGAATGTTGTTTTCTATTATAATAATATGAATGTGATTTACAAGGAAACGAAAAATCTTTCATCTTTGGACAGGTTAAGTTGCGCTAAATTGCCTGCTTTTCCATGTGCAAACTGCCCAAAATATGATACAATGAGGGCATAAGCCGGATCTTACAGGCTCAGAAAGGAGCTTTTGCACAATGATAAAAGGTGTTATTTTTGATATGGACGGGCTGATGTTCGACACCGAGCGCATCTGGACCACCCTGTGGAAGCCCGCACTGGCCACACTGGGTCTTCCTTATAAGGAAGGGCTGGACGCTGCCGCGCGCGGCTCGGCAGGCGATTCCATGCGGGCCGTGCTGCGCCGCTTCTACGGCCCGGACTGCGACGCCGATGCCATCATGGATGCCCTGCACGCGCAGGCAGAGACGGCCTTTCAGGCGCCGCCGCCCAAAAAGCCGGGTCTGGATGAACTCATCGCCTATCTGGAAGCGCAGCACATTCCCATGGTGGTGGCTTCCTCCAGCCGGATGGCATCCATCCTGCGGCACCTCAACAACTGGCACATGACCGATCACTTTCAGGCCCTTATTTCCGGCGAGCAGTTCACCTCGTCAAAGCCCGACCCGGAGATCTTTCTCACCGCGGCCAAGGCGCTGGGCACCACCCCGGCTGAAACGCTGGTGCTGGAGGACAGCTACAACGGCGTGCGGGCCGGTGCGCGGGGCGGCTTTGTCACCGTGATGGTGCCGGACCTTGCCCCCGCCGACGACGAGATGCGCCGTCTGTACACCGCCGAGTGCAAAGACCTGCACGAGGTGAAAAAGATGCTGGAGGAGGGGAAGCTTCTTTCCAAAGCCTGAAATATACAGGTGGTCTTTTACATTTTCACGCTAAAAAAAGCGGAGAACATCCTCAAGGAAGTCTTTGCCCGCCTTATCCAGCAGTCCTCCCGTGTGGAGCTGGGCAAGAAGTTTGAAAGCGGCTTCTATGCCAAGCCCGACACCCCCAGCCCGCAGGCTGTACCCGCCGCAGGCGAACCCACCATCTCCATGACGGCTCTTTTGGAATTGCTCAAGGATGCCGACCCGGAAATGAAGGCAAAGCTCCGCTTAGCCCTGCTCACCTGATGCAAAAAAGGGCACTGATTGCAATGCAATACAGCGCCCTACATCATCGGACATGGAAAACACCGACCGTGCAAAAACCGTGCAGAAACCGTGCAGCCATGGCTTACAAAACAAAAAAGCCATGAAATCTTTCGATCCACAGCTTCCACGGTAGACATTCCTACGCGTTGGGACCCGCGGGCTAAGCAACAGCAACGGGTTGCGTTAGCTGATTTTTCCGCAGCCCCTTGGCAGGGCTTTGAAAAATCAGAACGCGGCCCCAACAACTCCTCCCTGTTTCAGCCGCAGGCTGCGGTCGTCGTCGTTGCTGTTCGAATCCTCCCGATCGCGCAAAAAGAATCCCCGGCACACGAAAGTGTGTCGGGGATTCTTGGTGCAGTAAAGCAATCCAAATCCGAACCATTTTCCTTTGATGCGGCTTGGGCCGCTTCCTCAAACGTGATGGTCT